>NZ_JACHDI010000003.1:0-484545 GCF_014201025.1 Paraburkholderia sp. MM5384-R2
CATAGTCGATCAACCGATCCGAACCGCCGTGTACGGACCCGTACGCACGGTGGTGTGGGAGGGGTCGGGCCGCGAGGCCTGCCCCTATCCCGATCGAGCGTCAAGTGTGCTTGTTTCTGCGTCGCTTCGGCATCATCGAGCGGCACGCCTTGGCGATCACACGCATTGCTGAAAATCTGCGAAGCCGCGGTGTGGCGCTGGTACGTGAAGCAGTTCGAGCCGTGGAGGATCAGCCGGAAGCGTGAGCGCCAGATGCGCTTCGTTGATGCGTGGCGGCGCACGGCGGCGACAAATGTGCGACAAAGACCGAAGCTTGGCGCCATTCAACACGTTCGAGCCGTTCCGCAAGCGCCAGAAATCCCTCCACAGTTTTCAACGATCAACCATAATTTCCCCCACCCCCAACCCACAAATCCGCTGCGCCGATGTGGCAAATCGATCAGGTGACGCTGCGCTTGTTCATCGCCGTGTGCGAGGAAGGCACGATCGCGCGCGCGGCCGAGCGTGAGTTCATCGCGCCGTCGGCGGTCAGCAAGCGGCTCGCCGATCTCGAAGCGCTCGTCGATGTCGCGTTGCTGTCGCGCAGCCAGCGCGGCGTGCGCGCGACCGCCGCCGGCGAAGCGCTGTTGCGCCACGCGCGGCTCATCATGCGCGGGCACGAACGCCTGCAGGCCGAACTCAGCGAGTACGCGGCCGGCGCGCGTGGGCATGTGCGCGTGCTCGCCAACGTGTCGTCGATGGTGGAGTTTTTGCCCGAGGCGTTGTCGGCGTTTCTGCAGGCGAATCCGGCGATTCGTGTCGACGTCGAGGAGCGCGTCAGCGCGGACATCGTGCGCGGGCTCGAAGAGGGCGTCGCCGATCTGGGCATCTGCCGCGACACGGTGCCGCTCGGCAGTCTCGACACGCTGCCGTATCGCGCCGACCATCTCGCGCTGATCGTGCCGCGCGCGCATCCGCTCGCGGGCGAGGCGCAGATCGGCTTCGAGCAGACGCTCGGGTTCGATCATCTGGGGCTCGCATCGAATGCGTCGGTCAATGCGCTGATGCAGCGCATCGCGCTGGAGAAGGGCAGCGAGTTGAATTACCGCACCTATGTATCGACGTTCGACGCCGCCTATCGCTTCATCCAGGCGGGTCTCGCGGTCGCGATCCTGCCGCGCGAGGCGCTGCCGCGCCATGCGGCCGACGAGTACGGCATCGTCGCCGTGCCGTTGCGCGAGGCGTGGGCCGCGCGGCGCTTCGTGATCTGCATGCGCGATCGCGCGGCGTTGACGCTGGCGGCCGCGCGATTGCTCGAGCATCTGCTGGGCGCGATGTAAGACGGGCGATGCACCTCGTCACCCGCGCCTTCGCCACCTCCCCAGACAAACCCCTAAGCATTTCACCCAGGCGAGCGCCAAAGCCCGCGCCATCGGCCTGAGCGGCCATCGTGAGCGGCGATGGTGTGCTTCGTCAAAGCAGACTTTGCCGCGCGCCAGCACGCGGGCACGCTGTGACCCAGTCAGCGCATCACTTCCATCCAAGGGGCCTCTGAAGCCCGCGTCCACGACCAGGATTCCAACCAATGAATGAAACCCGCGAGCGCGTCGTCGTGACCGAGGTCGGTCTGCGCGACGGTCTGCAAAGCATTGCCCGCATCATGTCCACCGACGACAAGCGGCGCTGGATCGACGCCGCCTACGCGGCCGGCGTGCGCCACATGGAAGTCGCATCGTTCGTGCCGGCGAAGCTGCTGCCGCAAATGGCGGACGCCGCCGACGTAGTCGCCCACGCCCGTAGCTACGACGATCTCAGCGTGAGCGCGCTCGTGCCGAACCTGAAGGGCGCGCAGCACGCGCTCGAGGCTGGCGTAGAGCGCATCGTCGCGCCGATTTCGGTGAGCGCCGCGCATAGCGCCGCGAACGTGCGCAAGACACCCGCCGAGATGATCGACGCGTTCGCCGCGATGCGCGAGCTGATCGATGGCGCGTTCCCGGCAGGTGGGCGCCGCGTCGAGTTGATCGCCGGTTTATCGACGGTGTTCGGCTGCACGCTGCAGGGCGCCGTGTCGTACGCGGAAATCGCCGCGATCGCGCGCGCCGCGGTGCAGGCCGGCGCCGACGTGATCGCGCTCGGCGATACGACCGGCGAAGCGACGCCGCATCAGGTCGGCGAGGTCATCGAACTGGTGCGCGACGTCGCGGGCGACCGGCTGCGCTCGCTGCATTTCCACGACACGCGCGGCCTCGGGCTCGCCAACACGCTGGTCGCGCTGCAGCACGGGATCCGCGAGTTCGATGCGTCGCTGGCTGGTCTCGGCGGCTGTCCGCATGCGCCGGGCGCAACCGGCAACGTCAATACCGAAGACCTCGTGTTCATGCTCCACAGCATGGGCTACGACACCGGTATCGACATCGCGCGGCTACTCGCATCGCGCGCGGTGCTGGCGCAAGCGCTGCCGGGCGAGCCGCTGTACGGCTATCTCGCGCGAGCGGGATTGCCGAAACAGTTCGCGCACGCGCAAGCGGTCGCGCGCGACTCCGCCAGCTACGCCGAATCTTTGCGTTCTCCCCATTCTTCCGTTCCGCAGGTGCCGCAATGACTCCGCTTTCCTCCGCTACTTCAGCTTCGTCGTCGACGTCCTCGCCGCAGCCGGGTACCTTGCCGCTCGCGGGCATCCGCGTGATCGAGTTGTCGCATATGGTGATGGGTCCGACCTGCGGCATGATTCTCGGCGACCTCGGCGCCGAAGTGATCAAGGTCGAGCCGCCGCGCGGCGACAGCACGCGCCGGCTGCTCGGCACCGGCGCGGGCTTTTTCCGCACCTTCAATCGCAACAAGAAGAGCGTCGCGCTCGATCTCGACAGTGAAGCCGGTCTCGCCGCGCTGAAGCAACTCGTCGATGGCGCCGACGTCTTCGTCGAAAACTTCAAGCCCGGCCGCATGGCGAGTCTCGGCCTCGATTACGCGACGCTGCGCGAGCGCAATCCCAGGCTGATTTACGTGTCCCACAAGGGCTTTCTCAATGGTCCGTACGAACATCGTCTGGCGCTCGACGAAGTCGTGCAGATGATGGCGGGCCTCGCGTACATGACCGGTCCGGTGGGCCGTCCGCTACGCGCGGGCAGCTCGGTCAACGACATCATGGGCGGCATGTTCGGCGCGATCGGCGTGCTGGCGGCGCTGCACGAACGGCACGCGAGCGGCCGCGGCAAGGAGGTGCAGAGCGCGCTGTTCGAGAACTGCGTGCTGCTCTCGGCGCAGCACATGCAGCAGTTCGCGGCGACCGGCGTGGCTGCCGCGCCGATGCCCGAGCGCATCAGCGCCTGGGCCGTCTACGACGTGTTTACGCTCGCGTACGGCGAGCAAATGTTCATCGCCGCGACCGGCGACGCGCAGTGGCGCGCGCTGTGCGCGATTCTCGAACGCGACGATCTGCTCGCCGATGCGCGCCTCGCGACCAACAACGACCGCGTGCTCGCGCGCGGCTGGCTGCTGCAGACGCTCGGCGAAAGCCTGAGCCGTCTCGACGGCGCGACGCTCGTGCCGCTGTTCGAGCGCAATCACATTCCGTTCGCGTCGATCACGAAGCCCGAGGAGTTGTTCGACGATCCGCACCTGAACGCGAGCGGCGGCCTGGTGCCGCTGACGCTCGACGACGGCAGCGAAACCGCGATGCCGTTGCTGCCGATTTCGCTCGACGGTGCGCGTCTCGGGCCGCGTCGGCCGATCGCGAAGATCGGCGAGCACACCGTCGAGGTGCTGCGCGAACTCGGGTTCGACGACGCGCGGATCGCGGAGCTCGGCGGTGGCGTGGCGGAATCGCGGGCGCCGCGCGCGGCTGCGTGAGCGTCGTGCCGCACTTGACCCGCTGCAGCGGGCAATAGACCAATAATTCTGGAGACAGACGATGAAATCGTCGAATCAGGCGATGTACTCAACGGCGCTCGGCGATGCCGGCGCGCTCGACGGCTCACCCGCGGACGCGGGCGCGGATGCGGCAGGCTCGGACCGCGCCGGCGCGATCGCGCTCGACGGCGCGCGCATTTCCGCGCGGCTCGACCGGCTACCCGCGACCCGCACGATCTGGCAGCTCGTGATGCTGCTGAGCTTCGGCATGTTCTTCGAACTCTACGACCTGATGTACTCCGGCTATATCGCGCCGGGACTCGTGCACAGCGGCCTGCTGACGGCCACGACGCGCGGCCTGTTCGGCACGAGCGGCGTCGCGAGTTTCATCGCCGCGCTGTTCGCGGGCCTGTTCATCGGCACGGCGGCCTGCGGCTTTCTCGCCGATCGCTTCGGCCGGCGCGCGATCTTCACCTGGTCGCTGCTGTGGTACACGGCGGCCAACGTCGTGATGGCGTTCCAGCACACGGCGCTCGGATTGAACTGCTGGCGCTTTATCGCGGGCATCGGCATCGGCGTCGAGATCGTCACGATCGGCACGTATATTTCCGAACTCGTGCCGAAGCACATTCGCGGGCGCGCTTCGGCGTGCTCGCAGGCGGTCGGCTTCTGCGCGGTGCCGATCGTCGCGTTCCTGTCGTATCTGCTGGTGCCGCAACGCCTGTTCGGTCTCGACGGCTGGCGTGTGGTCGTGCTGATCGGCGCGATTGGCGCGATCGTGGTGTGGTGGATTCGCCGCGGCTTGCCGGAGAGCCCGCGCTGGCTCGCGCAAAAAGGCCGCCTCGACGAAGCCGACGCGGTGATGACGCGTCTCGAAGCACGCGTCGCGCGCGAGTATCGGCGCCAATGCGGCCTGCCGTTGCCCGAGCCCGCGCTGCCCGAACCGGTGCGCGCGCGGGCCGCGTTTCGTGATCTGCTGGTGCCGCCGTATCGTAAGCGCACGCTGATGCTGATCATCTTTCACGTGTTCCAGACGATGGGCTACTACGGCTTCGCGAACTGGATTCCAACGCTGCTGATGAAGCAGGGCATTACGGTGACGACGAGTCTGATGTACGCGAGCATCATCGCGATCGCGGCGCCGCTCGGGCCGTTGCTGGGGCTGCTGATCGCCGATCGCTTCGAGCGCAAGACCGTCATCGTCTGCATGGCGGCGGTCAACGTCGTGTGCGGACTCGCGTTCAGCCAGGCGCGCGAGACGGTGCTGCTCGTGAGCCTCGGCGTGTGCCTCGTGCTCGCGGGCAACATCATTTCATACAGCTATCACGCGTACCAGGCCGAACTGTTTCCGACCGGTATCCGCGCGCGCGCGGTCGGCTTCGTCTACTCGTGGAGCCGGATTTCGGCGATGTTCTCGGCGTTCGTGATCGCCGCCTGCCTCGGTCGCTTCGGCGTGAACGGCGTGTTCGTGTTCATCTCGGGGGCAATGGCGATCGTCATGGTCGCGATCGGTACGCTGGGACCGAAGACGCGCGATGTCGCGCTCGAGGATCTTTCGAAGTAGCTAGGGCCTGTTCACGCTAATAACGGGCTTGCGAACGTGCCTTTCCGCGCGTAGTGCAAGGAGAGAGGAGCGCCGTTTGGCCGAGCCAAACAAGCGACGACCGACGCCGCAATACGGGCGGAAAGGCACGTTCCCCTGTATTAAAAAACCTTCAAGGGGCTGGCCGCCAGAACGGCCGACCGCCGCGTCATGCTCCTTGCGAATACGTCGAGTATTCGTTGCGTCGCATTCCTTGCGGTCGGCCCTTCTGGCGGCCAGCGCAAGCCCGTTATTAGCGTGAACAGGCCCTATGAGTCCTGGCGAGTCTCGTCGTTGCTCGACAGCCGGTCCGATACGTTGCCGAGCAGCAGCGCGAGCAGCACCACGCCGATCATTGCGAACAGGACCCCGCCGATCATCGTGGCAAGTATCAGCGTGATCCATGAAATGCCGTTCATGTGTGCGGTTCCAGCGCGTTTGTCGGGGGCATCGTACCCCGTTCAGAACCACTTTTATGTGCGCTTGCCCGCCGTAAACCTGTCAGGCGACGCCGAACTATCGTCGCGTCGTGCCATTACGCGGCGCGTTCTCGACGGGTGTCACAGTCGTTGCATAGGGATGGCGGACCTCGTTCGCTGTCCCCAACCCCTTTTGCGGAAACCTCGTAGTCCATTTCCGCAATCGGTTGGCGGAAATGCACCCGCTCGCACCCGACTTATTCCGCCACTGGCCCATCTATTGCGGGGGCGCTAAAGTCGTCCGATATCAGTGTTTCAGGTTTGAAACGTTAATCGCCACTTTAATATTCCCGCCATCAATAAAAATAGATTAAATAATCCGTTCTGGCGCGTTGAGTGCTTGCATTGGACGGCCGAAGGGTCGGTTGCGCGGCGCTTGCGCGGATCGTCAGGGGAAGTTGCCGATGCAGCCGGACCCGCTTGGTAGGGCCGGGGCTGTTTCACTCATCGATAGCCAATTCGGGAAAAAATCTCTTTCAAAATGCCGCCTCGGTGGGTACATAAGGCGGGACACGCCGTTTTTCGAGTAGCCGCGCAGTGTGCGCTGGCGTACGCATTCATTTTTCAAATTGCATTAAGATTTGCGAGTGCATATTCAACCATATGCGGTTAGACGATTAATCCAGTGAAAAGAAGGTCGTTTCGGTATTGTGCCGAATTGCACTGGCCGATCACGTATTCATAGTGCCAATATGTCTGCACTTTCGGACATGACGGCAGAGCGCCGGAGGCCGTCGCTATGATGCACTGCGCGGAGTTCGCATTGTGCGTGATCGTAAAAGGTGTAGTAGATCGTTTTCTGTCGAGAGGATGACTATGACCTGCGCGAGTCTCGAGTCTGCAATGCTGCGCTGGGTGCATGCTCCGAACAAGGGCGTGCGTCGTGTCGCGATTCTGTTGTTCAACGACTGCTCGCTGCAAGGGGCGGGCGTGATCGCCGAGGTGTTCCAGGCTGCCAACGAACTCGCCACTTCCGGTTCGGGCGCGTGGCTGTACGACGTGTCGTTCTTGTCCGCCGGCGGCGGCATGGTGATTTCGTCGTCGGGTTTGCGCGTCTGGACCGACGGACTCGACGCGCGCCATTACGGCGGCTTCGACGCGCTCTATGTGGCGGGCGGCAAGGGCGCGGCGGCGGCGGCGCGCGATGAGCGTCTGCTTGGATGGCTGCGGCGCGTGCGTCGCAACACCGCGATGATCCGGCCGATCGCCGAAGGGCGCGCGGTGCTCGACGCGGCGGCCCTGCCCGAGGACAAGGACGGGAGCGACCCGCACCAGCCGGCCTTGGCCAGAAATGGCGCGGGCTCGGCGGAGCAGGGCGTCGTCGACCTTAACGACCGGCTGGAATCGATGCGCAGCGCGCTCGCGATGATCAAGCGCGATCTGGGCAACGCGACCGCGCGCTCGGCTGCCGAGCGGCTGCTGTCCGACTCGTGCACGAACCTCGCGCCGCTGCTCGGCGAGGACGGCGGCATGAGTCCCGGCGACAAGGTTCGCGCGGCGGCGCGCTGGCTGCAGGAAAACTGCCAGCAGGCGATTTCGATTGCGGATGCCGCGCAGTTCGCGGCGATGAGCGAGCGCAACTTTCTGCGCCGCTTCAAGATGGAAATGGGTATCACGCCGTCGAGTTTCCTGTTGCACGAGCGCCTCGCGGTGACGTGCAGCCTGTTGACCGAATCGGAATTGCCGGTCGACAAGATCGCCCGGCGCACCGGGATGGGCAACGGCGACCGGCTCGCGAAAGTGTTTCGCAAGCGGATGAGGATTTCGCCGACCGAGTTCAGGATTCAAAGCCGCCGTATGGCAGGCGAGTAGCACCGACGGAGCCAGCCCGGTAACCGCGCGTGACAGGCGGGGACGGGTCCGTTGTTCGTCATACCTTGCAGATCGAAAAGGATTCCCGATATGTTGACGCAGGCAGGTGTGAGCGCCCGATCCGTCGAGCCGAACGGCGCAAGCGCCGGGGTTGCTGGCGCGCGCTGCGCGCACATCGTCCCGGTCATTCTCGCGGGCGGCTCGGGCACGCGGCTTTGGCCGGTGTCGCGCGAAAACTTTCCGAAGCAGCTGATCGACGTGGTCGGCTCCGACTCGCTGCTGCAGGCGACCGCGCGGCGCCTCGAGAGCTTCCCGGCGGGCTGGAGCGTCGACGCTTCGCCGATCGTCGTGTGCGGCGAGGAGCATCGCTTCGTGATCGCCGAACAGTTGCATGAAAACGGCGTCGACGCGCGTCTGATCGTCGAGCCCGCGCGCCGCGACACGGCGCCCGCGCTGACGCTCGCGGCATCGCTCGCGTGCGCGGCCGGCGACGACGCGATCCTGATCGTGATGCCGGCCGACCACGCGATCGCGGACGTGCCTGCCCTGCAGCGGGCGCTAGCGTGCGCGGCGCACCACGCGAGCGAGGGCGCGATTGCGACGCTCGGTGTGCCGCCGACGCGTGCCGACACCGGCTTCGGCTATATCCGGATCGGCGCGGCATTGACCGCTGGCGGCCACGCGATCGACGGTTTCGTCGAGAAGCCCGCCGAGGAAATCGCGATGCAATACCTGGCGGCCGGCACCTACTGGTGGAATAGCGGCATCTTCATCGTGCGTGCGCGCGTGTGGCTCGACACGCTCGCGGCGCTGCGGCCCGACATGCATGCGCCGTGCGCAACCGCGTTCGCGAGCGGCAAGCAGGACGGCGACGTATTCCGGCCATCGCACGACGCGTTCCTTGACGTGCCCGCCGATTCGATCGACTACGCGGTGATGGAGCGTTTGACCGAACCGGCGCCGGCGCAAGACGACAGCGCGAGCAATGTCGAAGCGCAAGGCGCGGCACAGAACGATATGCAAGCTCAAAGTCGAGCCGCGGTCATTCCCCCCGGCGTCGTGATCCCGCTCGAAGCCGGCTGGTCCGACCTCGGCTCATGGGACGCGGTATGGGCCGCGATGGAGAAGGACCCGAACGGCAACGCCGGGCGCGGCCGCGTGGCGTTCGAAGGCGCGGTGTCCTGCTATGCGCATTCGGAAGGGCGGCTCGTCGCGTGCGTCGGCACCGCGAACGTCGTCGTGGTCGAGACCGCGGACGCGGTGCTCGTGGTGGATCGCTCGCATGTGCAGGACGTCAAGGGGCTCGTGTCGCGCATCAAGGCGCAGCACGCGCCGGAGGCCGACGCGCATCGCAAGGTGCGGCGCCCGTGGGGCTTCTACGACTCGATCGATCGCGGCGAGCGCTTCCAGGTCAAGCGCATCGTCGTGACGCCCGGCGCAAAGCTGTCGCTGCAACTCCATCATCATCGCGCTGAGCATTGGGTGGTCGTGCGCGGCACCGCGCTCGTCACGCGCGGCGAAGAGCAGTTCCTGCTCAGCGAAAACGAATCGACCTACATTCCACTCGGCACGCGTCACCGGCTCGAAAACCCCGGCAGGGTGCCGCTCGAAATCATCGAAATCCAGTCGGGTACCTATCTCGGCGAAGACGACATCGTGAGGTTTGACGACAACTACGGCCGCTGCCCGTAGGCAGCCCATGCACGCCCCTTTTTGCGTACAGGAACGGCAGAACGAGGTAAGTAAAATGCGCAAGTTTCAGGATCTGCTCGCGCGGATTTTCGATGTCGCTCTGGTATTGGCGGGTGCGACCGTGGCGTCGCGGATCCGCTTTGATTATCTCGGCCAGTCGGGTTTCTACTGGGCGCTGGTGATGTTTTCGGCTGCGTTCGCGCTCGCGATCTTCCCCGCGTTCGGCGTCTACGAATCATGGCGCGGCCGCTCGAAGCTCGGGCTCGCCGGTCAGGTGTCGCTCGCGTGGCTGATCGTGCAGGCCTGCGCGCTCGTGCTGATGTACTCGCTGCATCGCATCGATATCGTGTCGCGGCTGTGGTTCTCGTACTGGACCGCGACGACGGGTGGCCTGCTGATCGCGAACCGGGTGATCGCGCACGCGGTGCTCGCGCGGGCGCGCGGCGCGGGTATGAACCTGCATCAGGTGGCGATCGTCGGCAGCGGTTCGCAGTGCGATGCGCTCCTGGGCCGCATCGAGTCGGCGCCGACCGCGGGCTTTCGCGCGACCGCCGTCTACAACACGCGCCCGGACGACTCCGGCGTGACGAATCCGTGCGTGCCGGTGTTCGATCGCGTCGATCTGCTGGCCGACTACATCCGCACCAACGACGTGCACGAGCTATGGCTGATGCTGTCGCTGTCCGAGGAGCCGCTGATCTGCGCGCTGATCGACGAGTTCCGCGACGACCTCGTGAATATCCGCTTCATGCCGGACGTGCGCAGCCATGCGCTGTTCGAAGGCAGCGGCGTGGTCGATCTGCTCGGCGTGCCGGCGATCAATCTGGTCGCCTCGCCGCTGTCGGCCAACGCGATGCTGAAAAAGGAAGTCTTCGACCGGCTGTTCGCCGCGGCCGCGATCGTTGCCCTCGCGCCGCTGCTGCTTGGCATCGCGATCGCGGTCAAGCTGTCCTCGCGCGGACCGGTGCTGTTCAAACAGAAGCGCAAGGGCGCGGACGGCCGAGTGTTCACGATCTACAAGTTCCGCTCGATGCGCGTGCATGCCGAAGCGAAGGGCACCTTGAGCCAGGCGACGCGCAACGACAAGCGCGTGACGAAAGTGGGCGCGTTTCTGCGCCGCACGAGCCTCGACGAGCTGCCGCAATTTTTCAACGTGTTGCGTGGCGACATGTCGGTCGTAGGACCGCGTCCCCATGCGCTCGAGCACGACGACCTCTATCAGAAGGTGGTCGCGGGCTATATCAATCGCTACCGGATCAAACCGGGAATCACGGGCTGGGCGCAAATCAACGGCTTCCGTGGCGAAACCGACCGCATCGAGAAAATGGAGCGTCGCGTCGAACATGACCTGTACTACCTGGGTCACTGGTCGTTCGCCCTCGACATGCGGATCATCGGCGCGACGATTGTCGCCGGACTGGTGCATCGAAACGCTTACTAGAAAGTCGATAACAACGCCTCGGGGCGAAGGAGTAAAGATCATGAGCTCACTTGGTTTTCGCACAGGAAGTCTTGTGGTTTTCGCAAGCGCAGCATTGCTTTCCGGATGTCAGATCGTACCGGGACAACGGATGATCACGCCGGCCGCGATTCAGGACACGGGTGGCGAATTCAGTACCGAAGCCTCGCAGCAGAAGCAGATTCCGATTACCGATATCAATCTGGAACTGCTGAAGAAGATGAGTGCCGACCAGACTGCCTCGGCGTTGCCGCCGGCGACGACGGGTCTGTTCGGCAAGCCGGCCATGTACAGGGTCGGCCCCGGCGACGTGCTGCAGATCGTCGTGTGGGATCACCCGGAACTCGCGGCCGCGCTGGGACAGCCGCCGACGACCTCGCGCCCTTCCGATGCAATGCCGGGCTTCCTGATCGACGAGAACGGCGACATCCAGTTTCCGTACGCGGGCAACCTGCATGTCGCCGGCAAGGACGTCGCGACGATCCAGCGCGAACTGCATTCGCGGCTGAGCAAGGTCTATCAGAAGCCCGAGGTGACGGTGCGCGTCGCGTCGTTCCGTAACGCGACGGTGTATATCGACGGCGAAGTGCGCACACCGGGCACGCAATCGATCAACGACGTTCCGATGTCGCTGACGAACGCGATCGGCCTGAGCGGCGGCTTCAACACGACCGCGGATCGCAGCCGGGTCGATCTGATCCGCGACGGCAAGACCTATCGGCTGAACATCGACGACCTCGTCAAGCGCGGCCGCAATCCGTCGGATATCTATCTGCAGCCGGGCGATACCGTGCGCGTGAACGCGCGCGAAGACAGCGGCGTCTACGTGATGGGCGAAGTCAACAAGCCGGCCACGGTGCTGCCGTTGCGCAACGGCTCGCTGACGCTGTCGCAGGCGATCTCCGACGGCGGCAGCTTCGACTCGAATACGGCCTCGGGGCAGCAGCTGTTCGTGATCCGCAATTCGACCAGCGACTCGCCGCAGATCTATCACCTCGATGCGACCTCGCCGGTGGCGATGCTGCTTGCGAACCAGTTCGAGCTGCAGCCGAAGGACATCGTGTACGTCGGTCAGGGCGGTCTGGTTCGCTTCAACCGTGTGCTGAACCTGCTGCTGCCGGCGATCAACGCGGCGGTGACGGGCGTCGTCTTGACGAAGTGACGCATGCGTGACGCGATATCTGAACCGGCAGGCCTTGTTGGGTGAAAACATGGCAATCAATTACGAAAACCGTTACGCCGGCGTGTATGAACCGGGGCAGTTGCATCTGGCGGACTACGTGCGCACGATCGTGCGCGGTTGGCGCACGATCCTCACCGTGACGCTGATCGCGCTCGCGCTCGGTTGCGCGTACGCGTTCCTCACGCCGCCGGTCTATCGTTCGGACGTGCTGTTTCACGTCCAGGACAGGACGGCGAACGCGGTGAACGTCAATGCGAACGGCCGGGACGCGGCGGCGCCGCTTCCCGGCGCGTACGATTCGAAGCCGTCGACCGCGGCGCAGATCGAGCTTTTGAAGTCGCGTCTCGTCACCGAGGAGGCGGTCCGCGCGCTGCACCTCGACATCACGGCGAAGCCGCGTTATCTGCCGGTGATCGGCAGCAAGATCGCCGGACTCGTGAACGGGCACTGGTGGTTCCGGCTGCCGTCGTTCGTCAACCTGCGCGGGTTCGCGTGGGGCAACGAGAGCATCGCGGTGTCGCGCTTCGACACGTCGAAGGACTTGTATGGCGAGACCTTCACGCTGGTCGCGGGCGCCGGCAACACCTTCATGCTGCGCGATCCTCACGGCAGCGCGATCCTGTCGGGGCGCGTCGGCGAGACCGTGCAAACCGATACCGCGGTCGGCCCGGTCACGCTGCACGTCGACACACTGGTCGGCGCGCCCGGCTCGCGTTTCGAGCTGACGCGCGCGTCGACGCTCGGCACGGTGGAGCGTCTGGCGAAGACGATGGTCGTGCAGGAAACGGCGGAGGACTCGGGCGTGATCCGCGTGAGTCTCGAAGGCGCCGATCCGGCGCTGACCGCGGCGATCGTCAACAACGTGGCGCGCCAGTTCGTGCGGCAGGATCTCGCGAGCCGTTCGACCGAATCCGATCACACGCTCGCGTATCTCGAACAGCAACTGCCCGACGCACGCAAGGCGCTCGACGACGCGGAAGAGCGCTACGGCAAGTTCCGCAATACACATGGCGCCGTCGATCTCGGTGAAGAAAGCAAGCTGCTGCTGCAGCAGATCGTCGACAACAAGACGAAGCTGCTCGATCTGCAGCAGCAGCGCGCGGAGCTGTTGCAGCGCTTTACGCCGAATCATCCGATGGTCGCCGCGCTCGATGCGCAGATCGCCGCGTTGCAGGGCGCGCAGAGCACGATGAACCACAGCGTCTCGACGATGCCCGACACCGAGCAGACCGCGCTGCGTCTGCAGCGCGACGTGCACGTGAACACCGATCTGTACATGAACCTGCTCAACAGCGTGCAGCGACTGCGGGTCGCGCAGGCGGGGCAGGTGAGCGGCGTGCGCGTGGTGGACTTCGCCGAAACGCCCGACGATCCGGTGTGGCCGAAGCGCATGCTGGTGATCCTGATCTCGCTCGGCGGCGGCCTCGCGCTCGGCTTGCTGCTGGTCTTCTTGCGGCGCGCGATGCGCGGCGGCGTGGAGCGCCCGGACGAACTCGAGGGGATGCTCGGCGTGCCGGTATTCGCGGTGGTGCCGCGCAGCCAGACGCAATTGCGCCTGCAGGAAAAGGTGTCGCTGCGCCAGCGCGGGCAGCATGTGCTGGCGCAACAGGCGCCCGAAGATATCGCGGTGGAAGGGGTGCGCAATCTGCGCACCTCGCTGCAGCTGTCGCTCGATCATGCGGCCAATAACGTCGTGATGATCACCGGCTCGCGGCCCGATGCGGGCAAGTCGTTCCTGTCGGTGAATCTGGCGACGCTGGTCGCGTCGGCGAACAAGCGCGTGCTGATCATCGACGGCGACATGCGACGCGGCGACGTGCATTCGCATTTCGGCGTCAGCCATCGGCCGGGACTGTCCGACGTGCTGTGCGGCGGCGATCTCAACGCGATGATCCAGCGCGACGTGCTGCCCAACCTCGACGTGCTCGCGAAAGGCACGCTGCCTTCGCACCCGGCCGAGCTGCTGATGAGCAAACGCTTCGAAGCGATGCTCGAGGTGTTGAAGCCGCAATACGACGTCGTGATCATCGACACGCCGCCGGTGCTCGCCGTGACCGACTCGACGCTGATCGGCAAATACGCGGCGACGACGCTGCTCGTCGTGCGGCATGGGCGTCAACCGCTGCATGAGATCATCGAAACCACCAAACGCCTGCGTAACGGTGGCGTCGGTCTGCGCGGCGTGCTGCTCACCGACGTGCCGCAGGAAGCGGCGTTTCTCGGCTCGGGGTATCAGGGCGGCTATTACGGCTACGACAGCATCGCCGGCTGACACTGCTGCCCGCGCGCGCGTCTTTCGGGGCGCCGCGCGGGCGGGCGTGATCGACTGCACGCCCGTGCCGCCGTCCCGCGAGATACCTCGCAATCCTTAGTGGTGACGCAGCAGATCGCGCAATGCGCGCGACTCTTCCGCCGTCGGCTGCATGGTTTGCCACGCCGACTCGTGCGACGCGAGCGCGCCGAGCCGTTGCGCGGCCTTGCTGCTCGAATCGATCCGCAACGCTTCGTTGGCGTTGTGCGACGCGCACTCCCAATGTCCGACGTTGCTGCAGCCGCGCGCGAGGCTCAGCAACGCGTCGCGTTGCTGCTCCAGCGTGCTCACCTGGGCGCGCATGCTGCGCGCGTCGCGATTGTCGGGCTGCGCGGTGATTACGGCGGCGAGGCGTGCTCTGGTCGCCGCCAGATTGCCTCGTCGCAGATAGCCGTGCGCGGCTTTCAGATTGCGCTCGGCGTCGGCGCGCTGTTTGTCGGCTTGCGTGAGCGGGGCGGCCATCGTGTCGGTGTTGGTGCTGGTCGACGCGAGCGCCGTGCCACGCGGCGTGGCCGCGGAGATGGCCGCGCTCGATGTCTTCGTTGACGCTACGGCGCGCGCGGTCGTGACAACGGGCGGTGTCGGTCGCGCGGCGGTCGGCGTGGTCGCAACGACGGGCGTTGACGGTCGCGCTGGGACGGGCGCGGTCGCCACGACGGGTGGAGCCGATCGCGCTACGGCAGGCGCGGTCGCAACGATCGGCGGTGACGATGGCGCGACGGTCGGCGCGGTCGCCACGATGGGCGGGCTCGATCGCGCTACGGCAGGCGCGGTCGCAACGACGGGCGGTGACGATGGCGCAACGGTCGGTGCGGTCGCCACGATGGGCGGGCTCGATCGCGCTACGGCAGGCGCGGTCGCAACGACCGGCGGTGACGATGGCGCGACGGTCGGCGCGGTCGCAACGACGGGCGGTGCCGGTGGCGCGACGGGGGCCGCGTGCACGTTCGCGGGTTGCTGCCGCGCGGCGACAACGGGATGCGGCCGTTGCGCGACGATCGACGCCGGCTTCGGCGCCGCGGCAACCGACGGCGCCGCATTCCGCGCAACGTTCTGTGCAGGGGCTTGGCCAGGGGTGTCCGGGCGCACCGTGCCGAAGACCGTGACCGGCGTGTCGACGCTCGCATCGTCGTCGTTGAGTAGAACGAAGGCGACGTACACGACGCCGAGCGTCGCGAGCGCGGCTGCGGCAAGCGCGAGCGGATGCCGCCGTCGACGCCCGCCCGGCTCGAACGTCGCTTCGTCGATCAGATCGTAGGGGCTCATCTTCGTTTGCGCGGAGCGTCGCGACGAACGGTCCGCGGGCAAGCTCGCGGCCGCTGGCAGCGGTTCGAGTTGCGTGCGCGATGCGCTCAGCGCCCGGGATCGCGCGGAACGCTCGCCGGGCGTGTCGTCCGTATCGAACGAATCGATCGGCAGCGCATGGCATGCCGGACACGGCGAAAAGCGGCCCGACAGCGGCACGCCGCAGTATGCGCAGTGATGGAAAAACGGCTGGTCGGAGGTCGTGTCGCGCGGCATGGCCGTGTCGCTCCACTGGCGCCGACGGGCGGCGCCATCAAAAAGAATGAATGCAACGACGCCCGTAAGCGGCGTCGGCCGGACTACTGGACGACGTAACCACGCGCCTGCATGCACGCGCCGTAGGCGGCCCAATAGCGGGTCATCGGCGGCTCGGGCGCGGGCAGCGGCGGCAGCTTCACGTTCGACGCCGCGTTGGCCTGCAGCGAAGCGGCCGCCCCATCCGACGCGCCGGGTGCCGCGCTCGCACTGGGGCCCGTTGCCGCTGCCGATGCGTTCGGCGGTGCATTCGCCGCCGCGGTGGCTGCCGCGCCTGGCGCGCTGGCGCCGGCCGCGGCTTCGTTCACCGGTTTCGCCGACGATGCGCCGCCAGGCGCTTGCGCGCCAGCCAACGGCGCGCTCGCGGCTTCGGGCGCGCTCGCGCTCCACGGCAGCGGCGTGGCTGAGAAGGAACTGGGGGGAAGCGGCGGTTTCGACGGTACGCCGGTCGACGCACCTTTGGCCGCGGGCGGCTGACGCGGCGGAATCTGCGACTCGTGGGCCATGTTGACCCCGGTCACGCGGTTCGCCTCGGCGTAGCACATCGCGTTGTCGATGCTGCGCTCGTAAGGGCTCTGACTTCGGATCGGATAGGTGACAGGCCGCCACGCGAACGCGGCAGTGCTCGTCACCAACAGCGTCAGTACGGTATATGTTCTAAATGCCATCGCAGTCACTCCCGCAGCGATGTCTCGCCTTTTTGTGTTTGATTTCGTGTCGTGCTTTCGTTCTGTGCTCGTTGCGCGTCGTGTTCGAGCTCGTTCTCATGCCTGGCGCTCGTGCTTCTGTCGCGGCCTGCCAATAGGCCGTGGCGTTGCGGTGCTTGCGCCACGCGGCTCCCCGGAACGGGCACGTCGCGAATGCCGCTTTGACGAGCGTAGCACCGCGGTTTGGCCACGCGATGCATCGGATAGCGCGCGAAAACGCCATCGTGCAGTGCAATCAGGACACAATCGGCGAGGCGGCGTTGAAGATCGGGACAATCCCTGGTCGCCACGAAGGATCGTCAGGAGTCGAAGATGAAGAACCTATCGTATCGCTATCGGCCGCTTTGCGCAGCGTTCTGTCTGTCGGTGCTGTCGCTCGCCGCGCCGCTCGCCAGCGGCGCGAGCGACGCCAACATGAGCGCGGAGACGGCGGGTGAGCGCGCAAGCTTCGCGCAGGCGTTTTGCGACGTGTCGCCCGAGCGGATCGACGCCTATAAGGAGCGGCTCCGAAAGGTCCTGACCGGTGCGACCGATTTCGATCAGCACTGGGACACGGGCTGGCACCGCGCCGACATCACCAATAGCCAGATGAACGCACTGCGCGAGCGAGATCCGAAGGAATTCGCGGCGCGCATCAAGGTCAATTGCGAACGGCTCAAGTGGATGGCGGGTAATGCGTTGCACCGGCCTGCGCAGAATTGAAGTGAAACGAGCGCGCTGTCGGGCGACCGAATCTGGCGGATCGTGGCCTGATGCAGAAGGCTTCGCCGGGCTGAATCTCGCGCGGCTGTAGTCGACGACACGCGAACCGGCTGGAACCGGAAGCTTTTTGCATACTCGACGGTTTCGGCCAAAAATACACATTATTATGACTTTCGCTTAATGTTCAGCTAACCGTCGAGTAGTCTGCAGATGTAACGCTCAACGACTTTTCGAGCATGTAACTAATTCGCGAATATCGTTTTGTCCGTACTGCGGCACATTTGCGGCGGTAATGAGGGCTGCTATAGGTGAATATTAGCTAACGTAATGCCGGACCGACCTTCTGCTCGGCAAGCTTTCAGATCAAACGCTGTTTGACCTTTTGCCGTTATCGTTTCGAAGTGAGGAGCGATTATGTTGAACCCGAAGACGTTCGGACACTTCCTTTGGCTCGTCCGCAAGACGTGGATAACACGCGGGCCGCGTTTGTACTACTCGCAGTTTGGAGAGGATGCGGTGTTGCGCGAGATAATCAGTCCCCGGTGCAATAAGGGTGTTTATGTCGACGTTGGTGCATACCACCCTGTCAAGTTCTCGAACACACATGCGCTTTACAAGCGTGGTTGGCGCGGCATCAACATAGACATGGATCCGGTGAAAATTGAAACGTTTTCTCTTGCGCGGTCTGGTGATGTCAATGTATGTGCAGCCGTCTCGAACGAGAAACAGCTCAAGGAAGTCTATAATTTTTCGAATTATGGGTTGACTTCGACCATAGATCCCATAGTGGCTGCGGCCGAAGTCCAGAAGCCTATCTCCGTCCGGACCGTTGAAACCACCACATTGAACGACGTTCTCGAGCACACCCCGTACGCCGGTCAGGAAATCGATCTGCTTTCCATCGACGTGGAAGGTCACGATTACGAAGTCTTGCGATCGATTGATATCAGCAGGTATAAACCAAAGATCATTATTGTGGAGTCTACGCTGACTTCGATAAGGGACGTCATAGATTCCGCCATATTTCGCTATCTGGAGGAGCGCAATTACCGACTGGTCAGTTGGACATATTTGTCGCTGATCTTCAGAGTGGAAAAATCTCAAATCTTTCGCACTCAGTTATAGCGCTACGGTTCTGCACGTATCGTCGTTGCAACTGCTATCAATTTCACAATCCCACTATCAACGGCCGCTGCAACGGTCCAAGATATACTTGGACCGACTGGTGCCTTAGCCGTGAAGCACATTCATGAGCCCCCTCGACTTGCCTGAAGGCTGACTATCTAACGGCCCGCGCTTATGGGGGATTTCCCTGAGTTTGACGTTTCGAGCGGGCGCTCCGCTCCCAGGTCGCTGCGTCGTCATGGCTCGCCTCCTCCTTCACCAAGGGCCGAATCTCAACGCAACGCGTCGGTAAATTATTGTTTTCTTAGAGAAAATGCCGAACGGCAGACGTTCCGCACGGGGCGGGGTTCAAGCCCGAGCGAATCACGTTTCAGGGTGAGTGAACTTCGACCGCGTTCCCCCTTCTTGAATTTGTCACTGCCCGTCCATATAATTAGCACTCGCTGCACGAGAGTGCTAACAACATCTCCGGTTGGCTCCGCCAGCCGGGTTTTTCTCAGCGTTCTTCAGTCTCAATCAGAGAGGAGTATGTATGAACCTTCGTCCTTTGCATGATCGCGTGATCGTCAAACGTCTGGATCAGGAAACCAAGACCGCGTCGGGCATCGTGATCCCCGAAGCCGCAGCGGAAAAGCCGGATCAAGGTGAAATCCTCGCAGTCGGCCCGGGCAAGCGCGACGACAAGGGCGCAGCCATTGCGCTCGACGTGAAGGTCGGCGACCGCGTCCTGTTCGGCAAGTACGCAGGCCAGACCGTCAAGGTCGACGGCAACGAACTGCTCGTGATGCGCGAAGAAGACATCATGGCCGTGGTGCAGAAGTAAGCGCAAGGTCGCTACTTCCCCGGTTATATCCAAAGTATTCAAGGAGTTAGAAGATGGCAGCTAAAGACGTCGTATTCGGTGATTCCGCCCGTGCCAAGATGGTCGAAGGCGTGAATATTCTCGCCAACGCCGTGAAGGTCACGCTGGGTCCGAAGGGCCGCAACGTGGTTCTCGAGCGCAGCTTCGGCGGCCCGACGGTCACCAAGGACGGTGTGTCGGTCGCGAAAGAGATCGAACTGAAAGACAAGCTCCAGAACATGGGCGCGCAAATGGTCAAGGAAGTCGCTTCCAAGACCAGCGACAACGCAGGCGACGGCACGACGACCGCTACGGTTCTCGCGCAATCGATCGTCCGCGAAGGCATGAAGTACGTCGCATCGGGCATGAACCCGATGGACCTGAAGCGCGGTATCGACAAGGCTGTTGCAGCTGCAATCGAAGAACTGCGCAAGATCAGCAAGCCGTGCACGACCAACAAGGAAATCGCCCAGGTTGGCGCGATCTCGGCGAACAGCGATTCGTCGATCGGCGAGCGCATCGCTGAAGCAATGGACAAGGTCGGCAAGGAAGGCGTGATCACCGTCGAAGACGGCAAGTCGCTGCAAGACGAGCTGGACGTCGTCGAAGGTATGCAATTCGACCGCGGCTACCTGTCGCCGTATTTCATCAACAACCCGGACAAGCAAGTCGCCGTGCTCGAGAACCCGTTCGTGCTGCTGCACGACAAGAAGGTGTCGAACATCCGTGACCTGCTGCCGGTGCTCGAGCAAGTCGCGAAGGCTGGCCGTCCGCTGCTGATCATCGCTGAAGACGTCGAAGGCGAAGCGCTCGCAACGCTGGTCGTCAACAACATCCGCGGCATCCTGAAGACTGTTGCCGTCAAGGCTCCGGGCTTCGGCGATCGTCGTAAGGCGATGCTGGAAGACATCGCGATCCTGACCGGCGGTCAGGTCATCGCTGAAGAAACCGGCCTCACGCTCGAGAAGGCAACGCTGGCTGAACTGGGCCAGGCGAAGCGCATCGAAGTGGGCAAGGAAAACACCACGATCATCGACGGCGCTGGCGAAGCAGCGAACATCGAAGCTCGCGTCAAGCAAGTGCGCACGCAGATCGAAGAAGCGACCTCGGACTACGACCGTGAAAAGCTGCAAGAACGCGTCGCCAAGCTGGCAGGCGGTGTTGCGGTGATCAAGGTCGGTGCTGCGACCGAAGTCGAAATGAAGGAAAAGAAGGCACGTGTCGAAGACGCACTGCACGCAACGCGCGCGGCTGTGGAAGAAGGCATCGTGGCGGGTGGCGGCGTCGCGCTGATCCGTGCACGTACGGCAATCGCTGGCCTGAAGGGCGCTAACGCCGATCAGGACGCAGGTATCAAGATCGTTCTGCGCGCCATGGAAGAGCCGCTGCGCCAGATCGTCGCCAACGGTGGCGAAGAAGCGAGTGTCGTCGTGGCAGCGGTTGCTGCCGGCAAGGGCAACTACGGCTACAACGCAGCGACCGGCGAGTACGTCGACCTGGTCGACGCAGGTGTCGTGGACCCGACGAAGGTGACGCGCACGGCGCTGCAAAACGCAGCTTCGGTTGCTGGCCTGCTGCTGACGACCGACGCAGCTGTCTGCGAACTGCCGAAGGAAGATGCTCCGATGCCTGGCGGCATGCCCGGCGGCATGGGCGGCATGGGCATGGACATGTAATTCCGCTCGGGCCTCGTGGTCCGGCCGCGTGGTTGAACTGCCGCGCGTCTGGATCACGGCCGAGGCCCGGCTGGAAGTCCATGTGGGGAGTGCGCCGCGAGGCGTTTCCCCAAACGAAAAAACCCGCTTATGCGGGTTTTTTTTCGTTTGGGGCCGGCGTTGATGTGCTTGCTGGCGAGCGCTTCCGGACGACCTTTTGTCCGGATCAGGCGCCCGCGGCGTGAGCCGTGCGATGAGAGGACCTTCCGAGGCACTTTTCGCGCAGGTAGTGGAAGATCTGCGCGACGCTTTGCGCGGGGCTCAGCGTTCCCGTGTCGACGTGCAGGTCGGGATCGATCGGCGCTTCATAGGGCGCTGATACGCCGGTGAACGAGCTGATCTCGCCAGACCTCGCTTTCGCGTAAAGACCTTTGGGATCGCGGCTCGCGCAGGTGGCGAGCGAGGCGGACACATAGGTTTCGACGAACTTGTCGGCTCCGATGATCGCGCGCGCCATTGCCCGATCTTCGCGTAGCGGCGAAATCAGTGCGGAAATCACGATCAGACCCGCGTCGTTCATCAATTGGGCGACGTGCGCGACCCGGCGGATGTTTTCGCGCCGGTCGTCGGGCTCGAATCCAAGGTCGCTCGCCAGACCGTGGCGGATGTTGTCGCCGTCGAGCACATAGCAGGCGTGACCGAGCGCGATCAGCTGCTCCTCGAGTGCGAACGCGAGCGTCGATTTGCCGGCGCCGGACAGGCCGGTCAGCCAGATCGTGGCGGGCATCTGATCGAACATGCGTATGCGGTCCTGCACCGCGATTTTGCCGTGAAAGCATTGCACGAACTGGGGCGGCTCTTTCATGGATAGGTTCTCTTGGCTTTTCTGGCTCATTCGCAGTGCCAGCCTTGCCGCCACGTGCCGGCGTTGTGCAGGCTTTCGGTGGAATCGGCAATGGTAACGCGAAAGCCTTCCGGAATATCGTTAGGCAGTGGAATCGAAAATCCGCTGTATGCGCTCGGATAGCCGGCGCTCGCCACATCGGGCCGCGGCTCGCCGCTGCAGCCGGTCGCGACGATCTGCGTGCCGACCCGCACCTCGAGCGGTACCTGCCGCTGCGGCTCGCTCAGGTTGACGGCCCAGCCGCACACTACGCCGTCGCGCACCGTGTCGACAAAACCGTCGAACAGGTCGACCGGCGGACGCTGCCGGCTTCGCGCGAACTCCAGATAGGTGTCGATCGGCGCGAGATCGAAGCGGCGGATCACCTCATGCACGCGCGACAGGAATGAGCCGTCGAAGCCGAAAACGGTCGAACTATAGACGTGCGGATTGTCGAGCTGATCGATTTCGGACTGAATCACGCGGACCAATTCGAGCGCATTCGAAAAGACGCTGCCCGTTTCTTTCGCATAAGCTTCCACGATCTGACTCGCGTCGCGGAACAGTTCGTAATCGAGGCTATTGTCCTCGATAAATTTTTGTCTTGTTGCGTCGCTTAAGTGAGCCTTGCCCTTCGCCGTGCCATTGGTGCGATTCGCTTCGAAATAGAACGGCAATTTCATCCCAGTCGAACCGCAAAGCCGCAGTAAGAATTCGCTCATGTCCTCGCAGACGCCGACGGTGCCGATCTGTTCGCGCAAATGGATTCGCGCAACGGCGAGGCTCGTTTGGTTAGCCACTGGCTCGCCGCTCAACATGTGCACGAACAGGTTCTTGCCGCCGAGCGATTCGCTGACCCACTCGTCGAGCGACAGCACACCTTGCTGCGCCAGAGCTTCCGGCGTGGACACACTGACGCCGCGTGTGACCTCGCCGTTCTTGCCGTTCGCCGCATACCAGTAGTGCGAGATCTGGCGCGCGAGCGGCTCGCGCAGGATCGTGCAGTAGTTGACCGGATGTTTGATCATCCGATGAATGCCATACGGCAGATGACCGCCGCCTACCTGCGTCTCGAGCAGCTTCGCGCGACAGTTTCCCCATCCATCCTGATCCCAGACAAAGCTAATGAATTGGTCATTACCTTTATTCAAATCAAAAAACGAAATAACGGTCGAACCGCCGCATTTCGGCGGATGGATGAAAAACGTGGGAAATGACATGTGGGGACATATGACTGAACGTGGATGCGTAAAGTCTAGACAAAAGATGTCATTGGCGTTGTAACGTTTGATTACGCGAAAAAACGTCTGGTTGCATCGCCGACAGCAAGATTCATGCGGGTATGCAAATTGACTAAGTTGCCCACGAGACGAACTGGGCGCGGCTGTATCGATAGCTACGCGCTAGTTACATTGTTCAATTTGGATAAATCGAATGGAAAGTCGCACCAATCGCGAAAGTCACATTAATGAAAAAACCGGCTGACAGCGGATTTTAGTCGATGCCGACAAATGGCGAGGTCAGTGCCGCGCTTCCCCCGGCGCCGCGCCCTTGCCTTGCGCGGGCGGCGTTTCGTCTTCATCGCTGCTGCGCGCCCAGAAGAAGCGATCGGGCATGTACGCCCCCATGCCGGGCCGGAACGCATTGCGCACTGCCTGATACAGATACTCCTGGCTTTCGCGCACCGCTTCCGCGGGCTCCTGGCCGTTGGCGAGAAGCGCGGCGATCGCCGCGCCGAGCGTATCGGTCAGGCCCGTCAACCGATGCGGCGCGCGGTCCCACATGTCCTGACGCAACTGGCCGTCCTCGCTGAAGAGTGTGTTGACGAGCCGATGCGTGCCGGTTTCGGTCGACAGAATGTACTCGCAGCCCTGCGACAGCAGATGCGAGATCGCCGCGTCGAGGCTCGGCGCCTCCGCGTCGCCGTCGGGCTGCGCGAGCGCGAGCAGCGTCGCCGAGTCGGCGACCAGCAGCGTGGTTTGCGGCGCGAGCAGATCGGCGATCGCTTCGCGCAGTTCGTCGGCGGCGAGCAGGTGCTCGTCGTCGAGCGTGAAGTCCGGGGCGAGGATCAGCGGGATGTCGTCGTAGTCGGCGACAACTTCCGCGATCGCGCTGACCACTTCGGCGCGCGTGCACGCGCCGACCTTGAATGCGGCGATCGGCATGTCCTCGAGCAGCATGCGCGCCTGCGTCGCGACGATGTCCGGGTCGAGCCCGGTGACTTCGTCGCAGTTCGCCGAGTCGCGCACGGTATAGCCCGTGAGCACGGAAACGCCGTGGCAGCCCATGCTGGCAAGTGTCAACAGGTCCGCCTGCAGGCCGGAGCCGCCGGTGGGGTCGGAGAGACCGAAGGTGAGGACGATCGGAGGCGTGTCGCTGGGCATGAAAATGGATAAGGAAAGCAGGATTTCGGCGCGCAATGCGCAATTGGCTCAATTATGCGGCCTAAACCGTGGAGAGGGCGTTTTTTCGCGAGGCGGGGATCGCCGGAGGCTGGCTCGCGGCCCGCTGACGCGCAGCCGGCGGGGATCGCTCTGAGGTTGCCACGCTAGCGCCGCGAGCTTGCCGAGGGCGCCCTCTATCGCGCTGCCGGGTGTCCCCACCGCCATGCGGCATGACGCCGCGAGCGTCGTCCGCACGGCGCGCGGGCGCACCGCCGAAGCCCGGTCCACGCTACGATTGCGAGTTTTCGATTGCTAGGCATGGGGGCGGCAACACGGTACCATCATGGCTCCCGCTTCCACGGACTCAACGACGCGACAAAAGAATGGAATATCAAAGCTGGATGTGCCTGATTTGCGGCTGGATTTACGACGAAGAGGCCGGTTTGCCCGACGAAGGCATTGCGCCGGGCACGCGCTGGGAAGACGTGCCCATCAACTGGACGTGTCCGGAGTGCGGAGCGCGCAAGGAAGACTTCGAAATGGTCCAGATCTGAAGTTCGGCAAGCCGCCGGCGACAGCCGGTCGGTGGTTCGCGTCGCTTGATCATTGTTCCGGCGTCGCGGTTTGATGGGCTCGTGCGAGACGCCGGAAGCTTCGGCCCCCAAACCGGGTCCCGCGATTCGGTCCGAACCTGAACCCTGAGCTTCGATCCCGAAAAGTCGGCGGCGTCATCCGCCGCGCAATTGCTGCAATCGCTTGATGCGTCCGGCACGCCCGGCGCCTGTCTGAGCGCGCCGGCGCGGAACATCGCCGGTCGCGTCGTGTCGCAACGGTAGTCTGTCATTGTCCTGTCGCCGGTTCGCGCGGTGGCCGCTCACTCAGCATGCGGCGCGAAGCGACGACCCCGTCAGCTTCGTGTCGCCTGCCCATGACTCTTCGATCCGCAGCACCCGTTTCCATCGATGCACTGCCGAACCCGCGCGGCGGCGCGGTCCGCCCTGCGGAACTCGCGCTCGCCGAGGCGTCGCTCGCGTTCGAGCAGCGCGACGAGAGCGGTGCCGCGCTGCTGCGCGCGTCGCATGCATTGCGCACGGCGGGCTGGCTCAGCGCGCAGCGTTTCACCGACGCCCTCGTGCGGCTCTCGCCGCTCGCGAGCGGCGAGCCAGCCGAAGCCGAAAGCGCGCGGCCAGTGTTCGGCGCGGCGCTGCGCGACTTCCGCGCGGCGTTCGAGCGTCACAATCTGCGCGAGCTCAGTTGCTCGCCGACGCTGTTCAACCACTACCGCGAGCTGTGTGCGCAACTCATCGAACCCACGCCGGGCTCCGCCGTCGCGTTCGAAGACCTCGCGCTGTGCGCGCGGCCAGTGCCGCCGGCTTCGCTGCACGCGCAATCGGCTGATCAGCTTGCCCATCTGCGGGTGCGCTACGAGCGCGCGTTGCTGCCGGTGCTGCGCTCGCAGGCCGACACAGGCAGCGCGGTGGCGCTTGCGGTCACGAACGCCGCGCTCGACGAGCTCGACGCCGTGTTCACCGAACTCGCCGGCCCCGATCCGTATGACTTCTGGCGGCTCGCGCGCGCCTGCGCGAAGGCGCTGCGCGCGCGCCGCCACGCAATCCGCGATATCGAGGCGCGGCGCTTCTACGCGCGCTGCAACCTGGCGCTCGCCGATCACGCGCGCGGCATAGAGCGCGCGCCACGTTCGCTGGTGCGCGCGACGCTCGCGCTGCTGTGGCGCGACTACGCGCTGTTCGGCGCGGCCGCGCAAGACGCCGACCAGGTCGAGGTGCTGCACGACTATGGCTTGACCGTCGACTGGCACGTCGCCGGCACGCAGTCGTCGGAAGCACTGTGGGAGGCGGGCGCGCTCGAGGCGCAGTCGCTGCCGCACACGCGCGATCTCGGCGTGCTGAGCGTCAACGCGAACGCGTACGAAGACTTCCTGCAGACCGCCGACGCGTCCATCGAGGCGCTCGCCGCCCATGCGCGCGCGGCCGATCAGCCGGAAAAAGCCGACCCGAGCGAAGCGCTGCAGGCGGGCGACGCCGCCTACCGGCTCGGCTCGGCCGCCTGCGCGCTCGGTCTCGGTCACGTGGCGCTGCTCGCCGACGCGCTCGGTCTCGCATGGCGGCGTCGTGCGCATGCGAGCGTCGCGACGCCGGCGGTGCGCGCGCACGTGATCGTCGGCGCGCCGCCGGCCGACACGCTCGAGCAGGCCGCCGAGGCCTTGCGTGCGTCGCTGCACAAGGTCGCCGCGGGCGTTGGGCCGGCGGGCGGCAGCTTCACGCAGGCGGCGCTCGCCGCGCTCACGCGTGCGATCGAGCAGGGCGGCGCGTGAAGCGCAAGCCGGGTCGAACCAAACGCGCGACGTGGCGCGCGAATTGCGTCGGCAACGCTTCGACCGACGCGCGCCGAACCCGCTGAAACCCATTGTGACAAGTCACAATCCCGCAACTTCGCGACGCGCGCCGAACGTGCCGTTCTACGCGGTGTTTCGGCGCCTGATCGCGGCATGGCGCAAGTCGCGCGCGTGATAGAGTGCAACTTGATCCGGCGTCGATGGCGCGTCGCGTAGCGTGCACCCAACGGGTTGCAATGCTCAAAGCAGCCCGCCATCGCGCATCGTCTTTGCTAAAATCCGAACTATGTCCAAGAGTACCGATCGCATCAATCTGACCAACCAGTTCCTGATCGCCATGCCGAACATGGCCGATCCGACGTTTTCAGGAACGGTGGTCTACCTTTGCGATCACAGTGAGCGCGGCGCGCTCGGCCTCGTGATCAACCGGCCGACCGATATCGACCTGCAGGCGCTCTTCAATCGCATCGATCTGAAGCTCGAGATCGAACCGCTTCTCCATGTCCCCGTGTATTTCGGCGGCCCGGTGCAAACCGAGCGCGGCTTCGTGCTGCACGATCCGAAAGGCGGCAGCGCATACACGTCGTCGATGTCGGTGCCGGGCGGGCTTGAAATGACCACGTCGAAAGACGTGCTCGAGGCCGTCGCGAGCGGCAACGGTCCGGAGCGTTTCCTGCTGACGCTCGGCCACGCCGGCTGGGGCGCGGGTCAGCTCGAAGACGAAATCTCCAAGAACGGCTGGCTTACGGTCGAGGCCGATCCGAAAATCGTTTTCGACGTGCCCGCCGAAGATCGTCTCGAAGCGGCGCTCGCGCTGCTCGGCGTGTCGTTGTCGATGCTGTCGGGCGAGGCCGGGCACGCATGAGGGGCCGCGCATGAATCTTCCGGCCGGACGTGAGGCGACGCTGCTTGCGTTCGACTACGGGGAGAAACGCATCGGCGTGGCAGTCGGCAATTCGCTGACGCGCCGCGCGCGGCCGCTCGTCGTCGTGCAGAACCGCAGCAAGGAGTACCGCTTCGAAGCGCTCGGCAAGCTGATCGCCGAATGGATGCCCGATGCGCTGGTGGTCGGCCTGCCGATGCACCCCGACGGCACACCGCACGAGCGCACGCAACTCGCGAAGCGCTTCGGCAACCAGCTGAACGGCCGCTTCAATCTGCCGGTCACGTGGGTCGACGAGCGCTACTCGTCGGTCGAGGCCGAGGCGGAAATCCGCGCCGGCAATGCCCGCGCCGACATGCTCGATGCCGAAGCCGCGAGCATCATCCTCCAGCAATATCTTGACGGACTTTCCGACGATCATGAGTTCCATTGACGCCGAAGCGCTGTATCGCGCGTTGCTCGACCAGATTCGCGCGGCGTACGGCGACCATCTCGCCGTTGCCAGGCACGGTGCCGAAGCGGCGGTTCTGGCGGGTATCCATAGCGGCGGCGCGTGGCTCGCCGAGCGGCTCGCGCGCGACCTGAAACTGCCGAGCTTCGGCGTGGTGAACGTCGCGCTGCATCGCGACGACTACGCGAAGAAAGGGCTGCACGCGCAAGCAAGCCCGACCTCGCTGCCGTTCGAGGTCGATGGCCGCCGCATCGTGCTGGTCGACGACGTGCTGTACACCGGCCGCACGATTCGTGCGGCACTCAACGAGCTGTACGACTATGGTCGGCCGGCCTCGGTCGAACTCGCGGTGCTCGCCGACCGGGGCGGACGCGAGTTGCCGGTGGCGGCGCGCTTCGTCGGTGGCGTGGTCGACGTACCCGCCGACGCGACGCTCGTGCTGGCCCGTGAAGACGACGGCGCGGGCGGCCAGCGGTTTTCTTTTCACACTGAAGCACGCGTCGATTGAAACGCGCGTGAGCGGCGTGTCGACGCGACCTCGATCACGTTGAAGCCCGTATTTGAAGCAGGTACATAATGAACACCGCCACCCCGGCTCCGCAAGATTCCTCCGCTAGCGCACCCGAGCGCTTCCGCTACGGCTTCCTGAAGGGCAACCCGCAGCTCACGAAGAGCGGCGAGCTCAAACATCTGCTGTCGATCGAGGGGTTGCCGAAGGCCATCGTCAATCACATTCTCGAGACCGCCGACCAGTTCGTCAGCGTGACCGATCGCGAAGTGAAGAAGGTGCCGCTGTTGCGCGGCAAGTCGGTGTTCAACCTGTTCTTCGAAAACTCGACGCGCACGCGTACCACGTTCGAGATCGCGGCCACGCGGCTGTCGGCCGACGTGCTGAATCTGAACATCAACGCGTCGTCGACCAGCAAGGGCGAATCGCTGCTCGACACGATCAACAACCTGTCGGCGATGCACGCGGATCTGTTCGTCGTGCGTCATGCGTCGAGCGGCGCGCCGTTCCTGATCGCGCAGCACTGCGCGCCGCACGTGCACGTGATCAACGCCGGCGACGGCCGTCACGCGCACCCGACGCAGGGTCTGCTCGACATGTACACGATCCGCCACTACAAGAAGGACTTCACGAAGCTGCGCGTGGCGATCGTCGGCGACATCCTGCATTCGCGCGTCGCGCGCTCGGACATTCATGCGCTGACCACGCTCGGCGTGCCCGAAGTGCGCGCGATCGGTCCGCGCACGCTGCTGCCGGGCGGCCTCGAACAGATGGGCGTGCGGGTGTTCCACAACCTCGACGAAGGCCTGAAGGACGTCGACGTGATCATCATGCTGCGCCTACAGAACGAACGCATGAGCGGGGCGCTGCTGCCGTCGTCGCAGGAGTACTTCAAGAGCTGGGGGTTGACGCCCGAGCGTCTAGCGCTCGCCGCCCCCGACGCGATCGTGATGCACCCCGGTCCGATGAACCGCGGCGTCGAGATCGACTCGCAGGTCGCGGACGGCCCGCAATCGGTGATTTTGAATCAGGTCACGTTCGGCATCGCGGTGCGCATGGCGGTGATGGGGATCGTCGCGGGCAATAACGACTGAGCAGAACTAGGACAGCGCATGAACTATTGCCGGCGCATTCCCCCTCCCGGGGGCGGCCGGTTCACTTGCGAATCCATAGGCGAAGCCGAGAGGAAGGAGGGGATCTAGTGGGCAGGTTTGTTTTTTGCCTTTGCGGCCGACTTCCGGGTGTGCTCCGCAGTGCCCTGCGCGTCGACACAAGCGCGCACCGTTTCCAGTTGTGGCGCCCCCAACGCTACCGTCAAATGGGCGCGGCTGCAAAACAATGGCTTCCGGTAGAACGGCGAAGGTGATCGGCAAACCTGTTTCGTGCGCGCCGTGCGCTCGCCGTCTTCAGGTTGTTGATCAGCACGGATATATCCAGCGCCGGATGGATGTCGATCAGCACGTGCACGCGGTCCGGTTCACCGCCAAACTCGACGAGTTGCAGCGCCACGCGGCGAGGATTTCGCCGTTCGCCGTTTCCAGATACGCGAGCAGTCCTGGCGACAACGTTTTGCGCGGGTATTTCGTTACAAAAACGACGTGCAGTTTAAGGTTATAAACAGCATGGGAGCTAGATCTGTTAGTGTTATCCACATTTGCGCCTTAACGGTTTATTCGTCCCAGTATGGCAGCTTTGGAACGCCGCAAAGTCACCTTCAGGCTCTATCCCAGCGCCACGCAGGCCGAGCGCCTGACGGGCTGGATTCGCTTGCACTGTGAGCTATACAACGCGGCGCTCGAGGAGCGAATCGACGCCTATCGGAAGACCGGCAAGTCGATCAGCTATTACGAGCAGCAAAACGTGTTGCCGGCGATCAAGGCCGATCGTCCGGAGTTCGTCGAACCAGGCAGTCACGCCCTCCAGCAGACACTGCGCAGGCTGGATCTGGCCTTTCAGGCGTTCTTTCGCCGCGTCAAGGCTGGGCAGACGCCGGGCTTTCCGCGCTTCAAGGCCAGCAAGCGGTTTTCTGGCTTCTGCTATCCAGACCCGGCAGGCTGGAAACTCATGCAGTCCGGCACGCGCGGCGCAACGATTCGCATAGGCAGCGGCAAGGACGCCATGTCGATCCGCGCACGCGGCCGGCATCGCTTCGGCGACGGCGCGAAGCCCAACGATCTCACGATCATGCGCAAGAACGGCGAGTGGTTCGCGTCTGTCACGCTGCGCGTATCGGCGGCGGCTTGCGCTCGCATGCGGAATGGTGACGACCATCGCGGCGTCGACTTCGGCATCAACGATTGGGCTACGTTCGACAACGGCGAGACGATCGCCAATCCGCGATTCATCCGAAACGAGCTGTCATGGATGGCGGATCTGCAGCGACAGCAGGCGAGGAAGAAGCGCGGATCTGTCCGCTATAAGCGGCTTGGCAGGAAAGTGGCGAAGCTTCACGAGCGCGTCGGCAACCTGCGCCGTGAGTTCCTGCACACGAGGACCTCGCGCATGGTCGCGTCGTGCGCAGTGCTCGCCACGGAAGAATTGCGCACGCAGAACATGAGCCGTTCGGCCAGGGGCACGCAGGACAAACCCGGCCGGATGGTCAGGCAAAAGGCTGGATTCAATCGCGAAATCCTGTCGGCCGGATTGAGCATGGCGCACAACATGCTCGTGTACAAAGCGGTAGAGGCTGGTACGCGACTGCATGTGTCGAACACGCGCCAATTGAAACCATCGCAGCGTTGCGCCGCATGCTGGGAGATCGTGCCCAAAACGCTCGCGCAACGTGTGCATGAGTGTCCGCATTGCGGCCACACGGCACCACGCGATCAAAATGCAGCGTCGGTCGTCCTGATCGACGCGCACACACCTGGGACGGGCGTGGCGGCGAGACCCAAACCTCTGGTGCGGCAACGCGCCAGGTCAAAGTCTATGACCCGTGAAACCCCTGCTACAGTGTCGCAAGACACCTAGCAGCGGGAGAGTTCATGATTCATATTCAAGGCGGTACGCTGATCGATCCGGCGGCCGGCACCGAACAGCAGCAGGACGTTTTTATCGCGGAAGGCAAGATCGTCGCGCTCGGCACCGCACCCGCGGATTTCCAGGCGGCGAAGACGATCGACGCCACTGGCCTGTCGATCGCGCCGGGCCTTGTTGATCTGTCTGCGCGTTTGCGCGAACCGGGCTACGAACACAAGGCGACGCTCGAATCCGAAATGGCCGCAGCGCTCGCGGGTGGCGTCACGAGTCTAGTGTGTCCGCCGGACACCGATCCGACGCTCGACGAACCGGGCCTCGTCGAGATGCTGAAGTTCCGCGCGTGCAATCTGAACAAGGCGCATGTGTATCCGCTCGGCGCGCTGACGGTCGGTCTCAAAGGGCAGACCATCACCGAGATGGTGCAGCTGACCGAGGCGGGCTGCGTCGGCTTCTCGCAGGCCGATACGCCAATCGTCGATACCCAGGTGCTGATGCGCGCGCTGCAATACGCGAAGACCTATGGTTTCACCGTGTGGCTGCGTCCGGTCGAGGCGTATCTGGGCAAGGGCGGCGTCGCCGCGAGCGGCGCGCTGGCGTCGCGGCTCGGGCTGTCGGGTGTCCCGGCGGCGGCCGAAACGATCGCGCTGCATACGATCTTCGAACTCGTGCGCGTAACCGGCGCGCGCGTACATGTGTCGCATGTGTCGTCGGCGGCGGGCGTGGCGCTCATGCACGCGGCGAAGGGCGAGGGGCTGCCGGTGTCGTGCGACGTCACCGTGAACCACGTGCATCTGATCGACCTCGACATCGGCTATTTCGACGCGCAGTTCCGGCTCGATCCGCCGCTGCGCCAGCAGCGCGATCGCGAAGCGATCCGCGCGGGCCTCGTCGACGGTACGATCGATGCGATCTGCTCCGCGCACACGCCGGTCGACGACGACGAAAAGCTGCTGCCGTTCGCCGAAGCGACGCCGGGCGCAACCGGCCTCGAACTGTTCCTGTCGCTGACGGTGAAGTGGGCCGACGAAGCGCGCGTGCCGCTCGCGACCGCGCTCAATCGCATCACCGCGGCACCGGCGCAGGTGCTCGGCCTCGAAGCGGCTGGCCGCATCGCGCTCGGCGCGGTGGCCGATCTCTGCGTGTTCGACCGTCACGCTCACTGGCGCGTCGAGCCGCGTGCGCTGAAGAGCCAGGGGCACAACACGCCGTTCCTCGGCTACGAGCTGCCGGCACAGGTGCGCGCGACCGTCGTGTCCGGTCAGCTCGCCTACGAACAGCGCTGAGCGGTATCGTTTCGGTCCAGTCAAGGAAAGCTCCGGCCATGAAGCTCGCGTTACGCAAGGTCCGTCTCATCACGCATCTGCTGCACGGCATGTGGACCGTCGCGACGCGCTTTCCGAACGCGAGCGCCGAGCGGCGTCACGCGCTCAATCGCGCGTGGTCGCTGAAGATGCTGCGGCTGTGCGGCATGCGCCTCGTCGTGCATAACGACGCGGTGCGGCTCGATCGTGGCGTGCTCGTCGTCGCCAATCACATCTCGTGGATCGACATCTACGTAATCAACGCGTGGCGGCCGACGCCGTTCGTCTCGAAGGCGGAGATCCGGCAATGGCCGGTGGTCGGATGGCTCGCACAGCAGCTCGATACGGTGTTCATCCAGCGCGAGAAGCGCAGTGACGCGAAGCGCATCATGCACGAACTCGCCGCACGGCTCAGCGCGGGTGAACTGATGTGCGTGTTCCCCGAAGGCACGACGTCGAACGGGCTCGAGTTGCTGCCGTTTCACGCGAACATGTTCCAGGCCGCGGTGTCGGCCGGTGTGCCGGTGCAGCCGCTGTGCGTCATGTACGAGGACGCGCAGGGCCGGCAGTCGACGGCACCCGCATATATCGACGACGTGTCGTTGTCCGACTCGCTCGACATGCTGTTGCGTGGGGGTCCGCTGACCGCCCACGTATATGTTGGCGCACCGCTCGCGCCGGACGCGGACCGGCGGGTGCTCGCGGCGCAGGCTCAGCAGGTGGTGGCGAACGCGTTGCGGGACATGCAGGCCGGCAACGCAGTGGCGGGGACGGTCGCGCAAGAGGGCGACGTTGTAGATGCTGCGTCGTCGAGCGACGCCGCTGAGACGGCGCAAACGCTGATCGAGCCCGTCGATCAGCCGCGCCGCTCGGTCTAAGCGGCGGCGCTGCCGGGCAGCGTCGCCGTCTTCTGTTTAGTTGCCCCCGCGCGGCACGCCGCGCGAATCGCAATCGACTTGCGTCAACGTCCGCTCAGCCGGGTTTTTCGCGAGCCGTACCGCCGACAGCTTCTGCCCCCACACGCAACCCGAGTCGAGGCCGATCAGGTTGTCGCGCAACATCAGGCCGAGCGCGGCCCAATGACCGAACACGACGGTCACGTCGGCGGTCTGGCGCGACGGCACGTCGAACCACGGCATGCAGCCGCTCGGCGTGGATGCGAGCGTGCCGCTGCTGCTGAAATCCATCACGCCATCGGCGCTGCAAAAGCGCATGCGCGTCAACGCGCTGCACGTGACGCGCATGCGCTCGATACCCTTCAGGCCCGGCTTCCAGCGATTCGGCTCATTGCCGTACAAGCCGGCAAGCGTCTCTTTCCAGTTCGGCGCACGCAGCGCGCGTTGCAACTCGTCAGCGAGTTCGAGCGTCAGCGTCGCATCCCATTGCGGCAGCACGCCCGCATGCACCATCAGCATGCCGTTGTCGAAATGCGCGAGCGGGCGGTGGCGTATCCACTCGAGCAGATCGGCGGCATCGGGCGCGGCGAGGATCTCTTCGATCGTGTCGCCTTTCTTCGACTTGCGAATCCCCGCCGACACCGACAGCAGATGCAGATCGTGATTGCCGAGCACCGGCACCGCGCGCTCGCCGAACGCGATCACGTCGCGCAAGGTGTCGAGCGAGTCGGGGCCGCGGTTGATCAGATCGCCGGCGAACCACAGCGGTGTGCCGTCCGGCGGCGCGGCTTTGGCCAGCAGTCGCTGAAACGGTGCGCGGCAGCCTTGCAGATCGCCGAAAGCAAGAGGAACGAGGGGGGCGGAGGTACTGGAAGCGTCGAGGGGTGTCATCGAGGAAATCAAGGCGATTCGATACGCGCGGTGCTGCACGACGCGTGCCACGCTGGGCAGAGCAGCAAGATAGCGTGACATAATAGCCCGTTTGGGGTTCGGGTATCGCGCGATCGCGTTGCGGGACGCGGGTGGAACACCGCCGTAACACGGCACGGCGGCAGCCACGCATGGACCGCGCGCGATTCCAATACAACAACAGGATGACTCTCTCGTGAACGAAGCCAGCATGTCGTCTTCCGCGGCGAAGCAATCATTTCGCACGCTCGTCACCGGTGCGAACGGTTTTACCGGCCGCTATCTGGTCGAGACGCTGACCGGGCGCGGCCACACCGTGATCGAAGCGGTGTCCGGCCGCGACGAGCCCGACACGCCGGCACGCGTCAAACTCGACATCACCTCACCGGAAGACTGCCGGCGCGTGCTCGACGCCGTGCGGCCCGATTTCATCGTGCATCTGGCCGCGATCAGCTTCGTGGGGCACAACGATCCGCTCGACTTTTATCGCGTCAACGTGATCGGCACGCAGAACCTGCTCGAAGCCTGTGTCGCGATCGGCCATGTGCCGCGCAAGCTGCTGATCGCAAGCAGCGCGAACGTGTACGGCAACGTCAGCAGCGCCGCGATCGACGAGAGCTTCCCGCTTATGCCGGTCAATCATTACGCGGCCAGCAAAGCGGCCATGGAAGCGCTGGCGCGCACGTGGTTCGACCGCCTGCCGATCCTGATCGTGCGGCCGTTCAACTACACCGGCCGCGGCCAGGCGGTGAACTTCCTCGTGCCGAAGATCGTCAGCCACTTCGCGCGGCGCGCGGCATCGATCGAACTCGGCAATATCGACATCGCGCGCGACTTCTCTGACGTGCGTTATGTGGCGAGCGCGTACGAGGCGTTGCTCGACTCCAATGTCGCCGCCGAAATCGTCAACGTCTGCACCGGCGCGCCGTATTCGTTGCGTGAAATCCTCACGACCGCGAGCGAACTCACCGGTCACGACATCGAAGTCCAGGTCAATCCCGCCTTTGTCCGGCAAACGGACGTCAAGATGCTTGCCGGTTCGCCCGCCAAATTGCACTCGCTGGTGCCGGCGGTCGAGTCGATCCCTTTCATCGATACGCTGCGCTGGATGCTCGCGGCCTGAGCGCGCTCGCGCGAGCAACCGCCTGACGGTCTGCACCGAAGCGCCGCGTTTGCGGCCTTTCATGACGCTTTCGCCGTTCTTCTTCGTTTCCCACTCTTTCCGCGCCGCACAGTATGTGATGCACATCATCACCGGCGCCAAAATGCGCGTAACCGCACCGCAAAGCCCCTTTTTCACAGACCAACGGCTTGAATTCTGTCAAGCTGTTTCAAGTTGTTAGGGTTCTAGTTTTTGCACTGGGCGGCTTTATAATTGGGGTTTCATAAAATTGGCGTCTGAGTGTCCACTCTCCGGGGAACGCGACGGACGACCAGAGAAACGGATACCACGCGGGGTGAACAGGTCGCAAGCTCTTCGCCGCCTGTCACTAACATCGACAAGGGAATTACATGATCCTGGTAACGGGCGGCGCCGGCTTTATCGGCGCTAATTTCGTGCTCGACTGGCTGAATGCGTCGGACGAAGCGGTGCTCAACGTAGACAAACTGACCTACGCCGGCAACCTGGGCACGCTGAAGTCGCTACAGGGCAATCCCAATCACATTTTCGCGCGCGTCGACATTTGCGATCGCGCCGCGCTCGATTCGCTATTGGCCGAGCACAAGCCGCGCGCCGTGCTGCATTTCGCGGCCGAGAGCCATGTGGATCGCTCGATCCACGGTCCGGCCGATTTCGTGCAAACCAACGTCGTCGGCACCTTCACGCTGCTCGAAGCGACGCGCAGCTACTGGAACACGCTGGGCTTTGCGGAGCGCGCCGCGTTTCGCTTCCTGCACGTGTCGACCGACGAAGTGTTCGGCTCGCTGTCGGCAACCGATCCGCAGTTCTCCGAAACTACGCCTTATGCGCCGAATAGCCCCTATTCGGCGACCAAGGCCGGTTCGGATCACCTCGTGCGCGCCTACCACCACACGTACGGCCTGCCGGTGCTGACCACCAACTGCTCGAACAACTACGGCCCGTACCAGTTCCCCGAAAAGCTGATTCCGCTGATGATCGCCAACGCGCTCGGCGGCAAGCCGCTGCCCGTGTATGGCGACGGGCAGAACGTGCGCGACTGGCTGTACGTCGGCGACCACTGCAGCGCGATCCGTGAAGTGCTCGCGCGCGGCACGCCGGGCGAGACGTACAACGTCGGCGGCTGGAACGAGAAGAAGAATCTCGAGGTCGTGCACACGCTGTGCGACCTGCTCGACCAGCAGCGCCCGAAGGCGGCCGGCTCGTATCGCGACCAGATCACCTATGTGAAGGATCGTCCGGGTCACGACCGCCGTTACGCGATCGACGCCCGCAAGCTCGAGCGCGAACTCGGCTGGAAGCCGGCGGAAACGTTCGAGACGGGGCTCGCCAAAACGGTCCAGTGGTATCTCGACAACCAGCAATGGGTCGACGAAGTCGCTTCGGGCGAATACCGGAAGTGGGTCGAGACCAACTACGCGCAGCGCGCGTAAAGGCACGGCAATGGCGCGCAAAGGCATTATTCTCGCGGGCGGCTCGGGCACCCGCCTGTATCCGATCACGCACGTCGTCTCCAAGCAACTGCTGCCGGTGTACGACAAGCCGATGATCTACTACCCGCTGTCCACGCTGATGGTGGCGGGTATTCGCGACGTGCTGATCATCTCCACGCCGCAAGACACGCCGCGCTTCGAGGCGATGCTCGGTGACGGCAGCCAGTGGGGCATGAACATCCAGTACGCGGTGCAGCCGTCGCCGGATGGACTCGCGCAGGCCTTCATCATCGGCCGCGAGTTCGTGAACAATGATCCGTCGGCGTTGATTCTCGGCGACAACATCTTCTACGGCCACGATCTCGCGAAGCAGCTCGAACGCGCCGACGATCAGACCGACGGCGCCACCGTGTTCGCGTATCACGTGCAGGATCCGGAACGCTACGGCGTGGTCGAATTCGACCAGCAGTTCCGCGCGTTGTCGATCGAGGAAAAGCCCGCCAGGCCGCGTTCGAACTACGCGGTCACGGGTCTGTACTTCTACGACAAGCAGGTCTGCGACATCGCCGCGGACATCAAGCCGTCGCCGCGCGGCGAGCTCGAAATCACCGACGTGAACTCGCGCTACCTCGCGAACGCGGCGCTCAACGTCGAGATCATGGGCCGCGGTTATGCGTGGCTCGACACCGGCACGCACGATTCGTTGATCGAGGCCGCAACCTTCATCGCAACGCTGCAAAAGCGCCAGGGTCTGGTGGTCGCGTGTCCGGAAGAGATCGCGTACCGGCGTCAGTGGATCGACGGCGAGCAGTTGCTCGCGCTCGCCAAACCGCTCGCGAAAAATGCCTACGGGCAATACCTGCAAAACATTCTCACGGATCACGTCGCATGGCCATCCAGGTAACCGCAACCGCGCTGCCCGAAGTCAAGCTCATCGAGCCGAAGGTGTTCGGCGATGCGCGCGGCTTCTTTTTCGAAAGCTTCAATGCGCTCGAATTCGCCGAGAAGGTCGAGCCGGGCGTCGAGTTCGTGCAGGACAATCATTCGCGTTCGGCGAGAGGCGTGCTGCGCGGTCTGCACTATCAGATCCAGCATGCGCAGGGCAAGCTCGTGCGCGTGGTCGAGGGCGAGGTGTTCGACGTCGCCGTCGACATCCGCAAGAGCTCGCCGAACTTCGGCAAGTGGGTCGGCGTGACGCTGTCGGTCGAGAACCATCGGCAGCTGTGGGTGCCGCCCGGTTTCGCGCACGGCTTCGTCGTGCTGTCGGAGTCCGCGCAGTTCCTCTACAAGACCACGGATTATTGGTTCGCCGAGCACGAGCGCAGCATCGTGTGGAACGATCCGGCGATCGGGATCGAATGGCCGGTCGACTTTGAGCCGCTGCTCGCGGCCAAGGATGCGGCGGGCAAGCGTCTCGCCGACGCCGAAGTCTACGCATAAGGGGATCGCATGAGCGCACACGACGCGAAACGGACGATTCTCGTCACCGGCGTAAATGGCCAGCTCGGCTATGAGCTCGCGCGCACGCTGCAAGGGCTCGGCAACGTGGTCGCGGTCGACCGCTCGCGGCTCGATCTGTCGAACCTCGATCAGATTCGCGCGGTGGTGCGCGACCTGCGTCCCGCGCTGATCGTCAATCCGGCCGCTTATACGGCGGTGGACAAGGCCGAAGAAGAGCGCGACCTGGCAATGCGCATCAACGGCGAAGCACCGGGCGTGCTCGCCGAGGAAGCGAAAAAGCTCGGCGCCGCGCTGATCCACTATTCGACCGACTACGTGTTCAACGGCACAAAAGAAGGCGCGTACGTCGAAGACGATCCAACCGATCCGCAGAACGTCTACGGCCGCAGCAAGCTCGCGGGCGAGCAGGCAATCGCGGCGAGCGGCGTGAATCACCTCGTCTTGCGCACGAGCTGGGTGTACGGCACGCGCGGCAAGAACTTTCTGCTGACGATGTTGCGGCTCGGCGCCGATCGTCCGGAGCTGAAGGTGGTGGCCGACCAGTTCGGCGCGCCCACCTGGTGCAACACGATCGCGACGCTGAGCGCGCATCTGTGCGCGCAGTCCTTCGCCGCCGAAGACGGCACGAAGTGGTGGGACGAGCGTTCGGGCATCTATCACCTGTGCGCGGGCGACTCGACGTCGTGGCACGGTTTCGCGTCGGCGATCTTTGAACTCGCGGATTTGCCGAACAGGCCGAACACGCTGCCGATTCCGGCCGCGGATTACCCGACGCCCGCGAAGCGCCCAGCCAATTCCAGAATGTCGAACGACAAGCTGGCGCGCGTGTTCGGGCTCGCCGCGCCGCATTGGCGCGACGCGTTGAAGCTGTGTCTGACGGACGGTTTTCCAAAGTCGCCGGCGGCGCGCACCTGAGTCGCGGTTACGACGCAGGGCTCGCGAACGCCGGTGCGGCGAAGGAAACACTCGCATCGGATGTCCTGCCGCGCACGCCGCTCGCCACGATGCCGTCGTGGTCGGGACCGATCGAAACGATTGTTCCCTGACAATGGTGAAAGGGTGCGGCGGTAGAATGTCGCTCGACGCGAGGGCGTTCCAGGCGCGGATTTGACGTTCTATGCGCAGTAGATTGCAAACGTGTGCGTCAACCGCGCCAAGCCAGTATGGCCACGTAAAAAATACGGTATCGAGAGGGAGCTGTGAGTTTGTTACCGATCATTCTGTGCGGCGGAGCGGGATCGCGGCTCTGGCCGGTCTCGCGGGAATCGCACCCGAAGCCGTTCATCCGTCTCGCGGACGGCGAGAGCCTGCTGCAGAAAGCGTTCCTGCGCGCGGTCGCGTTGCCCGGCGTGAAGGAAGTGCTCACGGTAACCAACCGTGAGCTGTTCTTCAAGACCGAAGACGATTTCCGCGAGGTGAACGGCAAGAACGTCGCGACCTCGTTCATTCTCGAACCGTTCGGCCGCAACACGGCCGCGGCGGTTGCCACGGCGGCCTTGCACACGGCGAAGGCGCATGGCGCAGACACCGTGATGCTGGTGCTCGCCGCGGATCACCTGATCGCGGATCAAACCGCGTTCGCCGCGGCGGTCGCGCGTGCGCAGACGCTTGCGCAGGCCGGCAACGTGGTCACCTTCGGCATGCATCCGGATACGCCCGAAACCGGCTACGGCTATATCGAAGCCGATGGCGAGCGGGTCGTGCGCTTCGTCGAGAAGCCGTCGGTGGAGAAGGCCCGCGAGTATCTGGCGTCGGGCAAGTTCGTGTGGAACTCGGGCATGTTCTGCTTCACCGCGGGCACGATCCTGAAGGAAATGCGCGAGCATTGTCCCGACATTCTCGATGCCGCGGCCGAATGCATGGACAAGTCGCCGTCCGCCGAAGGCAAGAGCGGCGCGCAGGTGCGTCTCGAGCCGGGCTGCTTCGGCGCGGTGCCGGAGCTGTCGTTCGACTACGCGGTAATGGAGAAGTGCGAGCACGCGGCGGTCGTGTGCTGCAACCTCGGCTGGACCGACGTCGGCTCGTGGACCGCGCTGTCCGACCTGTCGCCGGCCGATGCGAGCGGCAACCGCGTCGAAGGCGAGGCGCTGCTCATCGACGTGAAGGACTCGTATCTGCGCAGCGACGGGCGCCTGATCGGCGCGGTCGGCGTCGACAACCTGATCGTGATCGACACGCCCGATGCGCTGCTCGTCGCGCACCGGGATCGCGCGCAGGACGTGAAGCAGATTTTCGCGGAGCTGAAGTCGCGCGGCCATGATACGTACAAGGTGCATCGCACCGTGCATCGGCCGTGGGGCACGTACTCGGTGCTCGAAGAGGGGCCGCGCTTCAAGATCAAGCGCATCGAGGTGAAGCCGGGCGCGAGCCTGAGCCTGCAGATGCATCATCACCGCAACGAGCATTGGGTCGTGGTGAGCGGCATGGCGAAGGTCGTCAACGGCGAAAAAGAGTTCTTCGTGTCGACCAACGAGTCGACCTATATCCCGGCGGGTCACAAACATCGCCTCGAAAATCCGGGCGTCGTCGAGCTCGTGATGATCGAAGTGCAAAGCGGCGAATATCTGGGCGAAGACGATATCGTTCGCTTCGAAGACATTTACGGACGTACTTGAGATGGATATCAGTTTTACCAACGACTCGGAAGACCTGACACGTCACAACGAGCGCGACGACCTGCTGGTCGGCATGAAAGCGGTGCGGGTCTGGGGCACGCTCGGCTGGCACGACATCCGGCAGCGTTATCGCCGCTCGGTGCTCGGGCCGTTCTGGTTCACGCTCAGCACGATCATCATGGTGGTCGTGCTCGGCGCGTTGTACTCGACGCTGCTGCACCAGGAAATCTCGGACTATCTACCGTATCTCGCGGTGGGTCTCGTCGTGTGGGCGTATCTGGCGTCGGTTGCCAACGAGGGCTGCATGGCCTTCATCGGCTCGGCCTATCTGATCAAGCAGATCAGGCTGCCGCTGACGGTCCACGTATGCCGCATCGCGTGGCGCAACTTCGTGATCCTGCTGCATAGCCTGCCGGTCGTCGTCGTGCTGCTGTTCGTGTTCGGTCACTGGCCGGGCTGGGAAATCGTGCTGGTGCCGTTCGCGCTCGTGGTCCTGCTGCTGCACGGCGTGTGGCTCGGCGTCACGCTCGGCGTGCTGTGCGCACGCTTTCGCGACATTCCACCGATCGTCACGAACCTGATCCAGGTCGTGTTCTTCTTCACGCCGGTCATGTGGTCGCCGGAAATCCTGAAGGACCGCGCGTGGGTCGCCGAATACAACCCGCTCTATCACCTGATCGAAACGGTGCGCGCGCCGCTCACCGGCCGCCCGACCCACTGGGAGTCGTGGGCGTGGTCGATTGGTCTCCTGATCGTCGGCTTCGCGTTCGCGCAGATCCTGATGAAGCGTTTCCGTAATCGCGTTCCTTACTGGCTTTGATATTGTGAGTTCTTCATCGATTGTCGCTCGTAACATCTCCGTCGAATTTCCGATTTACGAGAACTCGCATCGCTCGCTGAAAAAGGCGGTGCTCAATTTGACGACGGGCGGCCGGATCGGCCAGGACGCGGGTCGCCATGCGATCGTTCGCGCGATCGACGACCTGAGCTTCACCTTCAGCGAAGGCGAGCGCATCGGCCTGATCGGCCACAACGGCTCGGGCAAGACGACGCTGTTGCGCACGCTGTCGGGCGTCTATGCGCCGGTGCGCGGCGAGCTGAAGGTGCGGGGCAAGATCGCGTCGCTGCTCGACGTGTCGATGGGCCTCGACCCCGACGCGACCGGCTTCGAAAACATCTATCTGCGCGGCATTCTCGACGGGCTGAAGCCCGCGCGCATCCGCGGCAAGATCGACGAGATCGCCGACTTCAGCGAACTTGGCGATTACCTGAACCTGCCGGTGCGCACCTATTCGAGCGGGATGATGTTGCGCCTCGCGTTCGCGATCTCGACGAGCGTCGAAGCCGACATCCTGATCATGGACGAATGGCTGAGCGTCGGCGACGCCGAGTTCAGCGTGAAGGCGGCCGAGCGTCTGGAAGGCCTCGTCGGCAAGGCGGCGCTGCTGGTGGTGGCGTCGCACGATCCGTCGCTGGTCGCGCGCGTGTGCACCCGCAAGATCTCGATGGAACACGGCAAGATGGTCGCCGACGAAGCCGTGCTGCCGTCGGAAAAAACCGACGAGCCGCTCATCAGCCACACCGCGCAGTTGCCGCACTGAGCACGCCGGCGCGCGAGCTGCGCGGCGCGACGGCGGCAGGCAAATCCATCGGCTCATCGGCTAAACCGCGCCCCGGCGCAAGCCAGTCCCGCAGTTCAGCAACACCCTCGTGGCCAATCCCGAGGCGTAACAAGGTTCGAATTTGATGCGAGCTAATCACCCGTTTCTGCGCTACTCCGAATCCCTGCTGGTGCGTCAGCCGTTTCGCACGCTGAAGGGTTTCGCGGGCGGCTATATCGCGTATCCTATTGCGGAGAACGCCGAAAAGCGCAACGTGCGCCCGAAAATTCGCGAGCTGCGCGAGCACTATTCGCTGCCGATGCCGCATCGCCGCCGCATCGCGCTCGAACGGCTCGTCGCCACGCTCGAATTCGCCGGCGCGAAGGTGCCTTACTATCGCGACCTGTTCCAGGCGAAGCAGTTCGATCCCGCCAAGGTCAGGAACGACCCGCGCTACCTCGAAGAACTGCCGTATCTGACCAAGGACATCATCCGCGAGCAGGGTCCGCGTCTCCTGTCGGGACCGCTCGAGGCTGGCAAGCACCACGCGTGCAAGACCGGCGGCTCGACCGGCCTCTCCACGACGATTTACTACGACCAGGAAGGCGCCGATTATTCGTCGGCGGTCACCAACTATTGCCGCGAGCGGATCGGCAAGCTGCGCCATCGCTCGGAGTTGCACTTCGCGTGCCGTTTCCCGGATCAGGTCGTGCCCGAGTGGCCGTCGCGCGAAGACTTCAAATGCTTCGCGATGAATCGCAGCAATGTCTTCTTTGACCGCATCGACGATCACGGCCTCGAGGAAATGTGGCGCACGCTGAAGCGCCGCCGCCCGTATCTCGCGCACTCGCATCCGTCGACGATGTACGCGCTCGCCTGCTATGTCGAGCGCAAGTACGGCGGCGGCAACGCGTTCCAGGTGTTCGAGTCGAGCGGCGAGCTGCTCGAGCCGCATGCGCGCGAGATGATCGCGAAGGCGTTGCGCTGCCGCGTGATCGACCGCTACGGCCTCGCGGAGCTCGGTGTGATGGCCTATGAGCTCGACGGTCACGAAGGCGGCTTCCAGATCCTCGAATCGGAAGGCTGGCCGGAAAGCCGCGTCGCGCCGGACAACCCCGACGGCGCGCACGAGCTCGTGTTCACCGGGTTCCGCAACCGGCTGATGCCGTTGATCCGCTACACGACCGGCGACCTCGCGCGCGTGCAGGAGACGGAGAAGGGCTTCTTCCTGACCGACGTGGTCGGCCGGATTCACGACGTCGTGCCGATCAACGGCGTCGCGCATCCGACGCACCACATCCAGGACATGCTCGATCACCGCGTCGGCGGCATCCAGGAATTCCAGATCGATCTGCGCACGACGCCGCCCACTTTGCGCATCGTGCTCGAACCGCACGCGAACGCGGAGGACACCACCGCGAAGCTGCGCCACTTCTGGCAGGACGCGTTCACGATCGCCTACGTCGGTCACGACGATTTCGTGCGCGTGGGCAGTCGCGCCAAATTCCGTCACGTGGTGAGCGCATGATCGGCGTCGCGTATCCCGATGCGCGCGCCGACGCTGGCCAATACGTGCTGGCGGCGCTGCGGCGCTCGGTCAGCGCGACCCAGGCCCAGGCGATCACGCGCAACATGCTGCACGAGATCGCGCCCGACGTCGTGGTCGCGGTCGACGCGCCCGATGCATGGAGCGCCGACCTGATCGCGTTCGTGCAGGCGCGGCCGCGCAAGCTGATCGTGTTCGGCCATATGCCGATCGCGCTCGCGGACTATCTGCGTTATCGGCCCGCGGCGTTGCCCGCCGACCTCTCGCAAGCGAGCCGCAGTGCAACGGCGCCTTCGGGCGAGTCGCGCGAAAGCGCGGCGGCGGTGCGCTACGGCGCGCTCGCGCAGACACTCGGCGGCGCGCAATGGCATCGCCCGTTCGAGCGCTTCGATTTCACCGACGAATGGAACAACCTCGGCTACGGCGCGATTCGCGCCGACGGCTCGATCTGGGCGCTCGCGCAGGCGCCCGAAGTTCCGGCCGAAGCGGAGCTGGCCGCGGTCGTCGTGAACGGCGAGCGGCGGTTTGCGTACGCGGCGCTGTGGGATGCGGGCGCATCGGCCGTGCTGTGGTTCAACCGGCCGGTCGGCCCGTGCGATTCGTTCGAATGGCGCCTCGTCGAGCAGTTTCTGTCGGGCTACCGGGCCGATGCGCTGCCGTGTCAGCCGGTGCTGAGCGAACTCCCGTGGGGTTACGACGCGGCGATCACGTCGCGGCTCGATTGCGACGAGGACGTCGAATCGGCGCGCCCGTTGTGGCACGCATACCGGCGTCTCGGCGTGCCGTTCACGCTCGCCGTGCATACGCAGAACCTGCAACGCGGCGGCCAGCACGACATCCTGCGCGAACTGCTTGCCGACCGGCAGCAGGGCGCGGTGCTGTCGCACACGGCGACGCACTCGCCGAACTGGGGCGGCAGCTACGACACCGCGATCGCGGAAGGCGTGCAATCGGCCGAACTGCTCGAACGCGCGACCGGCGTGCCGGTGCGCTACGCGGTGTCGCCGTTTCACCAGTCGCCGCCTTACGCGATGCGCGGCCTGATCGACGCGGGCTACGCGGGCTGCATCGGCGGCATCATCCGCAACGATCCGGAGTTTCTGAGCGCACGCGGCGGCGCGTTGGCCGGTTTGCCGGCGGGCTTCGTCGGTCACAGCCAACAGTGCATGCTGCACGGCGACTGCATGCTGAAAGAGGGCGATCCGCTCGCGATCTTCAAGCAGGCCTTCGACACCGCGTACGCGACCAACACGCTGTTCGGCTATCTCGACCATCCGTTCTCCGAGCGCTACGCGTACGGCTGGACCGACGAGGCGGCGCGCATCGACGCGCACGAGCAGTTGATCACCTACATGCGCGGCAAGGCCCAACGGCCGCTGTTCCTGCACGAGGAAGCCGCGCTCGATTTCCTGCGCTTGCGCTCGCTCGCGCAGATCGTCGAACACGACGGCGTCTTTCGCGTCGTCACGCCCTTCGCCGACACGACGCCGCTCGCGCTCGGCGTCGAGTTCCGGGGCGCTCATACCAAGGTCGAGACGGGGAAAGCACTGCAATGAAAGTCATGATGGTGATGGGCACGCGGCCCGAGGTCATCAAGCTCGCACCGCTCGTGCGAGCGCTGCGCAGCGAGTTCGACACGATCGTCTGCGCGAGCGGGCAGCACAGGGACATGGCCGCGCAGGCGCTCGAATTCTTCGGCATCGAACCGGACATCACGCTCGAAACGATGCACCCGGGTCAATCGCTGAACGCGCTCGCGTCGCGTCTGATCGTCGCGCTCGATCGCGCGCTCGACGAAACACGTCCCGATTGGGTGATCGTGCAGGGCGACACGACGACCGCGTTCTGCGCGGGCTTCGCGGCGTTCCAGCGCGGCATCCGCGTCGGTCACGTCGAGGCGGGGCTGCGCACCGGCGATCTGGCGAGTCCGTTTCCCGAGGAAGCGAACCGCAGCCTGCTCGGCCGCATCGCGACGCTGCATTTCGCGCCGACCTCGCGCGCGCGCGACAGCCTGCTCAGCGAAGGCGTCGCGCCAGAGAAGATCGTCGTGACCGGCAACACGGTCGTCGATGCGATCGGCGAAGTGCGCGCGAGCTGGAGCGTCACGCCGCCGGCGAGTCCGCTGCCCGCATGGCATGGCGCGCAGCAGCAGCACGTGCTCGTCACGTGCCATCGGCGCGAGAATTTCGGCGACGTGCTGCAGGACATCTGCCGCGTGCTGCGCGACCTGTGTCAGCGCTATAGCGATTACCGCTGGGTGTTCCCGGTGCATCTGAACCCGGCCGTGCGCGAGCCCGTGCATCGCGAGCTCGATGGCATCCCGAACCTCGCGCTGATCGAGCCGGTCGACTATCCGACGAGCCTTTATCTGATCAGCGGCAGCGCCGTCGTGGTCAGCGATTCGGGCGGCATCCAGGAAGAAGCGCCAACCTTCGGCGTGCCGGTCGTCGTGATGCGCAATCACACCGAGCGTCGCGAAGGCGTCGACGCCGGTTTCGCGACGCTCGCGGGCCAGAGCGCGGCGAGCATCGAAAGCGCGGTGATCGGCTGGCTCGACGATCCCGCGCGGCGCGCGGCGCTGCGCGATCGCGCGAATCCGTACGGCGACGGACTGGCCTCACGACGCATCGTCGACAGCCTGCGCGGCCGACCGGTCGAGGTGTTCGTTGGCTGACGGCAAGAACCCCGTGCTTGCTCCGCAAGACTGCGTGCTGTTTTCGAGCGCCGACTGGGACGAGCCGTACTGGACCAACAAGCAGCACACGGCGAGCATCCTCGCCGCACGCGGCTGGCGGATTCTGTATGTGGAAAGCGTTGGCTTCCGCTCGCCGAAAGTGGCGAGCGGCCGCGACTGGTCGCGCCTGTGGCGACGTCTGTGGCGCGGCGTGCAGTCGCTCGTGCTCGGCCCGCCGCGCCGCGCCGACAACATCTGGGTGCTGTCGCCGCTGATGGTGCCGGCCGGGCATCATCTGCCGTTCGTGCGCTCGCTGAATCAGGCGATGCTGCGTTTTTCGGTGAACCGCTTCGCGAGGTCGCATCGCTACGTCAAGCCGGTCGTGTGGACGTACCACCCGTACATGCTCGATGCGATCGCGACGCTGCCGCGCGGGCCGCTGGTCTACCACTGCGTCGACGATATCGCGGCGATTCCGGGCGTCGACGTCGACGCGTTCCGCAATGCCCAGCGGGACCTGCTCGGGTGCTGCGAGGCGGTATTCACGACTGCGCAGTCGCTGAAGGACGTGTGCCTGCCGTTTAACCCCAATACGCATTTCTTCGGCAACGTCGTCGATGAAGCGCACTTCGGCGCGGCGCGCGCGGACGGGCCGCTGCCCGCCGAGCTCGCCGCGATCGACGAGCCGCGGCTCGTGTATCACGGCGTGCTATCGGACTTCAAGGTCGATTTGCCGTTGCTGCTGCAAACCGCGCAGGCGCGGCCGCAGTGGCAATGGGTGATCATCGGCGAGGAGCGCGAAGGGCAGCGCAGCGACCTGCTCGCGCAGCTCAAGCGTCTGCCGAACGTGCATCTGCTCGGCTACCGGCCGTATCGCGTGCTGCCACAGTATTTGCGCGGCATGCGGGTCGGCGTGTTGCCGACGCTGATCAACGAATACACGCACTCGATGTTTCCGATGAAGTTCTACGAATATCTCGCGGCCGGTCTGCCGGTCGTATCGACGCCGCTCGATTTCGCGAAGGAACCGCGCGCGGGGCTCGAAGTGGGCAGCGATGCCGACGCGTTCATCGCGGCGATCGAGAAGCAGCTTGCACGCGGCAAGCTGAGCGCGGAGGAAGCCCGCGCGGCGGTTGGCGAGAACACGTGGGAAGGGCGGCTGGACAAGATGCTGGCGATCACCTTCCACTTCCCGCAGGCGGGCGGCGGCAGCGCGCGGCCACACGGCGCTGAGGTGCGCACGTGAGGGTCGTTCATGTGTACCGCACGTACTTCCCGGACCCGCCCGGCGGCCTGCAGGAAGCGATCCGCCAGATTGCGCTAGCGACGCGCGAGCGCGGCGTCGAACCGCGCATTCTGACGCTGTCGCCGAGCCCGACGCCGACCGTCGTCGAACGCCCGGAAGGGCAGGTGATCCGCGAGAAATCGTGGGCGGCGCCGGCATCGTGCGATCTCGGCGGGCCGTGCTCGGTGATCAGGTATCGCGAGCTGGCCGACTGGGCCGACGTCGTGCATTTCCACTTTCCGTGGCCGTTCGCCGACGTATTGCATCTGCTCGGACGCACCAGCAAACCGACGGTGATGACTTACCACTCCGACATCGTGCGGCAGAAGCTGCTCGGCGCCGTCTATGGGCCGCTGATGCGGCGCACGCTGCGCAGCATGTCCGCGGTGGTCGCGACGTCGGCGGCCTATGCGCGGACCAGTGAGACGCTTGCCGCGTGCGTGTCGAAGGAGCGGTTGAAGACGATTCCGCTCGGCATCATCGACTATCGCGACGAGCCGCAGCCGCTCGACGCGCGGCGCAAGCTCGAGAGCCGGCTCGGCCTGGCGGCGGGCGAGCCGTATTTTCTGGCTCTCGGCGTGTTGCGCTACTACAAGGGACTGCATACGCTCGTCGAGGCCGCCCGGCATGTGCAGGCGAAAATCGTCATCGCTGGCTCGGGGCCGGAGCGCGAGCGGCTCGCCGCCTTGGCGCGGCAGCATGGCGCGACCAACGTCGTGTTTGCCGGGCAAGTCACGCATGAGGAAAAGGTTGCGCTGCTCGAGGGCTGTCGCGCGATGGTGCTGCCCTCGCATTTGCGCTCCGAAGCGTTCGGGATGGTGCTGGTCGAAGCCGCGATGTTCGGCAAACCGATGGTGTGCTGTGAGGTGGGGTCCGGGACGTCGTTCGTCAACGAGGATGGGGTGACGGGGTTTGTCGTGCCACCCGAGGCGCCGGAGCCGCTGGTCGCCGCGATCAACCGGCTGGCGCTGGATGAAGCGCTCGCGCGCAGCATGGGGGCGGCGGCGCGGGAACGGTATGAGCGGCTATTTTCTGGGCCAGCGTTGGGAAGCGCATACGAAGCGCTGTATCGGCAGATAGCGACCGCCTGACGCCAGGTACTTTTCCTTCCAACCTGCTTGAATCGCGTAGGTTTGGTGTGCTACTGAACTGTCTCGCGTATCAAATATTGTAATATTTGCCCAGCTTGGCGAAACTTCGCCGGGCATCACGTCGTTTTACAACTGTCAACGCCGAACGGACTGGACACGGGCGCTTCGGTCGGTTTGCAGGTCCGGTGGCTGGAGAGTGGGTGTGCTCGCTTTACGTGGTTCGAATATCAGGCCCAGTGCGGTTTGGATTAACCAGGCATCCTGGCAGAACCCATTCGTGCCAAATCGCATGGCTCTTCATCTTATATCTGCCTTGCGGCGACCAAGTGAATGAGCAGCAAACCTCTCGTTGTCGACCTCGACGGTACCCTGATTCGATCGGATGTCCTGATTGAATGTGGCTTTGCGTTCGCCAAGTCCGCCCCGCATCGGTTTTACGAGCCTCTTCTGTGGTTCGCGCGCGGGGGCAAACCGGGCCTGAAGGCTCATCTCGCCGAAGCGACCAATATCGATGTCACCGTTCTGCCGTACGATGCCGCGGTCATCGAATGGCTCAAAGAGGAGCGCGCCGCTGGACGCTCCCTCGTATTGGCTACTGCCAGCCATGAGCGCTACGCAAACGCGATTGCCGATCATCTGGGATTCTTCGATAAGACCTTCGCCACCGACGGCGCTGTCAATCTGTCCGCGCATCGCAAGCGCGACAGACTCGTCGCGGAGTTCGGCGAGAAAGGCTTCGACTACGCAGGAAATTCGCATGACGATGTCGCCGTTTGGGCCGCCGCCGAGCGTGCGTATGTGGTCAATCCTTCGAACGGTGTGGAGCGCGCAGCGCGCAAGCAAGGCAACGTCGAGCGCGTCATCGACGAACGCTCCGGCTGGCCAAGGGCGTTGGCGAAATCGCTGCGCCTGCATCAGTGGCTAAAAAATCTGCTGCTATTCGTCCCGTTGCTGGCGGCGCATCAACTATCGCACGTCCCCTCGGTCATTGCCGCCATCCTTGGTTTTTTCGCGTTCGGCCTGTGCGCGTCGAGCGTCTATCTGCTGAACGATCTGCTCGATCTCGAAGATGATCGCCACCATCCGACCAAACGGCAACGGCCTCTTGCGTCCGGTGCTGTCTCCCTCGTGTGGGGCGTGGCGCTGTTTCCTGTTTTGCTTCTATTAGGCGGCGCGATCGCATGGTTTTGCTTGCCTCGCGATTTCATGCTGGTACTGCTGGGCTACTACGTACTCACACTGGCCTATTCGCTGCACCTGAAGCGGCGGGTCATGGTGGATGTCCTCGTATTGGCTTCGCTCTATACAACACGGATCATTGCCGGGAGCGCCGCGATCGATGCGCGCCTCACGTTCTGGTTGCTCGCGTTTTCGATGTTCATCTTTCTGAGCCTTGCGCTGGTCAAGCGCTATGCCGAACTTCATGTGCTGCGGGAGCGTGGCCTCGTCAGATCGCGCGGCCGGGGGTATGTCGCCGACGATCTGCCGCTGATCTCTTCGCTTGGCGCCGCCTCGGGCTATCTTTCCGTGCTGGTTCTCGCGCTTTACATTCAGGACGGCAATACCACGCGCCTGTACCGGCATCCGCAGTTCATCTGGCTTGCCTGCCCATTGCTGCTTTACTGGGTGAGCCGCACGTGGGTCATTGCGCATCGCGGACAGATGAATGACGATCCGATCGTGTTCGCGGCGAAAGACCGTGGCAGTTGGGTGGTTTTCGCGCTGTGCGGCATCGCTTTCTGGATGGCGATCTAGCCGATGCCGAAAGTCCATTCCTGGGGGCGCTATCCTTACGCGCCACAAGATGCGCACCCGATCGCATGGCGCGATGCAGCCGCCGCGGTCTGGCGCAAGGTCAGCAACGAGGAGCGCACGACGCTTGCATTCGGCAATGGACGCAGCTATGGCGACAGCTGTCTCGCTTCCTCGGGGCACGTGATCCAGACGTTGCCGATGGATCGCCTGATTTCGGCCGATTGGCAGAACGGGATCTTGTGCGCCGAGCCCGGGATGACGCTCGGACAGATCCTCGAAGTGGTGATCCCGCGCGGCTGGATGTTGCCGGTCACGCCCGGCACCAAATATGCTACCTTGGGCGGCGTGATCGCCAACGACGTACACGGCAAGAACCATCATGTGCGCGGAACGTTTGGCCGGCATGTGCGGCGGTTTGGTCTGCTGCGCAGCGACGGCACGCAGTTCGAATGCGCACCTGACATGCACGCCGAGTTCTTCGCGGCGACGATCGGCGGCCTCGGCATGACCGGGCTGATCACCTGGGCGGAGATCCAGTTGATGCCGATCCAATCGAGCATGCTCGACGTGACCAGCATCCGCTTTGCCAATCTCGACGAATTCTTCGCGCTGTCCGAGCGGCTAGATGCGCAGCATGAATACAGCGTGGCCTGGGTCGACTGTCAGAGGCGCGATGCCGCGTTGGGCAGAGGCATTTTCATGGTGGGCGACCACGCGTTCGACGGGGGGCTCGACATTGAACGCCGGAAGATGCGCACGGTGCCGTTCACGTCGCCGATCCCCGTGTTCAACCGGCTGACGCTGCGCGCCTTCAACGAGCTGTACTACAGACGGCAACGCGCGGACGCGGTGCGCTCGACCGTCAGCTACGATTCCTACTTTTATCCGCTCGACAGCCTGCTCGAGTGGAATCGCATTTATGGTCGAGCGGGATTTCAGCAGTATCAATGCGTGATGCCGGCGCCAGTCGCGTGCGATGCCACCCGCGCGATTCTTGACGCGATCGCGCGCAGCGGCACAGGCTCGATACTCGCGGTGCTGAAGCGCTGCGGCGATATACGATCGCCGGGCTTGCTGTCCTTTCCGCTGGAAGGGACGTCGCTTGCGCTCGATTTCCCGCAGCGCGACGCCTCGAACCGCAAGCTGTTCGAGCGGCTCGACGCGATCGTGCGCGAGAGCAGGGGGCGCATGTATCCGGCAAAGGATGCCCATATGTCGGGCGAGGATTTTCGCGAGGCCTATCCGCAGTGGCAGCAGGTGGAAGCGCTGCGTGATCCGGCTTTGCTGTCGCGCTTTTGGGAACGAACGACTCGAATATGAAAAATATCGTTATCGTAGGCGCCACTTCGGCGATCGCTATGGCCTGTGCGCGTCAGTGGGCCAAACAGGAGGCGCGGTTTTTTCTCGTCGCGCGTAATGCGGACCGTTTGCAGCAAGTCGCGGACGACCTGAAAGCGCGCGGCGCGCAGACCGTGCTGTGCCAGCAGTTGGACATCGATCAGCTTGGCGAGCACGCGGCCATGATGCAGCGCTGCGCCGTCGAACTCGGCGCGCTGGACATCGTGCTGGTCGCGCCCGGTACGTTGCCTGACCAGCAGGTTTGCCAGCATGACGTCGAGGTTGCGGTGCGCGAGTTCAACACCAACGCGGTGTCGGTGATCGCGCTGCTGACGCGCGTTGCGAACGTGATCGAAGCGCAGCGCCGCGGCACGATTGCGGTGATTTCGTCGGTTGCGGGCGATCGCGGACGCCAGTCGAACTATCTGTATGGCAGCGCGAAAGCGGCGTTGTCGGCCTATTGCGAGGGCTTGCGGGCGCGTCTGTTCAAGGTAGGCGCGCACGTCATGACGATCAAGCCGGGCTTCGTCGCTACGCCGATGACCGCGGGCTTGCCGTTGCCGGGGCCGCTCGTGGCGACGCCGGACCAGGTTGCCGGCGACATCGTGCGGGCGGTGGAGAAGGGTAGGGATGTCGTTTATACGCCGTGGTTCTGGTGGGGCATCATGCTGATCATCCGCTCCATTCCCGGCCGCGTGTTCAAGCGGCTTTCGCTTTAATGCGTCGCGTGCCGCGCGGCGGTGGATGGCCGATTTTTCTTTCCTGACACGGTGGTCTTACTCGTGAACTCTGCAGCAGCCCCAATGAGCGCGTCGCGCCTCGTTATCGTCTACTCGCTATTCGCGGGACTTTCGATTCTCGCGAATATCGGTTTTCAGAAGATTTCGTTGATGGTCTATTCCGGAGCGTTCAGCGTACCGTTATCCGTTGTCGTTGGGACTGGGGTCGGCCTGGTCGTGAAGTTCGCGCTCGATAAGATCTGGATCTTTCGCTATCGCCATCGCGACCTCTCGCATGGCATCAGGAGTTTTATGCTCTACACCGTGATGGGGCTCGCTACGACCGCGATTTTCTGGGGCTTCGAATTCGGCGCGGATGCGATTTATCACTCGGAGCCCGCGCGGTTCATGGGTGGGGTGATTGGACTCGTGATTGGTTACGTCGTCAAGTATCGGTTGGATAAGAAGTTTGTGTTTGCGTGAATCGAGGTGCGCTTGAAGCGTCGGCGAACCAGGAAACACGTGCCGTAGAAAATGTGCGCGTCTTGGCCGAAAGCGTCGGAAAGGAATGGACGACAAGAATGCTGTCGGAACGAATGGTTCGCCGCCGCTTGAATTTGGCGCTCTTCCGTACGTGCTGCGCTATAGCGTTCGGGTGGTCCACGAGATCTTTTGCAGTCTGCTGCCTTCGCCAGTGGACGAACTGGACGGCAAAGCTCGCCAATGGTCCGGAAGCATTGGTTTTCGCGTTACTTCGCGTCCTTTTGCGGCGTGGGTCGGAAGACCCAAAGCTTCGCCGTCGCGAAGTTCACGAACATACCGGCGATAGAACCGGCGGCGACAGCCAGCAAAGGGCTCGCCGGGCTGCGCGGCAGTAGATGCAAGACGAGCACATAGGCGCCGTAGTTGCATGCGCCGCCAAGCGACATCGCGGCGAGATACTGACACCATTCGCGCCACAGCGATTCGCCCGCCGCCGCGGTGAACGTGATGCGCCGATTGATCTGCCAGGTGACGAAAGCGGCGCAAAGGAACGAGATCGCTCGCCCCACGTAGGGGCCGCAACCGAGCGCCAGTGCCCCATACAGCACTCCGGCATCGACGCCAAAGCCGACAACGCCGGCGATCGCAAACCAGATGAATTCGCGGTGCAACTTAGCCACAGTGGTTCCGCGACTTCAGGGCGGGGATCGCGAGATAAGCGATGCGCTTCAGTTCGTTTCTGCCATGGGTCACCGTATCGAGAACGATGCCGCAGATCAGCAGGATAGCGCCCAGCAACATCAGCACGGTGCTGAGAATGAACGTCGGGATGCGCGGCACGAGACCGGTTTCGACATAAGTCGTAAAGACCGGGATCGCGAGTGCGATCGACAGCAGCGTGCAGGCCGCGAAGCCGGTCGTGAAAAACGCGAAAGGCTTTTCCGACTTGAAGAGCTTCAGAATCATCATCAGGATCCTGAAGCCGTCGCGGTAAGTGTTGAGCTTGCTTTCCGAGCCGTCGGGACGCGACGAATAGCGGGTTTCGACTTCAGCCACGGGCATGCGCATACCTAGCGCGTGGACCGCGAGCTCGGTTTCAATTTCGAAGCCCTTGGAGTGCGCCGGGAAGGTCTTCGCATAGCGGCGCGAAAACACGCGATAGCCCGATAACATGTCCTTGAAGGTCTTGCCGAAAATCGTCGCCGCGCATTGCGTGAGCAGCACGTTGCCGAAGCGGTGACCGAGCCGATACGCGGTTTCCTCGTCGCTGAGACGCGAGCCGACGACCATGTCCAGGTTGTTTTCGATCAGCAGGTCGACGAGCATCGGGGCGGCGGCCGCATCGTAAGTCGCGTCACCGTCGACCATCACGAAGACGTCCGCATCGACGTCCGCGAACATGCGGCGCACGACGTTGCCCTTGCCTTGCAGCGGCACGGAAATAACCGCCGCGCCGGCCGCGCGGGCCACGCCGGCCGTGTTGTCCTTCGAATTATTGTCGAATACGACAATGTCAGCCGCGGGCAGGCTTTTGCGGAAGTCGCTGACGACGGTGCCGATTGCAGCCGCCTCGTTGTAGCAGGGAATGACGACAGCAATTCGAACAGCAGAGGTGTCAATCATATTCTATGAGGTGTGTTGCTGGTAGCGTCTTGTTGCGAACCCAGACCGCCTGTGAATGATGAAAGGCGCCGGAAGACATCCTCTCTTTTCCGTAATTTTACCTGAAGCCACATAGCTTTCCGGTGGCGTGTCGTGAACCGCATGCCGCGCGCGGGCCGCCCGGCATGCGCAATCGCGTGTCGTGGGATCAACGCGCCTTGGCCCCGCGGAAGCCGCGTACCACGTCGAAGACAAATACGAGGCAGCCGAGGAGCAGCGCGAGGTACGCCCACTTCATATGTATGGGCAAAAAGCGGAACTGGATGTCGGAGCTACCTGCAGGCAGCGCGATTTCCTGGAAGATTTCTCCGCTACGCGCAATCGGCGCGTCGCTTCCATTGATCGTGGCCCGCCAGCCCGGCATGAACAGTTCGAGACGCGATAGCGTCGACGGAGCGTCGCATTGCACGTGAGCTGCGTCCCGATCCCGCGGCTTGACCGTACAGCCGGGCGCGCTGAAATAAGGTGCCGGCGCAGGCAGCTCGAGAATCCGCATGGCCTCGTCGCGATAGACCTGCTTGAGGCCCGGATTCGGTGCGCTTGCCAGATACCCACGCAGCTTCTCGAAACGCGGGGCGTCGAGATTGTCCGGCACGACCGCGTAGCGCACGCCGATGCGCGCGTAGGCACTTATGTTTGCGACGAGGCTATCGGCCGCGGAGGGTCCGTTCGGGTCATGCCGTGACACGCCTGGAATGGGCTCCTGGTTGCTGTCAAGATGCGCGTTGATGTAACGCGTCCAGTCGGTCGGTGCCGGCAGGTCGTTGTAGTTGATCGAAGCGATGCCGAAATACGAGCCGTAGTTTGGCGCGATCGGTCCGAACGTCGCGAAACGGTTCAGCCCCAGGTTGTCCTGCAAGTAACGTACGCCGGCGAGATGAACGGTCGAGTGGCGCGGATGACTGAGCGTCGGCACGAGGAAATTGACCACGCTTTCAACGATCAGCACTGCAGCGAGCGCCGCAGCAGGCGACCGGATCGCCTCTGTCCGCCACGCGATGACTGCGAGAGCAAAGAGGATCGCGAGACCGAAAGCGGCGCCACCGTGAGCGATCATGCCCGTAGGCACGACGTTATGCTGGATCATCGGGATGAGACTGAGCAAACAGGCGAGCGCCGTTGCGACGACCGCGAGCTTCAGTCGCACCGGACGAGGTTGCAAGCCGATATCCGTCAACGCGAGCGCCGACAATACACACAGCGCGAGCTCCCAGGATGGCGGGAAGTAGCGGAAAAACGCCGCGTACTTGAGCCCCGGGATCACTCGGACGAGCTTATGAATGCCCGGCACGCCATAAGTCATTCCAAGCGTCACGACAACCCAGATGGCAAGTGCGATACGCAGGCCGCGCAGCCGCGTGCCAAACATGCCATATACCGCCAGCACGGACAATGCAATGCCGGCATAGCCGCCAATCGCGCCCCAGAACCCCTCGATGCCCGGCAACTGGAAGATGCCGCCGAATGCATAAGGCATCCAGGTGCCGAGCACGGTCGAGCGCTGCATGTACACGGTCGCGAATCCATCACCCGCATGGCCGCCCGTTTCAGAGAGCGGAAGGTAATCGAAGAAGGCGAGCACGACCGGCGCCGAGATGGCCAGCCCGACGAGTCCACCCACCGCCACGTGCATGACAAAGCGCAAACGCTGCGCGCCAGGCAGCGAGGCCGCGCGCACCAGCGTCCAGACGACGATCAGCAGGCCGTTCAGATAGGCGACCTCCGGAAAGCCCGCATACAGCGACGCGGCGATGCCGACGACGATCCATGCTGCATTGCCGCGGCGTCCCTCAGCGACGCGCTCCCGGAGGTTTTCGACGCCCAGGAGCACCATCGGCAGGAATGGCACAGGGTTGACGATTGCGTTGGCGAGCCAGGCAAACGTGCCGTTGAATTCGAAGGCCAGCGCACCGGCCAGGGCGGCGAGCAGTGCACAGCCGAGCTTGCGCAGCAACGCCAGGGTCGACAGCCCGGCGATGATCTGCAGCGAAAGATGCATGTACAGCTGGCCGTTTGGAAGCGCGAGCAGTACGTTCAACGGCGATAGCGCTGCCGCCTGCATTTCGCCGGCAAGCGGCGCGCCCACACCCTCGTAGTGATTCCACCAGGGCAGGTGGCCCGACAGAACATCGAGTGCGGCACGATAGCCGAGCGCGTGGCTCGTGAACGCGATATTCGGGTCGATGGTCGGCATCGGAGGAAAGCCGCCGAAGGGACCTGGCAACACGTTGGTGGCGATTCCGGTATAAAGCGCGACCGGATCGGAAATCAGAATCCCGAACAACAAGGGAGCCTTGACCAGTAGGGGGGCGAGTATGACGATGGCGACGCAGATCGCAAACTGGCGGCGTTGCGGTAGTCGCTCAGCAGATTCAATAGGATGCATGTGCTGCGGGCCGAAGGAACGGTAACAGCGCGCAATCCTAGCATTTCAAATGTCTTTAAGGCATCCTCCAGCCCCCCAACACCCGTATTTCCCCCGCTTGCTCAGCGGGCTTCGGACAGGACCGGCGCCGGAACAACCATGGAGCGGCGAATGGGCCGCCCCTCCCGCCACCCATAATGCAGGTAATGCTGACCCGCATCCACTCCTGCCGCCGCCACGTCCGGATTGACGGCGAGATATTCCTGTTCATTGAAATCCGGCGGCAATTCAATCGCTTGGTCCGGGTCCAGTTCGCTACGCTTTCCGCAGACGCGCTGCGAGCTGTTACCGGCGTCCTGTCCGGAGCATAGCTCCTTGAGTTTGCGGTGCGTGCGCCAGAACGGCACGGCCGGCGTTGCGTCGCTGGCCTGCCGCTCCATTCGTCGCCAGCTGTCGGCAATATGTTCGCGATTCCGCGAGCGCCTCATTACTACAGAAAACTCGATGTCGTCGTGCAGTGTGTCGCAGAAGTTTTCACAAGCGAAATCGATCAGCTCCATCTCGCATAGATCGGCAATCAGTTTTGCGAACGAGCGCGGCGTGAAAACCCAGCAGTGAACGTCGTGATACGTGCCGTTTTCGAACGCGTCGCGCGCGAGATGTAGCGCGCCTTGCCATGTGTGATGCCGCTTGACCGAGTGCGGGTCGATCCGCTTTCGCCACGCTTCGTGGGCCGAGACATCGGCGGCGGACAGGCAGTGATCCAGCAGCGAGTAGGGCTGCGGTACCCGCGCACGGGCGATATAGCTGGCCAGTACTTCGGGCAGGCGGCTTTCGCGGCGGAAATAGTCGAAGGTGAAGCGCCGGTCGGGAACCACGAGACGCACTTCGCCGGTCGGTTTGAGGACCGCGGCCAGCTCTCTGAGCCACGTCACCGGATCGGGAACATGCTCGACGACGTGAGAGGCCACCACGTAGTCGACATAGCGGCCCTTGATCGCTTCATGCAACGTGTTGCGCCCCCACACCGCGTCGACATCGACGATTTCATTAATGTCGAGATGAGGATCGTCCTTGTACTTCTGACGCAGGTGCGGTGTGTCCGTATGGTCGACGTAGATGATTTCGCCGCCGTCGCTGCGTCGCACGAGAGGCCAGCAAAGCGGGCCTATTTCTACGCCCACTAAGGCGCTGACGTCTAGCCCTTTCAGCAGACGGCAACGCCGCTTATCCCGAAATTCACCGATGCTTAGTCCGCTGTCTTCCTTCGCCATGTTGCCTCCTCGTATTGGACGGCACAGCTTCCAGTGACCGACGATCACCGCATTGCGCGAGACCGCTTACGCCATCAGGTATGCATCTGCACCTTGATGGAGTCCGAACTTTTATCGCTGGCCAGACGGAAGGCCTCGTCGACGTCGTCGAGGCTCAGGTCGTGTGTGATCATGGCGCGCAACGTATCGCCCTTGCGCGCCAGCAGATCGATCGCCAGCGCGAAATCGTGCTGACCGTCGATATAGCCGTAGCAGTTCGGCAGATGAATCGTCAGTTCCTTGATGTGCGGTTTGATGATTTCGATGTTCCTGAAGCCGTGATCGAAGGCACCGAGCACGCACACGTGGCCGAGCGGGCGCACGAACTGACAGGCGAAGTCGAACGTGTCGGCCGTTCCGCCGACCGCTTCGATCGCGTAGTGCGCGCCCAATCCGCCGGTTGCCTGTTCGACCATGGCGAGCGCTTCGGCGCGATCGGCCGGCAGGATCGCGGTGGCGCCCATCGCCAGCGCCGCGCGCGCCTGAGCCGCATGTCTTGCGACCACGTAGACATTTTCACTGCCAGCGTCCAGCGCCGCGGCGAGTGCCGCGAGGCCGATCGTGCCCGCGCCGATCACGACGCCGACCGAGCCGCGCGCAATCGGCATCTTGCGGCATCCGTGGATGCCGACCGCCACCGGCTCGACGATGGCGCCGAGCTGATCGTCGACGGCATCGGGCAGCGGGAACACGCCCGATTCCTTGGTGCGCACGTATTCGGCAAAGCCGCCGCCGAACGGAAATTCGCGCGCGCGGCAGTGAATCGGCGCGCCGAGCTTGCAGTACTCGCATTTGCCGCACGCGGTGCCCATCACCATGTCGATCGTCACGCGCTGGCCGACGCGCACGCTCGTCACGCCCTCGCCGATCTCGACCGCGGTGCCGCTCAGTTCGTGGCCGTTCGGAAAGCTTTGATGAACGTCGACGTTCCGGTAAGCGTGCAGATCGCTGCCGCAGATACCGACGCTCGCCACCTTGACGATCACGGTGCCGGGTAGCAACTCAGGTACCGGGATGCGGCCGACCTTCATCGCGCGCACCCCGTCTTGCAAGCCGGCTCGCATGGACGCGCCTTCGGTGCGATGCTCGAGCGCGTTCGTCGAAGTCATCTATCAATCTCCGCAAAATGTGAGACGTTTGCGCCGCGGCGCCTAACGTGTCTTTCGAATCCAGAAGCTCGCACCGGGATTGCGCATGAAGAGCGGCATCCGCGCGTTCATCAGGTCCGCATGGAAGTGTCCCATGAACGTATTCATCAGGACAACTTCGAACGCGCTGTTGTACTGGAGGAAGGCGCGCAGCAGATAGGCTTCGTTCCACGCGCGGCCTTCGTAGATCCACTGCGGCGGGTATTCGAGCGGCAGGAACACGTCGTGAAAGTGTATGTGCACGCCGGGCGCGAGGATCGGCAGTATCTCGAAGACGATGCGGTTCACGTCGCTGCCGATCTTGCTCACGTGCGACGAATCGACGAACAGTATGTCGTTCGCTTCGAGCTCCGCGAATACGGACAGGTCGACGTTCTGCGCGAGCGACTTGACGATCTTCGAGGTGACCTTGTCTTTCTCGGTCAGCAACGACAGCAAGCGTTCATTGTTCGGTTCGACGAAGGTGCACTGGATCTGGCCGTCGAAGAACAGGTCGTTGGTATCGAGCGAAACGGCGGACGAGAAACCCGAGCCGATCTCAACGATGCGGCGCGGCCGCAGGTGGCGAATCATGCAGTACAGCGACGTCGCGTCGCCATACGAGAACATCACGTTCTCGAAGTAGAAGCGCAGGCCGTCTTTCTTGTGCGGCTCGAACGGCATCTCGCCGTAGTACTTGTCGGCGAACTCGCCGACGAGCCGCACCTGCGCCTCTTCGTTGAACTCGATGCCGGGCAGCGTGCGCGAGACGTTACCGAACAGCCGTGCTTCGTCCTGTTTGATGTCGGGGATCGACGGGATCGGCGAATAGTAGTGGCCTGGAGGCACGTCGCCGAGATTCGAAAAGTGCGGAATATTGACCTGAAGCGCGTCGCGATACTTGTCCCGTTCAGCGATCAGTTCTGCAATCTCGGGATGCTGCGCGGCAAGTGAATCGAGAAGCTCGGGCGATGCCGACATCTTGTTTCTCCGCTTGAAAGAATTTGCGAAAAGCCATGACAGAACAGCGAATTCATACCGATATGCCGACTGGCTGGCGAGCCGGCCCTCCCGGCCGGCCAGTCTATCGTACCCCCAGTATTCTGCACGTCCAACATTTCCTGATGTTCCGACATGAGCCCGCATTTACCGTTACTTACAAATTATTCGTCATAGCAATCGGCACAGCCGCGACGCCAAGGGTCATTTGCCGTCCGTTTTCCGTGGAGACCGCGCGTGAGTCGCAAGTGCGCGGCAGAAGAGGGCGGAGGTCATCGTTTCGTAAGCCACGTAAGCCGACGAAAGCATGCAGCAGGGTGCTCTGCGCGTCGCTCGTGGGCGATCGTCTGCGTTTCGATTTGGCGTAAAATCGAGCCCCTGCCGATAATAGTCCGCGCCTGTTTCGCAGGTCGCGCGAACGCGTGAATTCCGCACCGTCCGGCGGACGGCAGCAGCGCCCACGATACGGGACGATTCGGGACGGAGCCCGCAATATGCATTTTAAAATTCTCCTGACCACTCACAGTACCGCGTTCATGACGAGCGGTGGTGGTGAGTCGGAACTCGTGCAGGTCGCCGAACTTCTCAACGATTCGGACGTACAGGCCGACATTTACGGCATTCGCAGTCGGCCGCTACGCTTTTACGACGCGGTGATGCACTTCTCCGTCCATGCGGACGGCGAAGCGATCGTTCGCGAAACGGTGAATCAGGGCAAGAAGCTGTTCCTGTGGCCGAACGTCTGGTGGTTGAGCGCGCCCGACCCGGCGGAAATCAGCCGCATCGAGGCGTTCGTGCAGCGTGCCGAGCGGCTACTGTTCAAGTCCTCCGCCGAACTCGCGCACTTCAACAGGTACATCACGGTCGATCCAGGTAAATGCGTGGTGGTGGGCTCCGGCATATCCGACCGGTTCCTGCTGCCGGCCGACAAGGATTTGCTCCCCACGGTCTGCGACGTCTCGGACTACGTGCTGTGCCTCGGCTTGATCGAGCCGATCAAGAATCAGCTCGAACTGATCCGCGCACTGAACCAGCTCGACATGAACGGCTTGATGGTCGGCGGTTTCAGGGACGAGGAGTATTACCGGCAGTGCGTTCGCGAAGCGCGTCGGGGGATTCATTTCCTGCCATTCATCCAGCCCTGCAGCGCGCTGTTGCGCTCCGCGCTCGCCAGCGCGATGGTAGTGGCGGAGCCGAGCCTCGATCCGCCCGGGCGCTCGTGCCTCGAAGGCGCGTTCGTGAAGCAGCCCCTCGTCATGGTTGATGGGGATTGGCAGCGCGAGCACTTCGACGACAATGTCTGGTACGCGGCTTCCACCCGCGCGCCGGACATCGTTCCCGCCATTCAAGCTGCCCTGACCGACCCGGACAGGGACGAAAAGATTGAAAGTAACTACGAACGCGTCTATGCACGGCACTCGTCGAGCACGGTAGCAGCAGACCTAATCAGACACCTGATCGATGCCGGCCTCACAAATTACTAAGATTCCCCGACTGCTCGTCGTTCAGCGGCGCTCCATGACCGATGGGCGAATGAATTCGCGCACCATCGGCGCGCGCTTCGCGCCTTTGCTTTCGTACATGCAGCGCCATCAGTTGATCGAGTGGGAGCAGATCTCGGAGGCGGACGTTGGCGTCAGCCATCTGCATCGCTTCGACGTCGTGCTGTTCAACAAGCACGTGTCGAATCTGTCGCTGAAGATCATGCGGATGGCCAACGAACTCGGTCTTCATACGATTTACGATCTCGACGACTGGCTGCTCGATCTGCCGTCGTGGAGCGTGCTCGAAATGAACGAGGACGTGCTCTACAACGTGCTCGCGATGATTCGCGAAGCGAGCGCGGCCACGGCGTCGAACTCGCTGTTGCAGGAGCGCATGCGCAAAGTGCGGCGCTCGGACGACGTCCTGATCATCCCGAACGGTTTCGACGATCAGGCGTTCGACCTGTCGCCGGAACTGTGGACCGAAACCCAGCCGCCGAAGATCATCTTCTCCAATCTCGACGGCATCAAGCTCGTGAGCTTTCGCAAGGAGTTTTTCGGCACCTTGCGCAGTTTTTTCGCGCGGCACGAAAACGTGTCGATCGACTTCTGGGGCGATCCGTTTCCGGAGCTCAACACGATTGCCCGCATGACGCATCGCGGCAGCCGCGGCAACCTCGAATACAAGAAGGCCATTCGCGACGAAGGCTACACGTTCGCGATCGTGCCGCTCGGCGCCGAAGAGGATCCGGAGACGCTGTTTTTCAACTCGTGCAAGTCGCCGATCAAATACGCGGACTACGGCAGCCTCGGCATCCCGAGCATCTATTCGGATTGCCCGACCTACCGCGAAAACGTCAAACATCGTGAGACGGGATACATTGCGTCGAACACGGCCGAGAGCTGGGCACGAGCGCTGGAGGACATGCTGGGCGACCCGCAGCTTCGCCAGTCGATCCGCCGCAATGCCTACGCCGACGTGTTCGACCGTTTCAGCGTGCGACGCATTTCGTCGATGTTCCTGAAGGCCTTGCCCGACCCCAAGCCTTAAAGCAGCTAACACCTATGGATCTTCTTCTGATTCGCCACGGCCAATCGCACGCCAACGTGGCTGGCCTGTTGAACTCGACCGAGCAAGACGAGTTGACCGAGCATGGCCTGCAGCAGGCCGCGAAGCTACGCACGCTGATGGAAAGTCACGGTTTCGCGCCCGACCGCGTTTTTTCGAGCCCGTGGCGGCGCGCGTTGCAGACCACTGAAGTGCTGTTCAAGGACAACAGCGACTGGACCGTCGACGCGCGTCTCGGCGAAACCAATGCGGGGCGGTTCGCGACGTGGAAGGCCGAAGATTTTCGTCTGGCGTTTCCCGACTGGGGCAAACATCTATCGGACCGTTACGAGGGCGGCGAGTCGCATCTCGAACTGGCCGCGCGTTCGGTGAACTGGCTCGAGGAGGAGGTGCTGCGGCACGCTGGGCAGCCTGGCCTGATCGCCGCCGTGTGTCACGCGGGACCGATCTCGGTGATCTCGCAATACCTGCTGAACGTGCCGTTGTCCCGCTTTCCCAACGTGCTGGTGCCGAATGCAACGCTCACGCTGTTCCGGCGCAACGTGCATACCGGAAACTATTATCTGCAGATCGCAGGGCTGTCATGAGTGCATCGATCAAGATCTTCGAGCCGCTTTACGCGCCGGGACAGGTCCTGTCCGAACAGGCTTTTCATCCGCTCGAACTGCGCGATAACGCGCACGCCGCGTGGCGCGAGTTTTATATTCTCGTCGACATGTACCGCAAGGGCATGCATCGGCAGCAGCAGATCACCGGTCTTTTTTCGCCGAAGTTCGCGCTGAAGGCGCACATGGACGGCAGCCGGTTTCTGGAGTTCGTGCAGGCCAATGCCGACGCCGACGTCTGGATGATCAATCCGTTTCCGCAACTCGCGTATTTCTCGTACACCGCGTGGATGCATGGCGAGCATGCGCATCCGGGACTCGTCGAGCGCAGCCAGCAACTGCTCGACGCCTGCGGCATCGCGTGGAATCTGCGTGAGGCGCCCCGTCAGTCGCCGCACACGCTGTGCTATTGCAATTTCTGGGTCGGTTCGCAGTCGTTCTGGGAAAGCTACGTCGGCAAGGTGCTTGAGCCGATTGCCACGTTCCTCGAAACGCAGAGCGGCACCGAGGCCGCGCGCGGGGTGCTGGAGCCCACGATCCACTCGGACGACGCACCGTTCCTGCCATTCGTTGCCGAGCGTCTGTTCAGCACGTATCTGTCGCTGCATCCCGAACTGAAGGTGGCGGCCTATCCGATCGAAGGCGATCAGGTGCTGGACTATTGCGTCAGCGATTTCGAAAAAGACATCGTGCGCTACATGCAAAAACCGATCGACGCGGCGGATCGCGCGCCGGTCTTTCCGCCCGAGCAGATTGCGTTGATGGACTTGCTGTGCACGCTATCGCAGAAGTACGTGCGTGCGCATTTCTCGTTCACACCGCACCCGCATACGGGGCAACCGATCGACTTCGACAGGACCGGCAAGCCGCCAGCGAACGAGTGAGGCGGCGCGATCGGGTTGGATCGCGCCGATGTGCGCCGGGATGCGTTGGTGAGCGGCGGCGCTGACTATCGATCTCTTTTCAGCGAAACGGCCGCCGTACCCGCGCGCGCATGCGTCGACGCGGCCTCCATGCCGACCCCGGCGCCGATGAAGATGTTGCGCCATACCTCGTCGCTGGCACGTTGCAGTACACCGTCGGCGTGTTTGACGAAGGCCGTGTCGATCGGACAGCGGCCGTGGGTCTGACCGAGGCGCTGCGTGATCACGGGTATCCAGGCGGCGAGTTCGGCATGGGCGTCGAACACGCAGTCGGGCGGGCAAATCTCCTGAGCGGCCGTGCCGCCACGCACGAATACGGGCTTGCCGTAATGCATCGCTTCGAGCACCGGCACGCAGAAGCCCTCATGGCGGCTCATCGCGAGCAACGCGTGGGTGGATTCGTAGCACTCGAACAGATCGGCGTCGTCGAGCATGCCCTTGAAGTCGACCTGCTCGAGCACGCCGAGATGCCGCGCGTGATTGATCAGAAATTTCAGGTAATCGTAGTTCGGCGTGCTGCCGACGATGCTCAACGTCGCGCCGAAATCACGCTGCTTCAGCAGCGATAGCATCTCGATGCCGTCCTCGATGCGTTTATGCGGCACCACCCGGCCCACCATCAGCAGGTTCGGCTCAGGGCGCTTTCGGCCCTTGCGCGGTCCTTCGCGCCGGAACACGTACATGTCGGGAAAGATCGGCGGCACGACCTTGATGGCGTCCGCCGCGACGATGCCGGCGAGGCTCGCCGCCGTGCTGCGCGAATTCGCGACGACGGTGTCGAAGTGCGCGAGCAGCGGCAGTTGCGCGAGTGCCTTCTCGCACAACTGTGCGGTGCGCGGTTCGAGCGCGCGCAGCAACTGCGGGTCCGTCACGCCGTGGATGTAGCAGATCTTCCTGCAATCGAGCGCGAGTATCCGCTCGAGGTACGGATCGTAGATCGAGTAACTGAGCAGAACCACATCGTCGCGAGTGACCTCTTCGAATAATGCGTCAAGCGGGCGCACTCCATTCGTTCCCTCCTCGAAACCGCTTGCATACAGCTCGGCCCTCATGCCGAGACGTTCAGCCATGCGTACGAAACCGATGCAGTGGTTACCCACCGCATCGCCCGAGAAAATGTCCGGAGCACATACCCGCAGCGTCATATCGTCTTCGCCTCCGCAATGTCGTTCAACCGTCGCGCATACGCGCGTGCGACTGCCTCAACTGAGTAATCGCGCTCGATGCGCGCCTTCCCCGCCAGTGCGATGCGCTCACGGAGTGGCGCATCGTCGATCATGCGTTTGAGCTGTTCCGCCGCGATCGATACCTCCGGATCGCACCAGTACTGACCTTCGGCGAACAGGTAGTCGCCGGGGCGCAGCGGCACGAGTTCGCCATCCACGAGGAACGCGGTGTCGGGTTCGCAAAAGTCGACGTTGCCCGAGAAGTTCGTGACCACGACCGGCTGCCCCAACGCCATCGCCTCCGCGATCACGCGGCCGAAGCCTTCGCTACGGTGCAGCGAAATATAGGCATCGCAGCAGGCCATGAAGTCGGTCGAGTCCTGGCGGCTCAGGCGCTCGGACACGATGTGAATGCGGCTATCGCCCGCGACAAGGTCGAGCACGGCGCGCCACACCGGGTCGTCGTCGCGCACGTTCATCGCCTTGATGACGAGCCCGACGCCCGGGGAGCTGTCGCCGAACGCCTGCTTGAACGCCTGCACGCCGGCGAGCGGATTCTTGCGGCTCAGCCACGAGTTGCCGTCGAACATCAGGTAGAACAGGAACTCGTTGGCCGGCAGGCCAAAGCGCTCGCGCTTCGGCTCGAGCGGCGCGGGGACCTCGACCGCCATCGGCATCTGGTAGACCGGCGTGTTGCCGAGCCGGCTGTAGACGCTCTGCACGAAGCGGCTCTGCGCCCAGATTTCGTCGACCATCTGATGCACGTTGCCGAATGCGTTCGGCCAGTGGGGCAGTTCCCATGGCCATGCGCCGATCTTGTGCGTGGGCGCGTCGATCAGGGTGCGGCCGCCTTCCAGAGCGAGCCGCACCATTTCGGGCGCCGGCAGGCAGATCAGGCTGATGTTGTACTTGAGCTCGTCGCTGATCAGATGATCGACCGAGTGTTCGAGGCGCGCGGGTCCCGCCATCGGCGCATTGAGCAGCGTGACCGGCGTCGACGACAGTTGCAGTACGCGGGCGGCCATGCGCGCGTCTTCGCCGAGGCCCAGCACACCTTGCGGGAAGCCGATGATGTTGACGCCGAAGTCGTAGCCGATGCCTTCGACGCGCGCGTGATAGCGCGCGGGCTCGTGCGCGTCGTCATCGGCTTCGTCGTCGGCGCTGTCGGTCCAGCGCACCTTCAGCGAGCCGACCAGCGGATATTCGGTCGACGCCCATTCGTTCCACCAGCGCACGAGCTGGTCGCGGCCATCCGCGGTGTTCAGGTCGTACACTTCGCGCAGATCCGGGCGGTCATTCGCGATCATCGTCAGGAAGCGCGGCAGCAAGGTGTCGTCCGCCGGCTGTTCGTCGTCGATTCTCGCGAGCTCTTCGGCCAGATGAGTCGGCGTCCATTTGATCGCGTAGTACTCGTCGTGCCCGTGCTTGTCCCACCACGAGATGAAGCCGAGCCGTTCGCTGAAGCTGTTCAGGTTGAACGATGCCTGCAGGTCGGGCCGCTCGTTCCAGATCAGCAGCAGAAAGCGCGGCAGCAGCGGCAGCGCGCCTTGCTCGCCGGCTTCCAGCTTGAACAGGGTGTCGGGCAACGGCGGGATGGCCCAGTGAAGCGCCGGATACTGGTGCTGCCCGTGTTCAACCCACCACGACAGGCAATTGAGCCGGCTGACAAAAGTGTGCAGTGGACCGAACGCGGCCTGGAGGTCCGGCCGTTCCCCGACAATCTGCGACAGGAAGCGCGGCACGTGCGGGCTGTCGTCGACGGCGGGCTTCTCGGGTTCGAGCATCGCACCGCCGATCGGCGGCTGAATCCACTTGATCCGCTTGTATTCGCGGTGGCCGTGCTGTGCCCACCAGCTCAGGCAGGCGAGCCGGCCGGTCAGCGTAGTCAGGTCGAAGGCGCTGCGCAGATCGAGGCGCTTGGTCGTAATGAAGGCGAGAAAGCGCGGCAACGGTATGTTGCCGGACTGGGGCGCGTCGATCGGCTCCAGCAGTTCGGGCCAAGAAATCGGTTCGAGCAAAGTTTCGGCGAGGTGCTTCGTGTCGAGCACGCTCGGCGCGGTCGAGCCCAGCCAGTATGTGACTGCGTCCGGATGCTGATCGATCAGCGTGTCGTTATCGAGTTGACGCAGGTATTCAAGGTCTTCCTGACGAAGCGCCCAGTTGAAATCCGGATACGTCTCACGCGCCGTCATTTCCCACCAGAAGTACAGAGTGACCCGATCGTCCAGCTCCTTTGAATTGAAGGGCGCGAGGTCGGCTCTGAATTTCATCAGAAAGTAGATCGCGCTCGGCAGGCAGAACCTCTCTGCCGGCGATGGGTGCCGGTACTCTGCCAGCCACCCTGTCTTGTTTTTTTTCGGTCCCAGATTAACCAAGTTTGCAATCCTCGAAGGCCATGCGAAGGAAAAGTCGTCGGCGGTCAGCGTCAGATTGGACGACTAATAGGGTCCTTCAACAACAAATTGCCCCAGCGCTGCCTGACCAACTTGGATTCCTGATTGTGAACGGTGTCGTCAGGGTACACAGCATCGCGCTCACCGCGCCCACGTTCGCCTGCAGCGCCACCGAAATCATTTCTTCGAGCCAGTTGGTATTGATGATTTCGATGTCGTTGGTTCATCAGGCAGACGAGGTCGGCCGTGCTCGCCAGCGCGATGCGATTATTCAGCGCCGAATAGTTACTTGCGAATGAAATAAACGTCCTGGTTGTCGTCCCAGCCGCCAACGATACGTTCCACGGTCGTAAGTTTGTTTTCTTCGCAAAAGGTCCGAAGCCAGCGTTCCGGAATCATCGAAACACCGTAACTTTTCCCGACATCTTTGGCGATTCTGGCACGTGATGAATTTTTAGGTTGAGAGTCAACAAAGGCGTATTCTCCAGCGTCGTACGACGAAAGGAGGCGTTTTCGCGCATCTTCGCCTACCGAATAGCAATCCTTTTCCCTTAGACGCTCGCTCGACCGCGCGCCGTGTGTGGTTACGACAGCGACGCCGCCAGACCGAATCTTGCTGAAGAAATGCCTCAACGCCGATCGGGCGTCTGCCTGCGAAAGATGGGTGATGAGAGATTCCAGTACCGCGACGTCGAACTTCGCGTTTTCAATTGTGGAAAATTCAAAGATCGGGTCAACGATGTGATGTCCATGTACACCGAAGGTCGAACCGCAAAAGTCGACAGCATGCGCCACGATATCGGCAGCATGGACATCACATGCCTTAAATTTCTTGATGAGATGCCGGGTGGTGCGTCCATAACCACAGGGAAGCTCAAGGATCGTTGGGTTTTTGCTACCAGACAACTTAACAGCTCGCTGAGCAAATCCAGCCATCTGTGAACCGACCGATTCATAGTGCGCTACGGAACCCTCGAACGTTTCGTCGTTGGCGTGGATCGGTGCCGCGACTGCGATTTCGACTTTCGGTTTATCGGCGGAGCCGGCGGCGACGGACTCGGCGAATACCTCATCGACCCCCAATTCTCGCAGAGCATTTCGGATTGTCAGATTTTCAGCCCGGTCTCGCAGCCCAAGCTGATCTTTGACGGTCTCACTGAGTCGGGTAATTCTGCGTCGCGCCTCGATCAACGCGGCGACCTGCTCGTATTCGCGCAAGCGCTCCCCACTAAGCTTGCCTTCCGCCCCAGTAACGCCCGTCGAATTACTCAGATCCGATTTGATGTAATAGTCACCGACAATGGTTCCTACCAATTTGAAATCTGCGGGATATGCGGCCGTAATACGCAGCAGAAGATCGTAATCTTCCTCCCAAGTCAGCAGAGTATCGAAATAGAGTTCGGAAGAAGTAATCGATCTGTCGATCAGATAGGAGTGAATCGGGCAGAAGTTAGCCATGAACAGATCCACGAGACCTTCGCCAGGGAAAACCGCGGAGTCCGCGCGTGTAGCCACGATAAATTGCGGGTGTACATCGGCATGCACCACTCTGACAGATGAGAAGACAATTGCGGCGTTGCTTGTCTTCAATTGGTCGACCAGAAGACTGTAGGCCTCCGGATACAACACATCATCGTAATCGAGAAAACCGACGTACTGACCGCTAGCTCTGGATAGGCCCAGATTCAACAGTTCTGTTCGCGCATCTTTTGGTTCTTCCGAAGTGAGATTCACCAATTCCAGAGACGGAGCGTCGTGCATCTTGAGCAAGCGGGCAAGCGACGCCTCGACCTGCGCGATACCAGATTGCGAAAACCTTTGTAACGCAATAATGATATTGAGGGGACGATAGGTTTGTCCGACCAGCGAAAAAACACAACGTTCCAACTCCTTGAGGCGCTTGATATCGTGAAACCTAACGATACAGTCAACTTGATTTTCAATCATGCTTTTACCAACGCGGTTTCGCGAAGCTTGTGTGTGCGGTGAAATCAGCGATCTTGCTCCACGCAACGGGAACAGGCTCTGGGTAATGCTGAGGTAATTGCTTCCCCAAGCCCTCCATTTCGCTCTGCAACCACTGCTCGAACTCCGCGCCACGCCACTTCCTCGCCAGCAAGGTAGCAGACGTGTAGATCATTTCTACCGTCGATACGCTCATCTCGCGATTGGTGACACGATGAAGGAAAAGTGCCTGCGGGCAAGTTTTCAGACTGTATCCAAGCGCTCTGGCGCGCCACGAAAGGTCGACATCTTCGCAATACATAAAGAAGCTCTCGTCGAACCCACCTAATTCCTCGAAGCACGTCCTAGAAATCGCCAAGCATGCACCCGAAACCCATGGTGTTTCGAGCGTTAAGAAATCGTAGGGTTTTGGGTGTTCTGATGGAAATTGAAGTGCTTCAACCAATGCTCTTCCGTCTGCCGCGAATACAGCTTTAACCAGGCTGCCAATCGCGTCCGGATGCAAAACTCCATCCGGGTTGAGGCAAATATAGATGTCAGCACCGTCGTCGAAAGCCCCACGCATCAACTTGTTGTGACCAGCGCCAAAGCCGACATTTCCCTCGGATTGCAGACGTCTCAGGAACTTGCGGTCGAAGTCGTAATGTTCGGTCGAACTACCGTTATCGAGCAGGAAGAGATTGTTTGCTACGGGGAGGCCGGCCTCTAAGAGAGAGATACGAGCCGCTTCGACCGCACGCTGAAGTTCCGTCTGGTCATTGTTATAGGTCACGATTCCGATAACGATCTTTGCGTTGCGCGACGTTTTGACATGCAAACCGAGAGCTCGTTGCTGAATGATGTCAGCCAATCGTTGAGGCGGCTCTGCGATTGGCGTCGGCCGAACGGCGCGGATCTTGACACCCTTCGGGTTAAGAAGATGGAAAACATAATGCTTTGCAAACGCTTTCAAATCGGGAGCGGAGGCGATGGGAATCATCGCCGGGGTTTTCTCATACAGTTCTGGCCGCGCGATTTTCATCCAATGAAAACCTGCATGCTCGCAAGCGTAGAAGAAAAACCGCTCGATTGAATGTGCGAGTGTGGCGTCTTTCTGATTAACTTCAGATGGAAAATCTTCAAAACTTAGGTTCAAATCAACCAGATTCTTCAAGGCTGCCGTTCGCGCCCAGAACATCGAACCCGATGGAAAATCGAGTGGTGTCGACTTGTCTATGGCAAAACCAAGACGGTTTGCGAGCTTCTGCGCGCCGTCGAAGTTGCCTCCCCAATTGGTCCAGTGCCGCATCGTTTCAAAATGCTGGGCGGCGACCATCCCCAGGTTGGAATCATGCTCGAATGCGTAAAGAACACTGCTGACGACTTCGGCCGAACCTGAAAGACTTTCGAGAAGGAAGTGACGCCATTGAGCCAATGCGCTTGCATGATGTGAACGCTTCCCATGCAGACATAGAACGAAGTCGTAGCGCTCGAAAACATTCTTGAATGCGAGCAATTTGGGCGCGATATCGCGACCGCGGTTCGGGACAACACGAACGTCGACTGTGCCTTTCGCCCAGCCCTTGAAAGCGTTCTGGATTAATTCGGCTGAGAATGAATCACAGGTCGATATATACACATCGACACCGACCGGAATGTTATTCAGATACACACGGAACTCTGGCGCGAGTTCGGGATAAAACAAATGAATAATCGCAGCGACGCGTTCAGTTTTAATCTGTTTCAACGTGGGGAACTGAAACGGAACCTTGGCGCTGTAGTCGATTTCGATAGCACGACCTGCCTCCGGAGGCGTCACCGGCGGCAGTGGAGCGCTTTCTAACTGGACGGTCGGCATGGCCCGCTTCAAGTGCTTGGTCAGAGGATGCAGGAATCGAGTCCATGAACGGCGTGACCTTGCAATCTGCGCAGGTGTCTCGCGCAGTGTCGCCACCTCGGCCACTGCAGCATCCGCGATCGCGCGATATCGGCTTTCGATCGCTTTGATTCTGCGTCGCTCATCGAGAATCATGTCGCGGAGCATTCGGCGGTTCTCGTCTTGGCGCCAGAATTGCTCCGTATCTGAGGATCCCGCGTTTGGCGCAGTGTTTGGCGCGTCCGGTCGCGCTCCAACCGCTATTGCAAGCGAGGAGAACACAGGTTCTTGTTCCGTTGGAATTGAGTTCATGCGAGAGCAAATTTATGGAATAGGCGAGAACGAAACTGTATGACCTAATGATGGACTGCCCGTCCAAGAGTCCACAACCGCCTACTCAATTAGGCCGGCCGTATTGTACCCGAGGGCTGCTGCGAGAATGGCGTGTCCGGAAAACTAGTTTCATCAGTGAGACGGTGCCCTTGATCATTTCTAGGGCCCGGCGGCGCGCAAGCCCGAAAAAAAACCGCCTCAGTGGGCAAGCTTAATCCATATCGGAGGAGACATGGAGGCGACGGATTAAGTACAAACCCTAATCAGAATCCATGTGCACGCCCGGAGCAACGCTCCAAGTATTCCTCGTTGCCTCCGTCCTGCGCCTAAGGCGCCGCTTGAGTTTGGACATATCGACCATGAATTAGTCCGTCACGCGGTCGGCGCGCATCCATGGCACAAAGGGAGGCGTGACAAAGCGGGGTCCGCCCATTGATCGGGAGCGGGCCGCGGCAGCGGTACGAAGGGCTATCTACTGGATGCAGGTATCGCGCGGCAGGCTTGTAAGCGCAAGCGGGATATCAAGGCGGCCATGAACCGGCAAGGAGCAGCAGACGAGGAATCGAACGATTCGCATGAAAGTGGTTAGCGGCGCGGCCGGTATAACGCTTGAACGCGGGAATCAGGAACGTCCCGACGATACTTGCAACTGCGTCGGTCAGCAAGAAAAGCCGGAAATCACCGAGCAAACCTTGGCCAACGTGGCGAGAGATATCAAGCTCGCCCCCCCTTTGCGATGAATGGTCCCTGAAAGGAATTGGCCGTTCTTGAAAGCGGGGCAATGATCCCGAAAAAGGGAAAACGACACTGCAATACGACGCGTACGAACGCAGGCGATCCGTACGGCATTAGCCAGAGTCGCGATCACATGGATCACAAATGTAAGCCCGCATATGATCAAAAGCTTAATGTCCATGCTGTTGCGGCGAGGGTTGACCAGGGTGGTCCAAAAGTCTAACCGAGCTCGCAGCCGGTTCGATTGTCGACGACGTAAGGCAGTTCGATATTTGCCTGCTCTTGGTCGGCAAGCGACCCACGATCTACCTTAGATTCGCTCGTCACCGGCATTGCGAATCGGATCAATCGGTCCTTCGGCACCGTTAGCCAGCAGGTTCGACGTCTCCGACGGAAAGCGCCGCATCTTCCTTTCTTCGAACTTACGATCGTATCGTTCAGCGTTCGGCTCGTTTGGTTGCGCCTTGCGCATATGTTGCCGCACGAAGCGACTGAGTGCTCCAGCTAGCTGAGATGTCTTGCGCTTCGCGATCACATATCCCGCCCCGTGTTCTTATCCTCAAGGGGCCGCCCCTCATCCCCGCGAACGAATCCCCACCTCTTCGCCGTCGTCATCGCAAGCGCTGACGCTTGATCTCGGGCGTCGTCGTCGCGTTCGCGCGTCGCTCACCAGTGGGCTTCAGCAATACACCATCGAGCGGCGCGAACAACTCCCCGAGCGTGACGTTCTGTAACTAACAGATGTTCGCGAGCGTCTCGATTGTCGGGTTAGCAATGCGCGTTCGATCGCCGAAATGTAGGTGCGGTCAACGTGCGCCTCGAAGGCGAGGCGTCTCCTGCGACTTGTCGGCCTCATGCCGGCATTGCTTGATACGCCTCCCCGCAGCGTCATATCGTCTTCGCCTCCGCAATGTCGTTCAACCGTCGCGCATACGCGCGTGCGACTGCCTCAACTGAGTAATCGCGCTCGATGCGCGCCTTCCCCGCCAGTGCGATGCGCTCACGGAGTGGCGCATCGTCGATCATGCGTTTGAGCTGTTCCGCCGCGATCGATACCTCCGGATCGCACCAGTACTGACCTTCGGCGAACAGGTAGTCGCCGGGGCGCAGCGGCACGAGTTCGCCATCCACGAGGAACGCGGTGTCGGGTTCGCAAAAGTCGACGTTGCCCGAGAAGTTCGTGACCACGACCGGCTGCCCCAACGCCATCGCCTCCGCGATCACGCGGCCGAAGCCTTCGCTACGGTGCAGCGAAATATAGGCATCGCAGCAGGCCATGAAGTCGGTCGAGTCCTGGCGGCTCAGGCGCTCGGACACGATGTGAATGCGGCTATCGCCCGCGACAAGGTCGAGCACGGCGCGCCACACCGGGTCGTCGTCGCGCACGTTCATCGCCTTGATGACGAGCCCGACGCCCGGGGAGCTGTCGCCGAACGCCTGCTTGAACGCCTGCACGCCGGCGAGCGGATTCTTGCGGCTCAGCCACGAGTTGCCGTCGAACATCAGGTAGAACAGGAACTCGTTGGCCGGCAGGCCAAAGCGCTCGCGCTTCGGCTCGAGCGGCGCGGGGACCTCGACCGCCATCGGCATCTGGTAGACCGGCGTGTTGCCGAGCCGGCTGTAGACGCTCTGCACGAAGCGGCTCTGCGCCCAGATTTCGTCGACCATCTGATGCACGTTGCCGAATGCGTTCGGCCAGTGGGGCAGTTCCCATGGCCATGCGCCGATCTTGTGCGTGGGCGCGTCGATCAGGGTGCGGCCGCCTTCCAGAGCGAGCCGCACCATTTCGGGCGCCGGCAGGCAGATCAGGCTGATGTTGTACTTGAGCTCGTCGCTGATCAGATGATCGACCGAGTGTTCGAGGCGCGCGGGTCCCGCCATCGGCGCATTGAGCAGCGTGACCGGCGTCGACGACAGTTGCAGTACGCGGGCGGCCATGCGCGCGTCTTCGCCGAGGCCCAGCACACCTTGCGGGAAGCCGATGATGTTGACGCCGAAGTCGTAGCCGATGCCTTCGACGCGCGCGTGATAGCGCGCGGGCTCGTGCGCGTCGTCATCGGCTTCGTCGTCGGCGCTGTCGGTCCAGCGCACCTTCAGCGAGCCGACCAGCGGATATTCGGTCGACGCCCATTCGTTCCACCAGCGCACGAGCTGGTCGCGGCCATCCGCGGTGTTCAGGTCGTACACTTCGCGCAGATCCGGGCGGTCATTCGCGATCATCGTCAGGAAGCGCGGCAGCAAGGTGTCGTCCGCCGGCTGTTCGTCGTCGATTCTCGCGAGCTCTTCGGCCAGATGAGTCGGCGTCCATTTGATCGCGTAGTACTCGTCGTGCCCGTGCTTGTCCCACCACGAGATGAAGCCGAGCCGTTCGCTGAAGCTGTTCAGGTTGAACGATGCCTGCAGGTCGGGCCGCTCGTTCCAGATCAGCAGCAGAAAGCGCGGCAGCAGCGGCAGCGCGCCTTGCTCGCCGGCTTCCAGCTTGAACAGGGTGTCGGGCAACGGCGGGATGGCCCAGTGAAGCGCCGGATACTGGTGCTGCCCGTGCTCGATCCACCACGACAGGCACTTCAGGCGCCCGGTGAAGCTTTCGAGCGAGCAGGGCTCCTGCAGGTCCCGGCGCTCACCGTGCAGCAGCCGCAGGAAGCGCGGCACCGGTAGCCAGTCGGCGTGCGAGCCAAATTCGGGCTCAAACATCACGGCGGAGGGCGTGGGCGGCACCCATTTGATCGCGTGGTACTGATGCTGGCCGTGTTCGATCCACCACGACAGACAGCTGAGCCGCCCCCGGAAAGACTGGAGCGTGAAGGTCTCCTGCAGGTCCGGCCGGTCCTTGTAGATCTCGCTCAGGAAGCGCGGCACGTAAGGGCCACCGTCCGCGGGAGGCGCTTCGGGCTCGAGCATGAAGCCGCCGATCGGCGGCTGCGACCACTTGATGCGTGGATATTCGCGCTGGCCGTGGTCTTCCCACCAGCTGAGCGCGTTGAGCCGCGAGGTGAAGCTGTTCAGATTGAACGCGCTGCGCAGATCGCGCCGCTCGGTCGTGATCTGCGCGAGGAAGCGCGGAAACGGCATCGCGCTGGAGTCGGGCGCGTCGATCGGTTCCAGCAGCCCGGGCCAAGCGATCGGCGGACGCCACGTCACGCGCGGGCAGGTGACCTGACCGTACTGCTCCCACCAGTCGAGGCAGTTCAGATAGCCGGTCAGCGTGTTCAGGTTGAATGCCTGGGACAGATCGCCGCGATTGCGCACGATCGTCGTCATCAGCTTCGGCAATTGCAGGCCGGCTTCTTCGAGCACGGTGACGGGCTCGTGCAGCGTCTCGCTCAGATGCTTCGCATCGAGCACGCTCGGTTTGGTCGAGCCGAGCCAGTACGTGACGGCTTCCGGATGCCGCTCGATCAGCGTGTCGTTGTCGAGCTGACGCAAATATTCGAGGTCTTCCTGTCGCAGCACCCAGTTGAAGTCCGGATACGTTTCGCGCGCCGACATTTCCCACCAGAAATACAGCGTGACGCGGTCATCAAGCACTTTGGAATTGAAGCGCGCGAGATCGGCTCTGAACTTCATCAGAAAGTAGATCGCGCTCGGCAGGCAGAACAGTTCCCCCGGCGATGGATGGCGGTACTCCGCCAGCCATCCGGTCTTGTTTTTTTTGGGTCCCAGATTAATCAAGATTTGCAATCCTTGAAGGCCAAGCAAAGGAAAAATCGTCGGCAGTCAGTGTCAGATTGGGTGAATAGCAGGGATCGTTCATCAACAGATGCTCCCAGCGCTGTCTGACCAACTCAGATTCCTGGTTGAAGCGGCTGATTTTTTCCGGTGTGTCTTCGGCGCCGCGGGTTGCCGATTCGTGATGATAAAGCTCCGCGTAGGGCGTCCACACATTGCGGTAGCCCGCTTGCCGCACACGCAGGCAAAAATCGATGTCGTTGTAAGCGACGTGTAACTGTTCGTCGAGGCCGCCGACTTCCTTGTAGATCGACTGGCGAATCAGCAGGCACGCGGCGGTCACCGCGCACATCACGTTGCGCAGGCGCGCGCGCGCGAAGTAGCCGGGGTGCGAATTGGGGAAATGCTTGTGCGCATGGCTCGCGATACCGCCGACGCCGAGCACCACGCCGCCATGCTGGATCGTGTCGTCCGGATACAGCAGTTTTGCGCCGACCGCGCCGACATTCGCCTGCAGCGCGACCGACACCATTTCCTCGAGCCAGTCGGCGTTGATCACTTCGATGTCGTTGTTCATCAGACAGACGAAGTCCGCCGTGCTCGCGAGCGCGACGCGGTTGTTCAGCACCGAGTAGTTGAACGGCGAATCGTCGCGCACGACCTTGATGCGCTCGTCCTCTTGCAGGCGCGCGAACAGGTCGTGCGTTTCCTGCTTGAGCGAGCCGTTGTCGATGATCGTGATGCGCAAGTTCGGGTAGCTCGATTTCTGCCGCACCGATTCCACGCATTGCTCGACGAGTCCGGCGGAATCGCGCGTAGGAATGATGATCTCCACCGACGGCGGCACCTCGGGCAAGTCGTACACGACCTTGTTGAAGGCGTCCGTGCCCGGCGCGTGCTCGGTGTGGGCGTTGATGCCGTTGCGCGCGAGGTGTTCGTCGAGCGCGCGCATCGCCGCGATATGCGCGTACGGCTTGGCTTCGTGGCCGGCCGCCGTGCTCTCGGGGATCATGCGCCAGTGGTACAGCGCGCGCGGCACGTGATACACCGTGTGATGACCCGCGCGATCGATCACGCGCAGCGCGAGGTCGTAGTCCTGCGAGCCTTCGAAGCCGGTTCTGAAGCCGCCGACCTCCTTCATGACCGAAGTCTTGTAGACGCCGAAATGCGAGATCATGTTTTGGCTCAGGAACAGATCGTAGTTGAAGTCGCATTTGAAGTACGGGTCCGAGCGGACCCCGTCGATCGAGATCTTGTCTTCGTCGCTGTAGATCACCGTCGCGTCCGGATGCGCGTTGATCAGCTCGGCGACGCAGTAGAGCGCGAGCGGATGCAATTCGTCGTCGTGGTCGAGCAGGCCGACGAATTCGCCGACGGCAAGCTCGAGCGCCGTGTTGCTGGAGGTGCTGATGTGGCCGTTCGTCGTGCGGTACGCGACCTTGATGCGCGGATCTTTGGCGGCGTAGCTGTCGAGCACCTGCCTGACCTCGGGGTTCGTCGAGCAGTCGTCGGCGATGCACAATTCCCAATTCTCGTAGACCTGGTCGACGACCGAATCGATCGCCATGCGCAGCCACCTGGCCGGCGTGTTGTAGGTCGGCATCACGATGCTGATCAGCGGTTGCAGCGCCCACGCCTTCGAGCGCGCGCGCAGTTCCGGGTAATGCGACGCGGGCGGCTCGTGCCGCTCGATCCATTCCTGATACGTGTGACCCACGGTTGGCGCCGGCGCGGGCTGAGCGCCGCCGCCCCACGACGCCATCCGGCGCGCGCGTTCGAGCAGTTCCGTCGGGCAGTCGGCGTCGGCCACCAGTTCGACGTTGAAGCCGGTGATCGAAAACAGTCCCGCGCGCGCGATCGGATCGAGGCGCAACGGACCGACGAGCGGCGGAAACGCGACGACCTGATCCACCTTGCCGTCAGCGTCGACCACGAGGCCGATCGTCGCGTGCTCCGACATGCCCGCGCCCGCGTCGAAATAGATCATGCATGGCGAGGCCGGCATGTCTTCTTTCGCGAGCTCGAACGAAATACGCGCGGCGCGACCCGACAGCTCTTCCCATCCCGTCAGCTTGAACTGCGGATCGCCGTTCGTCGCGTTCCAGGCGAACCCGGAATTCGAGGACGCCTCGACGTTATTCAAGGGACGAAGTTCGAAGTTCTTCATGAGGTTCTTCACGAGGTTCGTCACGGGTTTTGTCATTTCGTCAGCAGGGAATCGTACAGGTCTTTCAAGGGCGACAGGACGGCCTGCCAGGTCAGATCGCGCGTCGGGGCAGCGGCAGCGCCGCGCGGTTGCGCGAGCGCCGCGCGAATCGATCCGGTGATGCTGTCGACGTCGAACGGATCCAGGTAGGCAACGTGCTGCGCGAAATATTCTTGGGTAGAGCCAACTTTTGTCACCGCGATGCGGGCGCCGGCGGCATGCGCTTCGAGCGCGGCGAGCCCCGGCGTTTCGAGCGTGCTCGGCAGCACGAACGCTTCGCAGGCCGCGTAGGCGGAGCGCAGCAGCGGCGAATCGTGGGGCAGCGTGCCGGCGTAGACGACCTGCGCGCCACCCTCGTCGAAGCATGCCTTCGCATACTCGGGATCGCGCTGATGGCCGATCAGGACAAGCGTCAGGTCGGGGAACGACTTCATCGCCCGGATCAGCGCGAGCTGGTTCTTGCGCGGCTCGATGTTGCCGACGTTCAGGATGAAGCGGCCCTCGATGCCGGATTCACGGCGGAACGGCTCCGCCGCGACAGGCTCGTAAAAGCTCTGTTCGACGCCGTTCAACACGCTCGCGAACTTCTCGCGCGGCAGATCGAAGATGCGAGCGAGCGTGTCGCATTCGATCTCGGAGTTCGCGACCACGCGGTCCGCGAGAGAGAACTGATGGCGGATCTCGCCGATCGGATAGAGATGCCTGGTTTCCTCCGTCACCCACAGACTCGACGACACGACGAGCGGCAAGCCGAGTTGCTTGACGAAGTTGCAGAAGTGCACCGAGCCACCGACGCACGAGAAGAAATGCACCACGTCGTGTTCTAGAAAACGCGGCTTCCACGGATCGAACAGCGTAACGTCGACGCCATGCGCGGGCAGATGCTTGTGATAGGCAAGCAATTGGATTTCTCCGCCGCCGGGGGTATGGAAAGCCATCGGGTAGGTGGCGAACAGCACTTTCATAGGTGGGACTCTAGTCGCTCAAACAGTTCTTTTCTTCAGACCAGCACGTCGCGGCACGCCGCTGCGCGTAACGCCGCTGCGCGTAACGCCGCTGCGCGTAACGCGCGAACATGGCGGCGAGACCGGCAGGTTTCGGGGCATTCACGTGGATGCTCGCCGCGCGCTTGCGCGGCCTTCAGGCGCGGACTTGCCGGTGCGCGGGCCGGGGCCTGGTCGCACGGCCAGCGAGCAGGCCGGCGTGTGCTGTTGTCGAGCACGTCGGATCGATACCACGAATTCCACATGCGCGAATATGTTTGAGTTGTTACGAAGTGTACGAACGACGCGCCAGCAGGCGCAGGTCCGTTTTATTATCACGGCCCGAGGCTCGTGCCGCGTGTTGGCGCTGCCGGCGTGGTCGCGGCAGCGCAGACATTCTAGCGCCCAGGTGGCGCGATGCCATCCCTGACGACTCGCAGGCCGCAACGGGTGTCGCCCGAATACAATACGTTCCCAGCCAGACTTCCTGAGAAAGCACCGCCGATGCCAGATTGTATCGTGTCTGATCCGCCTTTCCCGCCGTTTGCGGCCGCGTCGAGTCCTGACGGCGATCGTCTGTTTGCGTGGGGCGCGCGGCATGGCGTGGGCGTAATCGCGCGCCGCGAAGTGCATGACGGAGCATTGCGATGAGTCTGCAGATCCTCGTCACCGGCGCCAACGGTTTCGTCGGCCAGCCGGTGTCCCGCGCGTTGCTGCGGCGGGGCGATCGCGTGACTGGCGTGGTGCGCCGGCCGCACACGGCCGCCGAGGGCGTGGGCGAATGGCTGCTCGATACCGAAGACTTTGCGGGCATTGACCAGCGCTGGCCGGTCGCGCTCACTTGCGATGCGGTGATCCATCTGGCGTCGCGCGTGCACGTGATGCGGGAGACCCTGACCGAGCCGCTCGCCGCCTATCGCGCGACCAATGTCGAGGGCAGCTTGCGCGTCGCGGCCGCGGCGCGGCGCGCGGGCGCGAGGCGCTTCGTGTTCGTCAGCAGCATCAAGGCGATGGGCGAGGCGAGCAGCGGCCGGCCGATCGCTGAAACGGATCAGCCCGCGCCGTCCGATGCGTATGGCATCTCGAAACTGGAAGCCGAGCGCGCGCTGTTCGACTACGGCCGCTCGACGGGTCTCGAAGTCGTCGTGGTGCGGCCGCCGCTGGTCTACGGGCCGCGCGTGCGCGCGAACTTCCTGCAGCTGATGAACGCGGTCGCGAGAGGCATTCCGTTGCCGCTCGGCGCGCTCAGCGCGCTGCGCAGCCTCGTGTTCGTCGATAACCTCGCGGACGCGCTCGTGCATTGCGCGACCGATCCGCGCGCGGCCGGCGAAACCTTCCATGTGACCGACGGCCGCGACCTCAGCGTGCCGGAACTCGCGCGTCTGCTGGCCACGCAGCTTCACGTGCCCGCGCGGCTCGTGCCGGTGCCGGCCAGCCTGCTGCGTCTCGCGGGTCGCCTGACCGGCCGCTCGGCGCAGATCGATCGATTGATCGGCGAGCTGCGCGTCGACAGTTCGCATATCCGCGAATGTCTGAACTGGTCTGCGCCGCATACGGTCGAGCATGGGCTGCTCGAAACCGCGGCGTGGTATCGCTCGACGCATTGACCACGGGTTGAACCCGCCTTGACTCCGACCTGAACCGCTAACGCTATCGATGCCGCTCGCTGCACACTCCGCCTCTTCCGTCGTCTCTCTACTGCCGTGGGGCGTCGCCGCGCTCGCCGCCTGCGCGGCGATCCTGTGGACGCTGCTGCGCACTGGCCTCGCGTGGCGGCTCGCCACCGACATCCCCAACGACCGCTCGCTGCACACGCGCCCGACGCCGCGCGTCGGCGGCTGGGGCATCGTACCGGTCGCGGTGCTGCTGATCGCGCTGGCGGCGCCGTCGCTGTGGCTGCCCGCGCTTGCCGCGGCGCTGCTCGCGGCGCTATCGCAGATCGACGATCGACGTGGCCTGCCCGCACGCGTGCGCTTCGGCGGTCATGCGGCGGCGGTGGCGGCACTGATCGCCGTCTATCCGGCCGACGTGCCGTGGTGGGCGCTCGCGTGCATGGCGGTTCTGCTCGTGTGGCTCGTCAATCTCTACAACTTCATGGACGGCTCGGACGGCCTCGCGGGCGGCATGGCGCTGTTCGGCTTCGGCGGCTATGCGGTGGCCGCCTCGGTGTCGTCGCACGCGGACCCGGCGCTCGCGACGGCGAGCCTGATCGTCACAGGCGCGGCCGCGGGCTTTCTGCTGTTCAACTTTCACCCAGCGCGCATCTTTCTCGGTGACGCCGGCTCGATCCCGCTCGGCTTTCTGGCCGGCGCGCTCGGCTATTGGGGGTGGCGCGAGGGGGTATGGCCGGTGTGGTTTCCGGCGCTGTGCTTCGCGCCGTTCATCGGCGACGCGTCGGTCACGCTGCTCAAGCGCCTGCTGCGCGGTGAAAAATTTTGGCAGGCGCATCGTGAACACTACTATCAAAGACTGGTGCAGTCGGGTTTCGGGCACGCATCGACCGCGTGGATTTGGTATCTGTTCATGGCGGTGGGCATAATGCTTGCTGTCTGGGCGCTACAATTCGCTCTTCTGTATCAATGGCTGGTTGTCGTCGCATGGGCTGCCGTGCTCGTGGTCGCGGGGCTGTGTATTGATCGCCGCTGGCGGCGCCATGTGTCCCGTTCCGGGCCAATCTGAGGTTCTGCGCAATGAAAAGCTTCAAAGCCAGATGGCTTTCGTTCAGTGCGTTTGCGTTCGACCTGTGCGCGGTGGCAATGGCCTGGCTGCTGGCCTATGTGATCCGGTTCAACGGACCGGTGCCCGCGCCGTTCTGGTCGAGCGGGTTGCATGCGCTCGTGTGGGTGCTGCTGATCTACGCGGTGATGTTCCGCAGCTACGGCCTCTATCGCGGCATGTGGGTGTTCGCGAGCCTGCCCGATCTCGTGCGGATCGCGAAAGCGATCGGCGTCGGCGCGCTCGTCGTCGTGATCGGCTCGGCGCTGTTGCAGCCGGCGCCGGTCGTGCCGCGCTCGGTGCTGATCGTGTCGCCGATGCTGCTGTTCCTGACGATGGGCGGCTCACGCGCGCTGTATCGCGCGGCCAAGGAGTTCTATCGCTACGGCGGACTGGTCGGCCAGGGCAAGCCGGTGCTCGTGCTCGGCGCGGGCAATGCCGGCGCGAACCTCGTGCGCGAGCTGAAGCGCTCGGGCCAGTGGCGCCTCGTCGGTCTGCTCGACGACGATCCGATCAAGCAGGGCCGTGAAATCTACGGCTATCGCGTGGTTGGTGCGATCAGCGATCTGCAGAAAATCTGCACGGAGCTGAAGGTCGAGCATGTGATCATCGCGGTGCCGTCGGCGTCGGTGGAGGCGCATCGGCACATCGCCACGCTGTGCGTGCGCGCCGGCGTACGCGCGATGACGCTGCCCGCGCTCACGCCGCTCACGCAAGGTCAGGCGTTCCTGTCGCGCGTGCGGCAGATCGATCTCGAAGACCTGCTCGGCCGTGACCCGGTGACGATCGACACCGAGCACGTCGCCGCGCTGCTGAAAAACCGCGTCGTGATGGTGACGGGCGCGGGCGGCTCGATCGGCTCGGAGCTATGCCGGCAGATCCTGCGCTTCGGTCCGGTGCAACTGGTCGCGTTCGACATCTCCGAGTTCTCGATCTATCGGCTGAACGAAGAGCTGCGCGACAAATATCCGGAAGTGTCGGTGGTGCCGATCGTCGGCGACGTGAAGGACTCGCTGCTGCTCGATCAGGTGATGGCGCGCTACTGTCCGCACATCGTGTTTCATGCGGCGGCCTACAAGCATGTGCCGTTGATGGAAGAGGTCAACACGTGGCAGGCGGTGCGCAACAACGTGCTTGGCACGTACCGCGTCGCGCGCGCGGCGATCCGCCACGACGTCGCGCATTTCGTGCTGATCTCGACCGACAAGGCGGTCAACCCGACCAACGTGATGGGCGCGAGCAAGCGGCTCGCGGAGATGGCGTGCTCGGCGCTGCAGCAGCAGGGCGCGCGGCGCACGCAGTTCGAAACGGTGCGCTTCGGCAACGTGCTCGGCAGCGCGGGCAGCGTGATTCCGAAGTTCCAGGAGCAGATCGCGCGCGGCGGGCCGGTGACCGTCACGCATCCGGAAATCACGCGTTTCTTCATGACGATTCCGGAGGCGTCGCAACTCGTGTTGCAGGCGTCGAGCATGGGGCGCGGCGGCGAGATTTTCATTCTCGACATGGGCAAGCCGGTGCGAATCGCCGATCTCGCGCACGATCTGATCCGCCTGTACGGTTTCACCGAAGAGCAGATTCGCGTCGTGTTCACGGGTTTGCGTCCGGGCGAGAAGCTTTACGAAGAACTGCTCGCGGACGACGAAACCACCACGCGCACGCCGCACCCGAAGCTGCGCATCGCACAGGCGCGCGAGGTGCCGGACAGCCTGATCGACAATCTGCTGCCGTGGCTGATGCAGCATCGCGTGCCGGCCGACGATGAAGTGCGGCGCGATCTGCGGCGCTGGGTGCCGGAGTATCTGCCGGCGACGGCGACGACGCTGCGTAGTGTGGCGCCGGCGACGCGGGTGTCGTAGGCGTTCCGCCGCCGCGAGTGATCGGAGTAGTCGAAGCATTGAATCAGTACCCGCGAAGGCAGGTCATTTGGCCCGTTGAAATTGGCCGCCGGATGTTTATAGATAAGAGCCCCTACAGATCTGCTGGGGCTTTTTTTTTGCCCAGGAGAGCTGACGACCATCGCGCACGCCTCGGCTTTTCGGAGTCGTCTGAAGCCTGCGCCCGGCACATACACCTAGCATTGAACCGTCGCCGCCCGGTATGTCATTCCCGCTGAGGTGGCGGCTCCGTTGGCTCTTTTTCTGTGATGCAAAGGTATTGCGCGCCCCTGTGGCGCGTTTTTTTTGTCCAGGCGCAAGAGGCGGCAAATCCGGAATCGACCTATAGCGCGCCAGCGGCACGCGCGCTTGCGGTCAAGGCTCACCAATGGGAGGAACCTATGCAGGACGCAATGACCTACAGCCAGCGCAATCAGGAGGCGTGACACATGGCCTACACCGGCAAATTTCTCGTGAATAACGAGCCACTATCACCGCTCACCATTTCTGGCATCGGCACGTTCAACGCGTATTCAGGCAACAATCAATATCGCAATCGGGGCGGCTGCACGATGGTGCCTAATGATGGGCCGCTCCCTGCCGGTAAATACTGGATCGTGGACCGCCCCACGGGCGGCATCCGTTCTCAGGTGTTTGCATGGGCAAAAGATGAGTGGAATGCAGCAATGGGTCACCCATCGAATCACGGTGAATGGTTCGCGCTATATCGTGATGATGGGACGATTGATGATCTGACGTGGATTAATGGCGTCAAACGCGGGCAGTTCCGTTTGCATCCGGCAGGCGGACGCGGGATTTCGCTTGGCTGCATCACGCTGCCGAGCCATAGCGATTTCATGAGAATCCGCAACGCGCTGCTGCACACGGTCAAAATCCCCGCGCGCAGTTCGGGCCTTCTCGCCTACGGAACAATTGAGGTCATCACATATGGCAACACTTGCCCGTAGGGTGTTCAAGGTCGCCCTGTTTATCGGCCTGTGCTATCTCTCTCTGCTCTATGTCCGTCCGTACCATTATGAGTGGACAGAAAGCGAGTCGCGCGCATGGTTTGGTGCTTCGCGTTGGCTTGGTGTCCGCGATCCCGAAGATTTGTATTTCGTGGTGTGGGTGACGATTGAACTGATCGCGGCGGCGCTGGCGTATGTGGCGATCATGAAGCTATGGCGGTGGTATCGCACGAAGTAGACGAAAGCCCCGGCGACGGGGCTTTTCTATTGTGGGAGGGGTCGGGCCGCGAGGCATGCCCCTATCCCGATTTTGCCCAGGAGAGTTGACGACCATCGCGCATGCCCCGGCTTTTCGGAGTCGTCTGAAGCCTGCGCCCGGCACATACACCTAGCATTGAACCATCGCCGCCCGGTATGTCGTTCCCGCTGAGGTGGCGCCCCGGTTGGCTCTTTTTCTGTGATGCAAAGGTATTGCGCGCCCCTGTGGCGCTTTTTTTTGTCCAGGCGCAAGAGGCGGCAAATCCGGAATCGACCTGTAGCGCGCCAGCGGCACGCGTGCTTACGGTCCAGGCTCACCAACGGGAGGAACCTATGCAGGACGCAATGACCTACAGCCAGCGCAATCAGGAGGCGTGAAACATGGCTTACTTCGGCAAATTTCTCGTGAACAACGCGCCGCTGTCATCGCTCACCATTAATGGCATCGGCACATTCGACGCCTATTCCAGCAACGGCCAATACCGCAATCGGGGCGGCTGCACAATGGTTCCCAATAACGGGCCGATCCCCGCTGGCAAGTACTGGATCGTCCCGCGCCCTACTGGCGGCGTGCGCTCTGCGGTAGAAACGTGGTTAAAAGATGAGTTCAATTACTACTCGTCGCACCCGACCGATCACAGTGAATGGTTTGCACTGTATCGTGATGATGGGCTAATCGACGATTACACATGGATCAACGGCGTGCGGCGTGGAAACTTCAGGTTGCATCCGGCAGGTGGTCGGGGTGTTTCGCTTGGCTGCATTACCCTGCCGAGCCGTACGGATTTCCTGAGAATCCGCAACTCACTCCTGCACACCATGACGATCCCTGCCGGCAATTCGGGGCTTCGCGCCTACGGAACAATTGAGGTCATCACCTATGGCAACACCTGTCCGAAGGGTGCTTAAAGTCCTGCTGTTTATAAGTCTGTACCTTCTGTCATTCCGATTTGTCCGACCGTACGACGATGGGTGGACCGAGTCTGAGATGCGTGCATGGATACACGCTTCGGAGGTGCTAGGTATCGGCGATCCCGAAAACCTGTATATCGGCCTGTGGATGACTATCGAACTGCTCGTGGCGGTGCTGGCGTATGTGGCGATCATGAAGCTATGGCGGTGGTACCGCACGAAGTAGACGAAAGCCCCGGCGACGGGACTTTTCTATTTTTGCTCAGGAGAGTTGACGACCATCGCGCACGCCCCGGCTTTTCGGAGTCGTCTGAAGCCTGCGCCCGGCACATACACCTAGCATTGAATCGTCGCAACCCGGTATCGCTTTCTCGCTGAGGCGGCGGTTCGGTTAGCTCTTTTATCTGTGATGCAAATGTTTTGCGCGCCCTTGTGGCGCGCTTTTTTTGCCCAGGCGAAGGAGGCGGCAAATCGGGAATCGACCTGTAGCGCGCCAGGGGCACGCGCGCTTACGGTCAAGGTTCCACGACGGGAGGAACCTGTTGAGGACGCAATGACCTACAGTCAGCGTAATCAGGAGGTGTGACATATGGCCTACACCGGCAAATTCCTCGTGAATAACGAGCCACTATCACCGCTCACCATTTCTGGCATCGGCACCTTTGACGCTTATTCTGGCGACCGGCAATACCGCAATCGGGGCGGCTGCACGGCTGTGCCTAGCAAGGGGCCGATTCCCGCCGGCAAATACTGGATCGTCGACCGTCCGACTGGCGGCATCCGTTCACAGGCTTACGCATGGGGAAAAGACGCGTTGAATGCCGTTTTCGGCCATCCGTCGAATCACGGTGACTGGTTCGCCCTGTATCGGGATGATGGACTAGTCGATGATTTCACTTGGGTCAATGGTGTCAAGCGTGGGCAGTTCCGGTTGCATCCAGCAGGCGGGCACGGCGCATCACTTGGTTGCATACCTTGCCGAGCCATAGCGATTTCATGAGAATCCGCAATGCGCTGCTGCGCACCATGACGATCCCTGCCGGCATTTCGGGGCTTCGGGCCTACGGAACAATTGAGGTCGTCACATATGGCAACACTTGCCCGTAGACTGTTCAAGGGCACGTTGTTTCTGGCGCTGTTCGTTCTCTCTGTTCTTTATGTCCGGCCGTATCCCTACGAGTGGACAGAAAGCGAGTCGAATGCATATTGGGCGGCTTCCGATTGGCTCGGTGTGCGTGACCCTGATGACCTGTATTACATGGTGTGGGTGACTATCGAACTGATCGTGGCGGCGCTGGCGTATGTGGCGATCCTGAAGCTATGGCGGTCGTATCGCACGAAGTAGACGAAAGCCCCGGCGACGGGGCTTTTGTTTATCCCGTGCGTTGATGAATTTGGAGGAATCTCGTGAAGAGAGGGATTTATTGCTACATTTCGAGCCGAGTGAGCCGATTTCAGCCTTTGTCGCTTCTGCTCACCGCTTCCCCTTCCTCACCACCATCCATCGCGGCGACTTGAACCGCACGATGCTCACATAAAGCCACACATAAGTCGCCGCAAACACCACGACGAAGCAGAACAGATGCAGCGTGTGCCGCCAGAACAGCGTCGCCGGCACGACCGCAATCAGGCACAGCAGCCACAGATACGGCGACGTCAGCGAGTTGCGGCGCGTCAGCTCGCGCGCGGTGCGCGCGCCGACCGCCCAGCGCATCAGCCGCTTGTAGACCAGCATATGCAGATGCACGCCATCCGGGATGCCCGGCGACATGCCGCGAATGAACTTCTTGCGGTAGATCGAGAAGCAGGTCTCGAAGATCGGGTACATGAAGAGCAGCACCGGATACCACGCGGATACGTCGCGATTGCGCATCACGAGCAGGATCGACAGCTCGGCGAGCATGAAGCCGATGAAGTAAGCACCGCCGTCGCCGAGAAAAATCAGCCCGGCCGGGAAGTTCCAGATGAAGAAGCCGAGCACCGCGCCCATCATCATGAACGACGCGGACAGCACGACCGGGTCGTGCACCTGGAACGCCACATACGCGAGCGACGCGAACATCATGAACGCGACCATCGACGCGAGGCCGTTGAAGCCGTCGATGATATTGATCGCGTTGGCGAGCGCCGCGACCGCGAGCACCGTGACCACGAACGAGATCGCCGCATATGACAACAGAAAGTCGAGCGGCGGCACGCTGATGCGCGTGACCGCGATGTCGAGAAAGAACCAGGCGAGCGCGGCGGCCGCCATCGTGCAGATCAGGCGTGCGAGCGGCGACACGCGCTTGGTCAGATCCTCGACGAGCCCCGAGCCGAACGCCGGCATGCCGCACGCGATCAACCCGAGAATGCTGCCCGATACGGCCGGATACGCGCGATGCAACTGCACCGCGGAGACGATCAGCCCGAGCAGAATCCCAGTCCCGCCGATGCGCGGCACCGGCCGCACGTGGAATTTCTGGACGCCGGCCAGATCGGTGTCGGTCGAGAACTTTTCATGCAGATGCGCATAGCGCACGATCAACAGCGTGATCAGCAGAGAGACGAGAAAGCCGAGCGCAAAACTAAGCATGAAAGTGGGCCTGTGCGAAGACGCGGAATTATACAAACGAAACGTGCGGCGGCCGGCGCGCGGCACGGGCGCGAAGCTTTGATCCAGGCCGGCAAAAAATCCCAGATAGCGAGACCGAAGCGGCCCGCACGGGCCCGTGAGCGCTCGCTCCTCATGGATTCCCCCTATGCGGCGCGCGCGCGCCGCAACCGTAAACCTGGATGCGACGAAGTGTAAGTCGCGCGCAACAAAGGCGTTCCGGAGACCCAATGCTTAATAACATCACAATTCGTGGCGGACTGACGCTCGTGATCAGCGTATTCGTCGCCTTTCTTCTGACGGTGATCGCTGTCGGCTACGGCGCGCTGAAGCTCGCCAACGACAGCCTCGACGACACGCAGCGCAGTGCGGTCGCGCTGTCGCATCTGAAGGCGAGTTCCGAGAAGCTTCTGCAGGTGCAGCTCGCATTGGGCACCTATCAGACCTTGTTCAGCGTCGGCAAGCAGACCGACGATCTGCTGCCGGCCGCGCACAAGGTGCTGCTCGAATCGAACCACGACTTCCGCAACTACATGGCCGGCCCGTTCGCGAGCGACGTAGAGCGCAAGCTCGCGCAGAGCGTCGGCGACGCGCGCGCGGCGCTCGTCGACAAGGCGATCGAACCGGAATTCAAGGCATTGACCGACTTCGACTTCAACACCTTCCGCAACATCCAGGGCGACACGGCGAACAGCCTGTACGCGTCCTACTCGAAAGCGATCGACGCGCTCGAAAAAGCGCAGATGGACAATCAGCATCAGCAGGCCGCGACCGGCGCGCGACGCTTCCAGCTCGCGACAGTGCTGTTCGGCGCGATAGCGGTGATCGCGCTCGTGATCGCGGTGGGCGCTCGGGTCGCGTTGTCCTCGGCGCTGATCAAGCCGGTCAACGCGACGGTCAAGCACTTCGAGCGCATCGCGGCCGGCGACCTGAGCGTCGCGATCAAGGTGAAATCGCGCAACGAGATGGGCCAGCTGCTCGGCGCGCTGACGCGGATGCGCGACGGCCTCGTGGAAACGGTCGGCAAGGTGCGCGGCAGCACGAGCGCGATCACGCAGGGCGCGAACGAAATCGCGTCGGGCAATGCCGATCTGTCGGCGCGCACCGAGCAGCAGGCGGCCGCGCTGCAGCAGACCGCGGCGAGCATGGAGCAGCTGTCGGCGACCGTGAAACAAAACGCCGACAACGCCAGGCAGGCGAACCGCCTCGCGCACGGCGCGCTCGATACGGTCACGCGCGGCGGCAAGGTGGTGTCGCGCGTGACGGAGACGATGGACGGCATCAGCGAGTCGTCGCGCAAGGTCACGGAGATCATCGGCATGATCGAGGGGATCGCGTTTCAGACCAACATTCTCGCGTTGAACGCGGCCGTCGAAGCGGCGCGCGCGGGCGAGCAGGGACGCGGCTTCGCGGTGGTCGCCTCGGAAGTGCGCAGTCTCGCGCAGCGCTCGGGCGCGGCGGCCAAGGAGATCAAGGAGCTGATCGGCGAGTCGGCGGCGAAGGTCGAGGAGGGTGCGTCGCTGGTGTCGGATGCGCAGAAGACGATTCAGGAAGCGCTGAAGGCCGTCGAGCGCGTGACCGGCGTGATGAGCGAGATCGAGGCGTCGGCGCTCGAACAGAGCGACGGCATCGAGCAGGTCAACAAGGCGGTGTCGCAGATCGACGAGGTCACGCAGCACAACGCGGCGCTCGTCGAGCAGGCGGCGGCCGCGGCGAAGTCGCTGGAAGAGCATGCGATGGCGTTGCGTGATGCGGTCGCGGTGTTCCAGCTGGAAGGGGCAACGGCGTAACGCGTTCAGCAGCCACGGCGCTCACCGTCCTGACGAGGTGAGCACCAAAGCAAACGGCGGCGGCATCCGCGCTACGCGAATGCCGCCGCCATTTTTTAACGGGATGCGCTGGTGCCGAAGCGCTTTATGCAAACCCCTGCGGATTCGTCGACTGCCAGCGCCAGTGGTCCGCGCACATGCGCTCGATGCCGAACTGCGCGCGCCAGCCGATGATTTTCTCGGCCGCGCTCGGGTCCGCGAAACACTGCGCGACGTCGCCCGGGCGGCGCGCGACGATCTCGTACGGCACCGGCCGCCCCGACGCCTTCTCGAACGAGCGCACCACGTCGAGCACGCTATAGCCCTGGCCCGTGCCGAGATTGACGACGAAGCTCGCATCGCGCTCGACGAGCGCATCGAGCGCGGCGAGATGCCCGCGCGCGAGATCGACCACGTGGATGTAGTCACGCACGCCGGTGCCGTCGGGCGTCTCGTAGTCGCCGCCGAACACGCGCAGCTTGTCGAGCTTGCCGACCGCGACCTGGGCGACGTACGGCATCAGGTTGTTCGGAATGCCGGCCGGATCTTCGCCGATCAGGCCACTTTCATGCGCGCCGACCGGATTGAAGTACCGCAGCGTCGCGATGCGCCACGATGGGTCCGACACTTCGAGATCGCGCAGGATCTGCTCGGCGATCAGCTTCGATTGACCATACGGATTGGTCGCCGACAGCGGGAACGATTCGTCGATCGGCGAGCTCTTCGGCACGCCGTACACCGTTGCCGACGAGCTGAACACGAACTGCTTGACGTTGCGATCGCGCATCACGCCGAGTAGCGTCAGCAGGCTGCCGACGTTGTTCGCGTAGTACTCGATCGGCTTCGCGACCGACTCGCCGACCGCTTTCAGCGCCGCGAAATGGATCGCGCCGGTGATCGGATGCGCATCGAAAATCCGCTGCAGCGCGGCTGCGTCGCGCGCGTCGTCGTCGTAGAAGCTCACCGCACGGCCGGTGATTTTCTCGACGCGCCGCAACGCTTCGCGCTTGCTGTTCACGAGGTTGTCGATCACCGCGACGTCGTAGCCGCCGTTCAGCAGTTCGACGCAGGTGTGCGAGCCGATGAAACCCGCGCCGCCCGTTACCAGAATCGTGCCCTTCGTGGTCATGCTGTTGCTCCCATTAAAGTAAAACACCCGTGATTTTTTGCACCAGGTCTTTATAGGTTTCGACGACCATGCGTTCGTCGAATTCGGTTGCGACTTTCTGCCGGCCGCGTTCCGCCATCGCGCGCCGCTCCGCGCCGCTCATGTCGAGCATGCGTGCGAGACTCGCGGCAAGGCTCTGCGCATTGCGCGCTTCGCACAACAAGCCGTTGAGGCCGTCGGCCACCACCTCGCGGCAGCCGGGCACGTCGGTCGCGACGATCGGCCGGCCCATCGCCGACGCTTCCATCAGCGTGCGCGGCACGCCTTCGCGATACGACGGCAGCACCACGCAATCGGCATCGGCGATGAACGGCCGCACGTCGTGCGCCTCGCCCAGATATTCGATCACGCCTTCCTGTTCCCACGCGGCGACTTCGTCGCGCGTGATCGCGCTCGGATTGTCGACGCCGACCGGCCCGAGCAGCTGAAAGCGCGCGTGGCGGTAGCGCGCGCGCAATTGCCGCGCGGCCTCGACGTATTCGCCGACGCCTTTGTCCCAGAGCAGCCGCCCGATCAGCACGAAGCGAAACTCCGCGCGCTCGCGCAGCGGCGTGAACGCGAACTGCTCGAGATCGACGCCCTCGCCGTGCAACAGCCGCGCGCGCTCCGGATGCACGAGCAGCTTGCCGTCGATGAACGCGGCCTGATCGTCGCGATTCAGGAACCACACTTCACGCGGAAAGCGGAACGCAAAACGATACAGCCTTTTGGCGATCTGCGCGGCGCGGCTGTGCTGGATGAACACGTAGCCGAGCCCGGTGGTGACCGCCACCGACTGCACGCCGGCCAGCTTCGCCGCGATCGAGCCGTAGATGTTCGGCTTGATCGTGTAGTGAAACACGACATGCGGACGGATGGTCCTGTACTGCCGATACAGCGCGACGAGCGTGCGCAGATCTTCGCCCGGACTCGTGCCTTTCGACGCCATCGGCAGCTCGATGCAACGGCAGCCCATCGCGGCGAGCAACTCGAACGTGCGGTCGCGCGGCGCGAGCACCGTCACGTCGACGCCGCGCCCGATCAGCGTGCGGATCAGCCGTTGCCGATAGGTATAGATTGCCCAGGCCGTGTTGCAAACGAGTGTAATGCGTAGCGCGGGCGTCGACTTGAAAGAGGGCTTCATGCGAAGAAATGCCGGGCGTTGAATGAAGTGTGGACCATTGATACGAAGACAGCGCCCTACGATGCGGCGCGAACCTCAGCGAATGAAGCGACTGCGACAGCGACAGCGACAACGACAACGACAACGACAACGACAACGACAACGACAACGACAGCGTTCACACGCGGCGCGACTCAACGGTTCGCGCGCGGCGTGAGCAGCACGCGCTTGACCCGCTGCAACGTGCGATAAGGCAGCATCAGATGCAACAGATTCTTCGCGAGGCCCAACCAGTCGTACGGATTGGCCACGTTGAAGTAGCGCAACTGCAAACGCAGCGTCGAACCGATCTGCCGGCGCCGTTTCGTCGCGCTGATGCCGCCTTCGTTCAGCTCATAGAAAAGACCGAGTTCCGGCAGATTCGCGCAGTCATAGCGTTCCATCAGACGTACGAACAGATCGAGGTCCTCCGCCGAACGATACGCGGCGCGGTAGTTGCCGACTGTGCGGACGGCATCGATACGCAGCATCATCGACGGATGCGCGAGGCACGAGCGGAAAAAGCGCTGGCGCCGGATCACGTTCGGCGCGGCCGGCGGCGTCAGCATGAAAAGCGGCTCGCCCGCGCGCGTGACGACCTGGGTCCACATGCCGAGGCCCGCCACGTTCGGATGCGCTTGCATGAACGCGCGCTGCTTCGCGAGCCGCTGTGGCACCGCGCGATCGCCCGCGTCGATGCGCGCCGCATAGCGAAAGCCGCGCTGCGCGAGCGCGTCGATGCCGGTTCGCAGCGCACGCTCGATGCCCCCGTTCTGCGCCATGCGCAGCACTTCGATCTTCAGGTTCGGCAGCGTGGGCGCGACGATTGGCGGCGTGCTGCCGTCATCGACGATCAGTACGTGCACCAGCGCACTTTCTTCGAACGACGCGAGCGTAGAATCGACGTCCGCCTGGCCGTTATAGGCGGGGATCAGCACCGCGACGTCGTCGAGCGTGGTTTGCGCGGTGGCGGATGAATTCGTCATGGGCGCAATTTGAAACGGATGTAATAAAGATTGACCGAGACGGCCGCCAGATAGCCGGCCGCGAGGCCGACGAGCGCGCCATACGCGCCGAGCCGCGGGATCGCCAGCAGATTGACCGCGAACGCGACGGCGAGCGCGAGCAGCCACTTGGCGAGCAACACGAACTTGGCCTGATATTTGAGCACGACCAGATTGCCGATCGCCTCGACGCCGGCGGGCACCGACAGCCACACGGCCCAGCGGAAGATTTCGATCGCGCCTTCGAAGTCCGGCCCGAACACACGGCGGATGATGAAGCCCGCGAGCAGATCGAGCACGAACGCGCCGCACACCATCAGCACGGCGCTCAGCGCGGTGAGCCGCCACATGTTGCGGCGCAGTTGCGCGATGCCTTGCACGCGGTAGACGAATGCGGGCGCAATGGTTTGCGCGAGCATCAGCGCGAGCGTGATCCAGTTTTCATTCAACTGCTGGGCGGCCGAGTAGCGACCGAGGTCGGCGAACGAAATCGCGCGCTCGAGCATCAGCCGGTCCAGTTTCAGAAATAGATACATACAGATGAGCCCGAGCCAGAACACGGTGCCCGCGCTCGCGAAGTGCCTGAAGAACGAACGTTCGACATGCCAGCCCAGCTTGCCGCCATGCCGGCGCATGAAGTAGAGCAACAGCACCGCGCCGATCGCCGCCGATTCGAGCGCCCACAGCCAGCCGAAACGCGCGGGCGCGGCCGTCGCGCGCACCAGCAGATAGACGAGAGCCGCCTTGATCACCGCGGTGCTCATGCTGGTCAGCAATTGCGGCTTGCTGTAGGTCATGCTTTGCAGCCACGCGTTGATCACGCCGACGAACGGCTCGCGAAACAGCATCGTCACCGCGAGGCCGGCGAGCATCGCACCGACGAGCGGTTCGAAGAAGTGCAGCGCAATGCCGAGCCACGTGAGCAGCAGCGCAACGGCCGAGACGGAGAAGCGCAACGCGAACGCGCTGCCGAGGACGGTGCCGAGTTGTTCGGGCGGCCGGTTGACGATGGTCGGTACGAGGATTTCCGCGCCGCAGACCCAGGTGATCGGCGACAGCACCAGCAGCAGCGTATTCGCGTACTGCCATTTGCCGAACGTTTCGGGCCCGAAGTAACGCGCGAGCATGCCGCTGATCACGATTGCGACGCCGATCTGCGTGAGCCGCTCGAGACCCAGCCAGACGATGTTCGTAAACGCTCGGGTGACGTCGGGATTGGCGAAGCGCTTGACCGTCAGCATCCGTTGGCCGCTCGCCGCTGCGCGTCGGTCAAGCCGCCTCGCACGGCCATGCATGCGGCGCTATGCGCATTCGCCCGCCCGGCCGGCAGCCACGGCAACTTTACAAATGGAGGGCGTCTAAGCATTAGAATGGCGGTATTCAGGCTGGTCAGAAAAACGCAATTATAAGTTGGAACCGGACCGCTTCCGGCAAGGGCGCATCGAGGCGCGGTAACAGGTGTTTTTAACGTGAGTATTACGTGGTTTTTAACGCGAATTTTTGCCGCGTTTTAACCGGCGATTGTTACCGGTCGAGATCGGTGCGCAGGTCAAAATTTTCCATTGCACGCAAGTGAGCCAACATGATCTCCAAATCCATTTTCAAGGCGTATGACATTCGTGGCGTCATTGGCAAGACGCTCGACGCCGACGCCGCGCGTTCCATCGGTCGCGCATTCGGCAGCGAAGTGCGCGCGCAGGGCGGCGACGCGGTCGTGGTCGCGCGCGACGGACGCCTGTCGGGCCCCGAGCTGATCGGGGCGCTGTCCGACGGCCTGCGTGCGGCCGGCGTCGATGTCGTGAACGTGGGCATGGTGCCCACGCCGGTCGGCTACTTCGCGGCGAGCGTACCGTTGAAACTGGCGGGCGGCGAGCGCCGCGTCGACTCGTGCATCGTCGTGACGGGTAGCCATAATCCGCCGGACTACAACGGCTTCAAGATGGTGCTGCGCGGCGCGGCCATTTACGGCGAGCAGATTCTCGCGCTGCATCAGCGCATCGTCGACGAGAACTTCGCCGACGGCAGCGGCAGCTACGCCGAGTACGACATCGCCGACGCGTATCTCGAGCGCATCGCGAGCGACGTGAAGCTCGCGCGTCCGATCAAGATCGTCGTCGATACCGGCAACGGCGTGGCCGGTGGGCTCGCGCCGAAGCTGTTCAGGAAGCTCGGCTGCGAACTCGTCGAACTGTTCACCGAAGTCGACGGCAACTTCCCGAATCACCACCCGGACCCGGCGCACCCGGAGAACCTCGAAGACGTGATTCGCGCGCTGAAGGAAACGGATGCGGAAATCGGCTTCGCGTTCGACGGCGACGGCGACCGCCTCGGCGTCGTCACCAAAGACGGCCAGATCATCTACCCGGACCGTCAGCTGATGCTGTTCGCCGAAGAAGTGCTGTCGCGCAACAAGGGCGCGCAGATCATTTACGACGTGAAGTGCACGCGCAATCTCGCGAAGTGGGTCAAGGACAAGGGCGGCGAGCCGCTGATGTGGAAGACCGGCCACTCGCTCGTGAAGGCGAAGCTGCGCGAAACCGGCGCGCCGCTGGCTGGCGAAATGAGCGGCCACGTGTTCTTCAAGGACCGCTGGTATGGCTTCGACGACGGCCTGTACACGGGAGCGCGTCTGCTCGAGATCCTCACGCGTGTCGCCGACCCCAGCAAGCTGCTGAACTCGCTGCCGAACTCGCACTCCACGCCCGAGCTGCAGCTGAAACTCGAGGAAGGCGAGAACTTCGAGCTGATCGCGCGTATGCAGCAGAACGCGAAGTTCACCGGCGCGGACAACGTCGTGAAGATCGACGGTCTGCGCGTCGAGTATCCGGACGGCTTCGGCCTCGCGCGTTCGTCGAACACGACGCCGGTCGTGGTGATGCGTTTCGAGGCCGACAACGACGCGGCGCTCAAACGCATCCAGGACGACTTCCGCCGCGTGATTCTCGCGGAGAAGGCCGATGCGAAACTGCCGTTCTGACGGCTGATGCGGCGCGGCGCTTCGAAGTTCGTCAAGACGGCTCGAAGCGTCGCCCCTACCGAACGCGGCGCGGGTTGCCTTACCGCGCCGCGTTTTTCATGTCTTTCATGGACGGCGCGCTAGAATTGCGGTCCTTTCAACGCATCTTCGAGCCGGATAGCCGGTTTTCTCACTCTTGAGCGCGCAAAAGATACTGATCGTGAGGGTGTCGTCGCTGGGCGACGTCGTTCACAACATGCCCGTGATCGCCGACATCCGGCGCCGCCATCCCGACGCGCAGATCGACTGGCTCGTCGAGGAAAGCTTCGTCGGGCTCGTGGAACTCGTGGCCGGCGTGCGGCGCGCGATTCCGGTGTCGCTGCGGCGCTGGCGCAAGCGCATCCTGTCCGTCGACAACTGGCGCGAGATCGGCGCGTTTCACCGCGCGCTCGCCGCCGAGCACTACGATCTGGTGATCGACTGCCAGGGCCTCATCAAGACCGCGTGGCTCGCGAACATGGCGCGCGGACCGCTCGTCGGCCTCGGCAACCGTACCGAAGGCGCCGGCTACGAATGGCCGGTGCGCTTTTTCTACGGGCGGCGCGTGCCGATCGCGCCGCGCACGCACGTGGTCGAACGCACGCGTCAACTGGTGGCCGCGGCGCTGAACGATCCGCCGCCGCAACCCACCGACGACATCGACTTCGGTCTCGACACGGGCCGTGCCGCGCTCGCGCTGTCGCAGGCGAATCTGAATCTGCCGGTGCCGTACGTGGTGTTCGTGCACGCGACTTCGCGCGCCGACAAGCAGTGGCCCGATGCCGCGTGGATCGAACTCGGGCAGGCGCTGGTGCGGCGCGGCGCGTCGATCGTGCTGCCGTGGGGCAGCGACGCCGAGCGCGCGACCAGCGAGCGGCTCGCGAAGGAGTTCGGCGCGGCCGCGATCGTGCCGCCGAAGCTGTCGCTGCCGGCGGTGGTGGGGCTGATCGATGGCGCGGCCGCGACGGTCGGGGTTGACACAGGTCTGGTCCATATCGCGGCGGCGCTGAAGCGGCCCACGCTCGAGTTGTACAATTTCTCGACCGCGTGGCGCACCGGCGGCTACTGGTCGCCGAACGTCGTCAATCTCGGCGCGGCGGGGCAGCCGCCTACGCTGCAGCAGGTGAAGTCGGTGCTTGCCGGCTTCGGGCTGTTGTAACCCGGGCCGGCCGGCATCAGCACCTGCTGCATCCTGTCGGTGCGCTTCGCCTTGCGCACCCTCCGTTCCAAAGGGCGACCATGAACGAAACCCAGATCATCGAAGTAGCGAACGCCGACTGGCACGGCTGCAACCTGTCCGTGCCTCGAGAGACGCTGCTCGCCGGCGTCGAGCGCGGCAAGGTGCTGTACTTCCCGAACCTGCGCTTCGCGATCGACGGTGGCGAGCAGGCGCTGCTCGACCCGGCGCTCGCCGATCCGAACCGCAAGAACATCAGCCTCGAACCGAACGGCGGCGCGCTGCATGGCGTGGCCGGCGATGCGGTCACGCAATCGGCGGTGCGCGCGTTGATCGCGCGTTATCAGGCGAATGCGCGCACGCTCGTCGACGGGCTCTTCCCCGAATACAGCGGCAAGCTGCGGGTCGCGCCGACGAGCCTGCGGCTGCATCAGGTCGAGACTCGCGAAACCTCGTGGCGCAAGGACGATAGCCGTCTGCACGTCGACGCGTTTCCGTCGCGGCCGAATTACGGCGAGCGCATCCTGCGCGTGTTCACCAACGTCAATCCGCATGGCGTGCCGCGGGTATGGCGCGTCGGCGAGCCGTTCGAGGACATGGCGCAGCGCTTCCTGCCGCGTATCAAGCCGCAGATGCCCGGCTCCGCGTGGCTGCTGAACCTGCTGCACGTGACCAAATCGCTGCGCAGCGAATACGATCATCTGATGCTCAGTCTGCACGACGGCATGAAGGCCGACCTCGACTATCAGAAGACGAGCCCGCAACAGACCATGCCGTTTCCACCGGGCAGCGTGTGGGTGTGCTTCTCCGACCAGACCTCGCATGCGGTGATGTCCGGCCAGTTCATGCTGGAGCAGACTTTCTTCCTGCCAGTGAAGGCGATGGCGCAGCCGGAATGCGCGCCGCTCGGCATTCTCGAGCGCCTGAAGGGCAGGGCGCTGGTTTGAGCGCGGCGGTCGATTCGAGGGCCGGGCAGATGCCGGCCCGCATCGCGCGAGTGAGCGCGCTGCGCTTTGCGAATCACGCGGGGCGCCGATGCTAAGGGCGATCTATCGCGCGCTCTGGTGGCTCATCGCGCCGCTTGCGGTGCTGCGTCTGTTGATCCGTTCGCGTAAGGAGCGCGGTTATCGCGAGCATATCGGCGAGCGCTTCGGTTATTCGCGCGGGCGCTTGTTGGAGGACAGCGCGCCGTTGATCTGGGTGCATGCGGTGTCGGTCGGCGAGACGCGCGCCGCGCAGCCGCTGATCGATGCGCTGACGAAGGCGCGCCCCGACGCGCGCATTCTGCTTACGCACATGACGCCGAGCGGCCGCGCGACCGGCATCGAGATTTTCGGCGACCGCGTGTTGCGCAGTTATCTACCGTACGACATGCCGCATGCGGTACGGCGCTTCTTGCGCGGGTGGCGGCCGTCGCTCGGTCTCGTGATGGAAACCGAGGTGTGGCCGACCCTGATCGACGAGTGCCGTCGCGCCGACGTGCCGCTCGTGCTGACCAACGCGCGGATGTCGGCACGTTCGTTCAAGCGCGCGTCGAAATTCGGCGGTGCGACGAAGGACGTGTTCGGCGGCTTCGCGCGCGTGCTCGCGCAGAGTCCGTCCGATGCCGAGCGGTTGACCTCGCTCGGCGCGCGCAATGTCGCGGTGCTCGGCAATCTGAAGTTCGACATGAGCACGCCGCCCGAACTCGCGGCACGCGGCCACGCGTGGCGCGCGGCGATCGGCACGCGCCACGTGTGGGTCGCGGCGAGCACGCGCGAGGGCGAAGAAGCGCTCGTGCTTGAGGCGTTCGCGGCGCTCGGCATCGACGATGCGCTGCTGATTCTGGTGCCGCGTCATCCGCAGCGCTTCAATGAAGTCGCGGCGCTCGTCGAGAAAGCGGGGTTGCGGCTCGAACGGCGATCGAGTTGGGCGCCCGATGCGAAGGTCGCGTCGGCGGCGCGCACCGCCGACGATGGCGTGGCGCCGCTGCCTCGCGACGTGAACGTGCTGCTCGGCGATTCGATGGGCGAGTTGGGCGCTTACTACGCGGCGTCGGATCTTGCGTTTATCGGCGGCAGTCTGTTGCCGCTTGGCGGACAGAACCTGATCGAAGCGTGCGCGGTCGGCGTGCCGGTGCTGATCGGGCCGCACGTTTTCAACTTCACGCAAGCCACCGCCGATGCGGTCTCGGCCGGTGCCGCCGTGCAGGTGCAGGACCCGGCCGATCTGGCGCGCGCGCTGCGCGCGCTGTTCGGCGACAAGTCGCGGCGGCTCGCGATGGGCGGTGCGGCTGCCGCGTTTGCGGCGAGGCATCGCGGGGCGACGGCGAGGACGGTGGATGTGTTGGCGGCGTTGTTGCCGGAGTAGGGATGGGCGGATGACGTGCAACGCGGCGTGATGCTTCGTCGGATGACGCGGAAAGTGCAGACCGTGCTGGTTAATGTGAACGTGCTGCCGCAGATAGTGAAAAAATTTGGGTAGCGACCCACTTCGGACTCTAAACCAGACGCCACCTCATCGGCAGCTTTTTGGGGTGCAGCGGTCATTTATTCCTTCGAGTCGCACGGCACGTCAACGTGAGAACCGGCATTGCTGTTCAGGCCCGTTGCATACTGAATTCCGTTAGTGCGTTTGCCAGAATGTCCACGGCTTGCTCTGTAACGGCGTTGTATAGAGACGCACGCAACCCGCCAATTGAACGGTGCCCCTCTAGTCCAACGATACCCTGTTCACGAGCCGCCCCGATAAACGCATCGCCGAGCCGAGAATCACCGAATTTAAAAGCCACGTTCATTTGTGAGCGCCAGCGACGGTCCGCGTGGACGGTCACGACCCCCTCCAAAGCGTCCAGCGTGTCATACAGCCGCCGGGCCTTTCTCTCATTGATGCTTTGCATCGCGTGCAGACCGCCAACATCGAAGCGCAGCCAGCGCGTAATCAACGTCAGCACATAGATCGCGAATACCGGCGGCGTGTTGTAGTTGGAACCGTGCGAGACGTGGGTGCGAAAATCGAGGATCGCCGGCAAGCCGTCGGGGATCCGTTCAAGCAGCGAACGCTTGATTACCGCTACCGTTACCCCAGCCGGACCCAGGTTCTTCTGGGCGTGAGCATAAATCATCGAGTATGCGTCTGGCCGAATGGGCTTCGACAGAAAATCGGACGACATGTCCGCAATCAGCGGTACCTGCGTCGCCTCTTCGCAAACCGGAAATTGCAAACCTTCCACGGTCTCGTTCGACACGTAGTGCAGATAGGCGGCAGAGCCGGAGATGTCCAGTTTATCGAGGACGGGCAACTGCCGGTAGCCCGTCGCGTGGCCGTCCCACGCAACTTTCCTCTCAGTCACCTTGGCCGCCTCCGAGGTCGCCCGACCGCTCCAGTAGCCGGACGTCACATATTCGGACGGGGCGAATCCTTTCGCGGCAAAATTCATCGGGATCATCGCGAACTGCAGACTACTGCCGCCCTGCTGAAAGGTAATGGCGTAGTCGTCGGATATACCGAGCAGAACGCGCAGATTCTGTTCCGCTTCGTCCAGTATGGAGCGAAACCAGTCCGAGCGATGGCTCATGCCGAGTACGGAGATGCCGGTTTCCGGTAACGCGGTAATCGCTATGCGCGTCTGTTCCAGCACCGTTTCAGGGAGCGCTCCGGGACCACCGGAAAAATTCAATGCATTGGACTTCACTATGCCTCCGAGGCCAGCCGTTGGATTTTGTATGCGTTCGCAGCCGCGCGGCACAGCATTTCATGAAAGGCGTCAGCAACCCGGCGAATTTGCGGAACCTTATAAGGAAAGATGCTCTGGTCGTCCAAGTCATGCACAACCATGCCCGTCGCGATCTCGAATATGAGTAGCCGGCCATCGCTCGTTTCAGCGCAATCGAATCCTACGTAATCGAGACCGGTCAATTCCGCGACGTTGCGAAACGCCTCGCGGTGACGCACAGCAAAATCGGTGTCAAAGCTCGCCATCAGGTGCGATTCTTCCGCTCGCCGGTCGGGATGCGTCGACATTTCCGCGTAAGGGTAGTGAACCATCCATTCCTTCGAGATGCCCATATGGCACACGAATGGCGTTCCCTCGATCATCACGATCCGGTATTTGCGAAACAGACCGTCGGCGCTGCTGTAGTCGATAAAAGGCGCCATGTAATATTCGACGGCGTCAGACTCAGCCATGTAGCGCGCGAGTTCCTGAGCGTCAGACACTTTTGCCAGACCTTGTCCGGCGTGCGATCCTATCGGCCGTATGATGAGCGGATAGTTTGCGCCGAGTACCTCGGTCAACTGCAACGCTCCTGAAGCCGCTTCGTTGACCCGCTCACGGGAAAGGCGCACCGTGTGGGCCATACAGATACCGGGGGCAGCGCCCAGCAGAGCATAGGCGGTGTCACGCATTGTCTTCGCAATGTGTTCGGACCGGTTTAGTACGCGGCAACCCGTCCCGCTCGTCAGCGACGCGATTTGGGCAAGAACGCCCGCGGTTTCATCCGACGCGCATGCCGCAACGAAGATAACGTCGTGCTCGGGCAATTCGGCATCCCCCAGCGGCCGCGTGTCGACATACAGGACCTCTATCTGCAGGTCGGCGTTCTCAAGCAGGCACTCAAAAGGCGTGTTCGCCATCAGATCGCCCGGAGCCTTGAGCACCAGCACCTTCAAAGGAGTCTTGATCGTCTGGGCGCTCTTTAACCGATAATGTCTGGTCATTAGAAGCGCTTGCTGCTGGACGGCGAGAGCGGCCGCCTTCTGGTATTTCAATTGCAACACTAGCGACAAATCAAGCAGAGCGTACGGGTCGTCTTGGCGCTTTATGTGCTCGAGCAGGCTTTCCCCCAGCGGCGTCAGATCGCTCCCAGCCGTTGCCGCCCGGAGCAACGCAGCCAGTCCCAGTGGCTGATGCATCGATGGAAGGCCGGCATCACCCGTTAATTCAGTTCGAACAGTATTCATGAATGGCGCGTTTCAGTGGAGCGATACCCGGGGCGAAAGAATGCGCTCGCCGGCATTACTTTTACGTGAAGTTCACTCAGGTCATTGACGGTGGGTGTCAGTCGGGATGCGGGTACACGCCGGCATTTCGCCGACGTAGCCGACTTCTTCCTCGAACCATGCTTCTGGCATCGGCCCGGATGTCGCTGCTTTACAGTCCGCGGGAATCGCGACAGCACTCGATGTGTTGGCTACGAGGGACAATCTGGCCGAGCTCGCGCGTCGCTTTGCAATTGACATGTATCTTTTCCTTCAATAGAAACGTCAGGATTTTTGTAACCCAAAACGTGTCCGACATACTGCATTAACCGCAATGTGCAGCCCATGATACGAGCTTGGGGCTGAACCAAACGAGGGAAAAGAGGGGCGATTGACCACCTATTCAGAGGACTTTGAGGCGACGACAGGTCAACGGTGACCGTTTTCCGTCCTTAAACTCAAGCATGGTTCACGACCCGCAGAGTGAATCTCACGGGGCTGACCGCTGTTAGCGGGAATCCTGAATAAGCGGGTGGATCTGCGGCTTCCCGGCGACTTCCCATGCTGTCCAACCAATTGAGAAGGACGACGGCACGTTGGGCGTCGTCGAAACGCAAAGTCCGGTACCTGGGGCGAAGCCGACATTCAAATGTCCGCGCGGGAGGCGAACGATCGTCCGCAGATGGCCGACAGCGTCCGATTGCTGTCCGGCGATCACCACTCAGACTTCCGTCTGTTCGGCCATCTCAAGCGCGTCGTCAACCTCGATGCCGAGATATCTGACGGTACTTTCAAGCCTGTTGCCTGCAGGCAATAGACTCGACTATGTCCCGCGCTGAAGGTCTGGGGGGAGCCGATCGTCGCTGTTTGCTGCGCACGCGCCAGCGCTACTTGTTCACACCTTCAACAACCCCTTCTTTTCAATAAACTTCACCACGTCGTCGAGGCCCTCGAGCGCCTTCAGATTGCACATCACGAAGGGCCGCTCGCCGCGCATCTTCTTCGCGTCCGATGCCATTACGTCGAGGTTCGCGCCCACCAGCGGCGCCAGATCGGTCTTGTTGATCACGAGCAGATCCGACTTCGTGATCCCAGGTCCGCCCTTGCGCGGAATCTTCTCGCCGCCCGCGACGTCGATCACGTAGATCGTCAGGTCCGACAGCTCCGGGCTGAAGGTCGCCGCGAGGTTGTCGCCGCCCGATTCGATGAACACGATGTCCGCATCCGGAAAACGCGTGAGCATGCGGTCGACCGCTTCGAGGTTGATCGATGCGTCCTCGCGGATCGCGGTGTGCGGGCAGCCGCCCGTCTCGACGCCCATGATGCGCTCGGCCGGCAGCGCGCCCGCGACGGTCAGCAGACGCTGATCCTCTTTCGTATAGATGTCATTCGTGATCGCGACGAGGTCGTACTGGTCGCGCATCGCCTTGCACAGCATTTCGAGCAGCGTGGTCTTGCCCGAGCCGACCGGGCCGCCGACGCCCACGCGCAGCGGCGGCAGCTTCTTCGTGCGGATCTGGCTCGCGGTATGGGAAGCAGGATGATGAGATGCGTTCATGATGGATCGTGGGAATCGTGCTACGAGCGGAAGAGCCGCGAATACTGCGACTCGTGGCGCGCCGACAGAATGCCGAGCTGCGGCGCGAACGTGTTGAGGTCGTCACGGGAGGTGGCCAGCGCGCGCGCGACGGCCGCGTCGATCGGCTCACGCAGCGCCACGATGATGCGTTGCCCCGCGAGTTGGCCGAGCGGCACCGCCTTCAACGCGGCGGCGGCCTGGTTCTCGACCCAGCTGAACGCATAGGCGGCGAGCGCGGCATCGACCGGAGCATCGTGCGCATAGGCGGCGAACGCGAACGCGCTCGGCTGCGCGAGTGGCGTGAGCGACGCGAGCGTTGCGCGTCTCGCCACGTCGCCCCATTCGAGCGACACACACAGCTGTCGCAGCGACCAGCCCATCTGCTCCGTTTCGCGGCGCAGTTCGGCGGACTCGCGACTCGCGAGGAATTCGGCGTTGGCGTCGGCGAGTTCCACGGCGTCGTGCGTGCGCCAGCGTTCGATCTGCTGCGCGAGGAACGGCAACTCGCCGCGCGCGAGCACGTCGGTCAGGCCGCGTTCGATCCATATGCGCGCGGAGTCGGCGTCGGTGATGAGTTGCGCTTCGATCGCCGCTTCGAGTCCCTGTGAATAGCTGAACGCGCCAATCGGCAGTGCTGGCGACGCGAGATGCAGCAGCGCGGTGAATTCAGCGATGCGCATGACGATGCGGGTGGTGTCCATGTCCGCACGATTCGTCGTGCACGTGGTCATGGTCGTGATCGTGCGAGTGCGAAGAGCCCTCATGGGCATGAGCATGCTCATGCCCATGATGCTCACCAAACACCTGCTGCGCGATCGCATAGTCCTCGGCGAACGTCTCGTCGTGCCCATGCTTATGTCCACCGCCATACGCCCCGGCTTCAGGCTGAAACGGCAGCGACACCTGCTCGACCGTCGCGCCGATGCGCTCGAGCATGTCGGCGAGCACCGGATCGTATTCGAGTTTCAGATAATCGGCGCCCACTTCGACCGGCGTATGACGATTACCGAGGTGATAGGCGGCGCGCGTCAACGTCAACGCGTCCGATGCGCGTACGACAAGCACGGCTTCATCAGCCGCAACGACACGCACGAGCCCGCCATCATCGGCGACGAGCACGTCGCCATCGCGCAGCACGGTGCCGCGCGGCAACAGCAATGCGACTTCCTCGCCGTCATCGAGCGTCGCGGCGAGACGGCTCTTGCGACGTTCATCGAACGCGAGCGTCAAGGTCGGCGCACGCTTGACGAGTACCGGCGCGATCTTCAAATGCGGCGCGAGAAGTTTGTTCAGTGTACGCATGATCAGAACAGGAAATAGCGTTGCGCCATCGGCAGCACGGTGGCCGGATCGCAGGTCAGCAATTGGCCGTCGGCGATCACCTGGTAGGTTTCCGGATCGACGCTGATGTTCGGGCGCCACGCGTTGTGAATCATGTCGGCCTTCGTCACGTTGCGACAGTTCTTCACCGCGACGATGCGCTTGTGCAAACCATAGCGTTCGGCCACATTCGCATCGGCGGCGAGTTGCGACACGAAGGTCAGCGACGTGCGGCCCAGCGCTCCGCCGCGCGTCGCGAACATCTCGCGATAGTGCACGGGCTGCGGCGTCGGAATCGACGCATTCGGATCGCCCATCTGCGCCATCGCGATCATGCCGCCCTTCAGGATCAGCGACGGCTTGATGCCAAAGAACGCCGGCTCCCAGAACACGAGGTCGGCCCACTTGCCCGGTTCGATCGAACCGACTTCATGCGCGATGCCGTGCGTGATCGCCGGATTGATCGTGTACTTCGCGACATAGCGTTTCGCGCGGAAATTGTCGTGGCGCGCGTTGTCCTCGGGCAGCGCGCCGCGTTGCACCTTCATCTTGTGCGCGGTCTGCCACGTGCGGATGATCACTTCGCCGACGCGGCCCATCGCCTGCGAATCCGAAGAAAGCATCGACAGCGCGCCGAGATCGTGCAGGATGTCCTCGGCGGCGATCGTCTCGCGGCGAATCCGCGATTCGGCGAACGCGATGTCTTCGGCAATCGACGGATCGAGGTGATGGCACACCATCAGCATGTCGAGATGCTCGTCGAGCGTGTTGACCGTGTAGGGCCGCGTCGGATTCGTCGACGACGGCAGCACGTTCGCTTCGCCGCACACCTTGATGATGTCCGGGGCATGGCCGCCGCCCGCGCCTTCGGTGTGATACGTGTGGATCGTGCGGCCCTTGAACGCGGCGACGGTCGCTTCGACGAAGCCCGCTTCGTTTAGCGTATCCGTGTGGATCGCGACCTGCGTGTCGGTATCGTCGGCGACGCCAAGGCAGTTGTCGATCGCCGCGGGTGTCGTGCCCCAGTCCTCGTGCAGCTTCAGGCCGATCGCGCCCGCGGCGATCTGTTCGGTGAGCGGTGCCGGCTGGCTCACGTTGCCCTTGCCGAGAAAGCCGAGGTTCATCGGATAGCCGTCGGCCGCTTGCAGCATGCGTTCGAGATGCCACGGCCCCGGCGTGCAGGTGGTCGCATTCGTGCCGGTCGCGGGGCCGGTGCCGCCGCCGAGCATCGTCGTCACGCCGCTCGCGAGCGCTTCCTCGATCTGCTGCGGGCTGATGAAGTGGATGTGCGTATCGATGCCGCCCGCGGTCACGATCAGCCCTTCGCCCGCGATCACTTCGGTGGCCGCGCCAATCGCGATCGTCACATTCGGCTGGATGTCGGGATTGCCGGCCTTGCCGATCGCCGCGATGCGGCCGTCCTTGATGCCGATGTCGGCCTTCACGATGCCCCAGTGATCGAGGATCACCGCGTTCGTCACGACGGTATCGACGACCTCGGCATGCACGCGCTGCGACTGGCCCATGCCGTCGCGAATCACCTTGCCGCCGCCGAACTTGACCTCTTCGCCGTAGGTCGTGAAGTCGCGCTCGATCTCGATCAGCAGTTCGGTGTCGGCGAGGCGCACGCGGTCGCCGGTGGTGGGGCCGAACATCTCCGCGTACGCGCGGCGGCCAATGCGTAGTGTCATGGTGTGGGTCCGGAATGAGCTACAAGCGAGCGCCAGGCAAGGCAAGGCGGAGCAGGGCGGTCGAAACGCCAGGGCGCGGGCGGCGCATCACAGCTTGCCCATCACCTTGCCGTTGAAGCCGTAGACGATGCGCTCGCCGGCCAGCGCGACGAGTTCGACCGTGCGCTCCTGACCGGGCTCGAAGCGCACCGCGGTGCCCGCCGCGATGTTCAGGCGAAAGCCGCACGCCGCTTCGCGATCGAACGACAGCGCGTCGTTCACCTCATAGAAATGATAATGCGAGCCGATCTGCACGGGACGGTCGCCGGTATTCGACACGACCACCGTGACCGTCGCGCGGCCCGCGTTCAGTTCGTGCTCGCCGTCGTCGACGAGGAGTTCGCCGGGAATCATGGGGCCTGCCTTGACGAAGAGGAGTTCAGGGAATCGGGTGATGGACGGTGACGAGCTTGGTGCCGTCGGGAAACGTCGCTTCGACCTGGATGTCGGGGATCATCTCGGGCACGCCCTCCATCACGTCGGCGCGCGTGAGCAGCGTGGTGCCGTAGTGCATCACCTCGGCGACGCTCTTGCCGTCGCGCGCGGCTTCCATCAGCGCGGCGGTGATGAAGGCGACCGCCTCCGGATAGTTCAGCTTGAGGCCGCGCGCGCGGCGCCGTTCGGCGAGCAGCGCGGCGGTGAAGATCAGCAGCTTGTCCTTCTCGCGAGGTGTCAGCTTCATCGGTGTGGGTCTCGGCGTTTGATGTGTCGTGGCGGCGTCGTGGTCGCGTCGCGGTGACAGGGGCCTGGCGTCGCGCGATCATCCGGTCACGGTATCAAGTTCGGCTAACGGCGCGCTTACAACTACGCTTGCGACCGCGCATGCCACCGCGTCTGCAAAATTACAGGTCGGCGGGCAGCGGTGCGCCGAACCACTTTTTCGACATCGCACCGAGCGTGCCGTCGTGTTTGGCCTGGGCGATCGCGGCATCGACCTTCTGTTGCAGGCGCGGCTCGTTCTTGTTCATGCCGACGAAGCACGGCGAGTTCTTGATCACGAACTTCGGCTCCGGACGGCGCGGCGGATTCTTCGCGAGGATCGCGGCCGCGACGATGTTGCCGGCCGCGATCAACTGCACCTGGCCGGACAGGAACGCGGCGATCGTCGCGTTGTTGTCCTCGAAGCGCTTGATCGTCGCGTTCGGCGCCATCTGCGTGAGACCGATTTCCTCGAGCGCGCCGCGCGTCGCGCCGACGGTCTTGCCGGTGAGATCGGCGGGACCGCTCACCTTGATGTCGGCGGGACCGAACACGCCCTGGTAATACGGCGCGTACGCGCTCGAAAAGTCGATCACCTTCTCGCGCTCGGGCGTTTTGCCGAGCGACGAGATCACGAGGTCGACCTTGCCCGTTTGCAGATACGGAATGCGGTTCGCGCTGTTGACCGGCACGAGTTCGAGCTTCACGTTCATCGCTTTGGCGAGCAGCGCGGCCGTGTCGATGTCATAGCCCTGCGGCTTCATGTCGGGGCCGACCGAGCCGAACGGCGGATAGTCCTCGGGCACGGCGACCTTCAGCACACCGGCCTTGGCGATGTTGTCGAGCGTGTCGGCGTGCGCGGGGCCCGCATGAAACGCGAGATCGGCGACGATGGGCAAGGCGAGCAATGCGGCCAGCAAGGTGCGGCGCGCGGAGCGGGAGAGAGTGCGGGTCATGGGCGTGAGCAGTAGTGGTGTCGTGGGCGTCGGGTCCTCGCTGGCTTCATCGTGGCCGGCCGCGAAGTGGCGAGTCCAATGCAAGCTGCGTGCCATCCCTCTGCGGCGTGGCGGGGCGGCGTGCTACGCCAGTTCGCGCACAGGGTTGGGGCGTGCGCGTGCGCCGCCTTGGTGCGCAAAGAGCGTGATGAAGACGAAAGCGGGAAGCCGCGCTCTCAGGTCGACCAAATCCGCAACGGCACCGCCGCGACACCATGCACGACCGGCCGCAATTGCAGCCAACAGCGCGTGAGCGCGTGCTGCAGCGTTTCCATCGAGCGCGACACCGCGCGCACGAGCAGCACGCCGTTCGTCACGCACGAGGCGGCCGCTCGCAACGTGTCGTCGAACGGCAGTTGCGCGCTCAGCGATTCGGCGAGCGCGTCGTCGCAAGCGGCGCCTACGGCCCACAGCGTGCCGTAGGCCGGAAAGCCGGCGAGCCCCTGCGGCGCGTCGCGCAGCGGATCGTCGGCGGTGAGGCTCGCGCGTTCGAACCACAGCAGCTCGCCATTCGCGCCGACGATGCGCGACACCGCGCGCAAGCTACCCGCCGACCAGCGTTCGCCGGCCGCCTGGCGTCCGAGCTGGGTCGCGTCCCAGCCGATTGCGCTCGCGCCGTCGGCGAGCGTCAGCGAAAAATCGAGGTGCGCGTTCGCGTGATCGAACACGATGTTGTTCTGCGGCAGCCAGTCGAGCTTCGCGTGCTCACCGACACGCAGCGCGATGCGCTGCCGCGCCGCGCGGCCGTTCGACTTGTACCACTTGGTTGCGCCCGGCGTCGTCAGCACCGCATGCGTTTGCGCGGCGAGCGTGATGTCGATGTCGAGCTGATCGCCACCCGCGACGCCGCCGGGCGGATGCACGATCACCGCGTGACAGATCGTCGGGCCTTCCGGATAGAGCGGCCGTTGCACGCGCAGCGGTCCGTCGTGCCGCCGGTGCGCGAGCGTCGTGCGAGCGTCGCCGCCGACGAAGCCGAGTTCGAGTTGCGCGCGCCACGGCGTGTGCGCGGCGGCGAGCGTGGCGTGGTTTTCGTGAAGCGACATGCGGATGGATGGGGGAATCGGCGTGCGACGAGGATAGCACGCGTGTCGAAGCGCGCAAGCCGCGGCAGCGGCTACGACGCGGTACTCTCGGGCGAGGCTTCGGTCACCGACAGCACCTTGATGCCCTCCCACTGCGGATGCAACAGTCGCAGCAACGCAAGGATCGCGCGGGGGGCGTTTTCCTGGACGGTCAACGAGTCGCTGCCTGTCTGGATGGCTTTCTTGCCATGTTGGCAATACTGATATTCGACGTGAACCGTCACGGACATGCTTTTCTCCCTCTATATCGATGTTGTGTCGCCGACCCAGGCCGTAGCGCGGCGGCGTCTAGGGTACGGGTGTCGGCTCGGCGTGATCGTCCACGCCCCGTTCCGCGCGATTGATGAATCCGCAGTCGAGCAATAGCTGACAGAAAGCTTCCGGCGAACACGACGGCCCGGTCGTCCCGGCCATTCTCGCGAGAACGTCGGGGAACGACGCGAGCACGTGCCAGCTGTCGTAATACGCGTGCAGCTGCGGCGCGAGTTCGTTGCCGAGCTTCTCCCAGCGCACCGACAGCATGCCGACCGTACCGCCGCTGTCCACTTCGAATAGACCAAAAGTGACCGCCGACACGACGTTCATCACCCTGCAATAGGAGGCTGGGTTTCTGTAAAACTCGCGTCTGACCTGCTTGTTGTCGTCCATGGTGTCCACCTCGTCGAACCGTTGCGGCGTTGCCTAGGGTCTGTTTACATATGGAACGCACGTGCGTTGCCGCGAGAAGGGCCGCTCGCAAGGATTGCGACGCCGCGAATACTCGACGTATTCGCAAGGAGCGTGACGCAGCGAGCGGCCCTTCTCGCGGCAACCCCAGTTCTGAATTTCATTCCAGGGGAATGCCCGCTATCGGCCGCATGGCGGCGTCGTGCGTCGCTCACGTGGCGCGGCCACGCAGCGCTCCTTACTCCTTGCCCTGCGGCCGATAGCGGGCATTCGCACGTGCGTTCCATATGTAAACAGACCCTAGCCTGTGTAACGGTTGCGCGGCGGATAACTTGAGCTCGCTTACACGGCAATCAACCCCCTTACCCCATCCGCATCCATGTTCGCCCCCTCGCCGCCCGCGACGATCTCGCCGCGACTCATCACCCAGTAACGATCGGCGATCGCTTTGGCGAAGTCGTAATACTGCTCGACCAGCAGCACCGTCATGCCCATGTCCTCGACGAGCTGCCGCAGCGTGCGGCCGATGTCCTGAATGATCGATGGCTGGATGCCCTCGGTCGGCTCATCGAGGATCAGCAGTTGCGGCTCGCTCATCAGCGCGCGGCCGATCGCGAGCTGTTGCTGCTGACCGCCGGAGAGATCGCCGCCGCGCCGGTTGCGCATGTCCTTCAGTACCGGGAAAAGCTCGTAGATGCGCTCGGGGATTTTCTTCGGCGCCTTTCTGCTCGCGGCGCCCACCAGCAGATTTTCCTCGACGGTGAGGCGCGGAAAGATATCGCGGCCCTGCGGCACGTAGGCGAGCCCCTGAGCGACGCGGGCATGGGTCGGCAGTTTCATCAACTGTTCGCCGCGCCATGCGATCGCGCCGCTTTTCGCGGGCACGACGCCCATCAGGCAGCGCAGCAGCGTGGTCTTGCCGACGCCGTTGCGCCCGAGCAGCACCGTCAGCTTGCCGTCGGGCACCGTGAGCTTCACGTCGCGCAGAATATGGCTGCCGCCGTAGTATTGGTTCAGTCGGTCTACTTCGAGCATGGTTCAGTCGTCCTGTCGGGTTGACGATGCGGTGCCGCTTCCAGCAGCAATCAGCGGCCTAGATAAGACTCGATCACCGTCTCGTCGCGCTTGACTTCGTCGAGCGTGCCGTGCGCGAGCACGCGGCCTTCCGCCATCACCGTCACCTTGCCTGTGTCGCCCGCGAGCGCCGCGACGAACTCCATGTCGTGCTCGACGACCATCATCGAGCAGGTGCCACGCAGGTGGTTGAGCAATTCGGCGAGTTGCATCGTTTCCTCATCGGTCATGCCGGCCGCGGGTTCGTCGAGCAGCAGCAGCGCCGGTTGCTGCATCAGCAGCATGCCGATCTCGAGGCGCTGCTTCTGGCCGTGCGATAGCTCGCCGGCGAGCCTTCGCGCTTCGCTTTCCAGCCCGATCAGCGCGAGCGTTTCCTCGATGCGGGCCTGCGCGTCGCCATCAAGCCGCGCGCGCAGCGACGCCCACCAGCCCTTGTCGGTCTTCATCGCGAGTTCGAGGTTTTCCCACACCGGATGCTGCTCGAACACGGTCGGCTTCTGGAACTTGCGGCCGATGCCGGCGCGCGCGATCGCCGGTTCGTTCATGCGCGTGAGATCGATCGACTGGCCGAGAAACACCTTGCCGTGATCGGGCGCGGTCTTGCCCGTGATCACGTCCATCATCGTCGTCTTGCCCGCGCCGTTCGGGCCGATGATGCAGCGCAGTTCGCCCGCGTCGATCGCGAGCGACAGCGCGTTCAGCGCGCGAAAGCCGTCGAAGCTGACCGTCACGTCTTCGAGGTAGAGGATCGTGCCGTGCGATACGTCGATCTCGCCGGGCACGACCGCGTGTCCCATGCTCGCGACGCCGCTCAGCGAGCGTTCCGGTGGTGCTTCGGGCAAATCCAGATCGGGAACCATCGGGTTTTCGTTCATCAGCGGTTCCTTTTACGCGTCAGCAGATCGGCGAGCCCCATGATGCCGTTCGGCAGCAGCAGCGGCACCAGCACGAAGATCAGGCCGAGAAAGAACAGCCAGTATTCGGGGAAGTTCGCCGTGAAGAAGCTCTTCGCACCGTTCACGGCGAACGCGCCGATGATGGGGCCGATCAGCGTGCCGCGTCCGCCGACCGCCACCCAGATCGCCATTTCGATCGAGTTGCCCGGCGACATCTCGCCCGGATTGATGATGCCGACCTGCGGCACGTACAACGCGCCCGCGATGCCGCACAGCATCGCCGACACGGTCCACACGAACAGCTTGTACGCGAGCGGGCTGTAGCCGAGGAACATCAGCCGCGTTTCGCCGTCGCGCACCGCGGTCACCACGCGGCCGAGCTTCGACGTGACGATCGCGCGCGCGCCGATGAACGCGGCGATCAGCACCGCGAACGTAATGAGCAGCAAGGCGGCGCGCGTGCCCTGATGCGTGATCGGAAAACCGCCGATGCGCTTGAAGTCGGTAAAGCCGTTATTGCCGCCGAAGCCCGTCTCGTTGCGAAAGAACAGCAGCATCGCGGCGAAGGTCATGGCCTGCGTGATGATCGACAGATAGACACCCTTCACGCGCGAGCGGAACGTGAAGAAGCCGAACACCCACGCGAGCACGGCGGGTACCAGCACGACGAGCAGGAGCGCGTAGCCGAGATGTTGCGTGCCCTGCCAGTACCACGGCAACTGGTGCCAGTCGAGAAACACCATGAAGTCGGGCAGATCGCTGCCGTACTTGCCGTCGTGGCCGATCGCGCGCATCAGGTACATGCCGATCGCGTAGCCGCCGAGCGCGAAGAATAAAGCGTGACCCAAACTCAGGATGCCGCAGTAGCCCCACACCAGATCGAGTGCGAGCGCGGCGATCGCATAGCACATGAACTTGCCGGTCAGCGTCATCGCATACGCGGACAGATGCAAGGCGCTCGTCTCCGGAATCACCAGCGCGGCGAACGGCACGCCGAGGCCGAAGACGATGATCAGCGCGATCAGCGCGAGCCACGCGCGACGCGACAACAGCGCGGGCCGCGGTGGCAGGCCGAGCGCGAAGCCGGTGTTGGACTCGCGCGCGCCGCCAGCGCCAGCGGCACCGGCGCGCGACGACGAAGCGGAAGCGGGGTTTGCCGATGAAGTAGCCGATGTCATCTCATGCCTCCGCGCTACGGCCCTTCAAGGCGAACATGCCCTGCGGACGCTTCTGGATGAACAGCACGATCAGCACGAGCACCGCGATCTTCGCGAGCACCGCGCCCCAGAACGGTTCGATCGCCTTGCTGACGAGCCCCAGCCCGAAGCCGCCGAGCACGGTGCCCGCGAGCTGGCCGACGCCGCCGAGCACGACCGCCATGAACGAATCGATGATGTAGCTCTGGCCGAGGTCCGGCCCGACATTGCCGATCTGCGACAGCGCGCAGCCGCCGAGCCCCGCGATGCCCGCGCCGAACGCGAACGCATACGAATCGACGCGCGCGGTCTTCACGCCGACGCACGCGGCCATGCGACGGTTCTGCGTGACCGCGCGCACGAACAGACCCAGCCGCGTGCGCGTGAGCACGGCCCACGCGATCGCGACGACGATCAGCGAGAACGCGAGAATCGCGAGCCGGTTGTACGGCAGGATCAGATTCGGCAGCACGGTGACGCCGCCGCTCATCCACGACGGATTGACGACCTGGACGTTCTGCGCGCCGAACACCATGCGGGTGGCCTGAATCAGGATCAGGCTCACGCCGAAGGTGGTCAGCAGCGTTTCGAGCGGGCGGCCGTACAGGTGCTTCAGCACGAGCCGTTCGAGCACGATGCCGACCAGCGCCGCCGCGACGAACGCGGCCGGTATCGCGAGTAGCGGATACCAGTCGAACGCGTTAGGCGCGAAACGCTGAACGAGGTTCTGCACGACATAGGTCGCGTACGCGCCGATCATCAGGAATTCGCCGTGCGCCATGTTGATCACGCCGATCAGACCATATGTGATGGCGAGGCCGAGCGCGGCGAGCAGCAGCACGCTGCCGAGCGACAGCCCCGCGAACAGCGTGCCCGCGATCTGGCTGCGGCGCTGGATCGCATCGAGCTCATCGATGCCGCTTTGCGCGGCCGCGCGCACGCGTTCGTCGGCTTCGGCAAACGTGCCGTCGGCTTTCTTCGCGACCAGCGGGCGCAGCAGTTCGTTCATGTCGAGGTCGTGGCGCGCGGCGACCAGTTGCACCGCATCGAGGCGCTTGGCCGGATCCGGGTCGTGCAATGCGCTCATCGCCCACAGCGTGTCGAGACGTTTCTTCAGAGCGGGATCGGTTTCTTTTGCGCGCGCCGCGTCGACGAGTGGCTTAATCGACGGATCGGGGTTTTGCAGCAGCGCATCGACGGCGGCTGCGCGTGTCGCCCGATCGGGCGAGGCGAGTTGCAGACCCGACAGCGCGCCCGCCACTTTCGAGCGCAGCAGGTTGTTCAGCGTGACCGCTTGCGCGTCGCTCGTGGCGACGGGCTGGCCGGTGACGGCATCGCGGGTGGCGTCGCCGTCCTGCAGCAGTACCGCGCCTGCGTCGGTGGCGAGCGCGTTGTCGTCGGCGAGCGCCTTGAGCACCGCGAGCGACGCGGCATCGTGCGTCGAGATCAGCTTGTCGATCGCGGCGGACTTGGCCTCGAAGTCGTCGCCCGCGAGCGGCGCGACGTCGGCCTGGGTCAGCGCGAATGCGGCGCCCGGCGCGGCGGCGAGAAGGACCGCGAGCGGCAGCAGGAGCGTCGCGCCGCGTCGTCGTACGGAAGTCGGAAATGAAAACGCCATGATGGCCTTTTGCACTGGGTTGAATCGATGAGCCGCTCGAGAGCGCGAGGGCGTCGCGTCAGACGTCGCCGCCGCTTCAGCGGGACGTTGCCGCGCATTGGCGTGCGCGGTCACGCCGCGCGACGCAGCGAACGCGCGGCGGCGGCGCGAAGCGCGTCCGGGTCACGCGCGAGCCGCGCGCGCGTCGGCGCGCAGGTCGCGCGTCGCGACCGGAGCGGCGATACCCGCGCGGTGACCCGCGCGCCACACCGCCGCCGCGAGCCGCAGCGAGGCTCACGCCGACACGTCATGCGACGCGCGAGCGCCGCAGGAACGCCGGAATCGAGCTCACCACATCCGGCTTGCCCGCATTGCCGGCGATGAACGGGCTCCACGGTTGCGCGCGAATCGGTCCCTTGGTGTGCCACACGACGTTGAACTGACCATCCGCGCGTACCTCGCCGATCATCACCGGCTTGTGCAGATGGTGGTTGCCGTCCATCTCCAGCGTGAAGCCCGACGGTGCGGCGAAAGTCTGGCCGACCATCGCGACGCGCACCTTGTCGACCTCGGTGCTCTTTGCTTTCTCGACCGCCTGCTTCCACATATGCATGCCGACGAAGGTCGCTTCCATCGGATCGTTGGTCACGCGCTTCGTGCCGCCCGGCAGGTTGTTGTCCTTGACCCACGTGGCCCATTGCTTCTTGAACTTCTCGTTGGTCGGATTGCGCAACGACATGAAGTAGTTCCAGGCCGCGAGATTGCCGACGAGCGGCTTCGTATCGATGCCGCGCAGCTCCTCTTCGCCGACCGAGAACGCGACGACCGGCACATCCGACGCCTTCAGCCCCTGGTTGCCGAGCTCCTTGTAGAACGGCACGTTCGAATCGCCGTTCACGGTCGAAATCACCGCGGTCTTGCCGCCTTGCGAGAAGGTCTTGATGTTCGCGACGATGGTCTGATAGTCGCTGTGGCCGAACGGTGTATAGACCTCCTGAATGTCGGCTTCCTGCACGCCCTTCGATTTGAGGAACGCGCGCAGGATCTTGTTGGTCGTGCGCGGATACACATAGTCGGTGCCGAGCAGGAAGAAGCGCTTCGCGCCGCCGCCTTCGGCGCTCATCAGGTATTCGGTCGCGGGAATCGCCTGCTGGTTCGGCGCAGCGCCCGTATAGAACACATTGCGCGACATTTCCTCGCCTTCGTACTGCACCGGATAGAACAGCAGGCCGTTCAGCTCCTCGAACACCGGCAGCACCGACTTGCGCGACACCGAGGTCCAGCAGCCGAACACGACCGCGCACTTGTCCTGCGTCAGAAGCTGGCGCGCCTTCTCGGCGAACAGCGGCCAGTTCGACGCCGGGTCGACGACCACCGGCTGGATCTGACGGCCCATCACACCGCCGTTCTTGTTGATGTCGGCGATCGTCATCAACGCGGTGTCTTTCAGCGACGTTTCGGAGATCGCCATCGTGCCGGACAGCGAATGCAGGATGCCCACCTTGATCGGGCCGCTATCGGACTGCGCGTGCGCGAACGGCACACGGCCCGCGAGCGCGAGCGCGCCGGACATGGAGCCGAACTTCAACAGACTGCGACGTTTCATGTGCTTTCCCCTTGTCATTGATGGTCACTGTTTATGAGTGTCGATTTCAGCCAGCCTGGCTGAGCTCGCACGCCTAGCCGATCGTCTACTGCAAGGCACATGCCATGTGACACATTCGGTGCGATGCGCGTGCGATGCCCGTTGCGGCGCGGCTATCGGCGCGAGGGCGGCGCGTCGAGCCATCGATGCCGCGGCGCGAAAGTGGTGCAGTCGCGCGCGCCGCGCCTCGTTCGGGTGCGTGTCGCGCCGCGACGAAGCGCACTTTGCCGCCAGCGAAGCGCCGCTGGCGCGCGTGGGGCATCGGCGGTGCATGGGCGGCATCGGGGCGCCGCGTCTTTGTGCATGACGTGGGGTTTGGGTGGACTGAAAGACCGCCGATGCCGAACAGGGAGAGCCGACAGGTCGTTGGCGGCTTAGGGAAGAGTGAATCCTGGCATATCAAGTCTGTCGCAGGTCATACAGTGGATGGGGCATTGCTATCGTGCCAGTATCCTAAACCGATGATTCGGGTTCTACTTCAAGGGAATCAAACTCTATAAGTAATTCAGCGCCTAGTGTGGCCTCAAGGACCGCAATGTTTTTCAACGGCTTCCCTTTCCCCCACGAGTAAGCTTTGTCCAGCGAGGCTAGTGCCTTCCGGTACTCATCCGAATTGAAATCGGTTAGCACCTTGATTGAGTAGACGATGTTCTGTATCAGAAAGTCGTTGGCCCAACATCGGGTGGCCCCGCTGAACAACAGCCGTACTCGGTCTTTCTTGTTATCGAACATCAGACGAAGTTCGACAACCTCCTTGTCCATGTCCGCTGCTATACCGAGCAGGTACCAGTCGTGAAATGATACGTACTGTTCAATGATTTTCATCTTGAGTCATCCATCCATCAGGGGTTCCAAGGACTGAAGGGTACAACCAAGCCCCCACCGTCTCGCGCGCTGCCATTCCAGTTATGTGCGTGCGGTTTCATGCCATTGTGAAAATGGTCGAAATCCAGGTCTACAACAGGTTTCCCATCATCTCCGAATAGCCGCATCTGCCCACTGCCCGGATTCGTGTACCACGTTCCCGGCTCGCCCTCGTTTGGAGTTTTGGCAATGTCGAATGAGTCAACATCAGCGATACCCGACTGGTATTCGAACGGCTGCGCGTCACCAGGCAGCGTCGATGCGTCTCCATCGCCGGCTCGCGCACCGATCACGGCGACAGCGACATCGAGCAGACTGCCGTCGCTGCTGCGACCAGACGCGGCGGCAGGTGCGACGAACAACGGGACTTGCCGCGTGAGCTGATCGTACGGGCCGGACCGCATGAGTCTGTCGTTCGGCAGATCGGCTGCCCTCACCGCAAAATTCCTCAGCGGCGTGCTATGGGTTTGCGGAAACAGGTCAGCACGACGGCCTTTGACGGCAAGCAGGCCTCCCCGCCGCACCTCTGCGAGAAGCGCATTGATGACCCACCAGCCATCGGTGTCAGGGTCACGGCCTCGGAAAGCTTGAAACGGTAGGGACAGACGCCTCCCAATGCTTTTGATCAGATCCTGGTCCCGTTCCCACCCGCTATGGTTCAGTCCGGCGATACCGAGAAATTCCCTGGTATCTGCTTTGGCCCTCTCGAGGTCGGCGGCCTTCCTCAGGCACGCCTTGTAATGCCACTCGTCACAGATTACATAACAAGCACCCAAGGGCCTCTGACAGCGCAGCTCCACGGAGTGCATCTCAAACACGGACAAGGACATAGGTATTGTCGACGATCTATATGAAGTCGCTGCCCGGATCGGCAGCGATCAGATAATCACCGTGCGACAGGTTGTCCGTACATGGGCGACGGCCCAAAATTTTGGCTGCTCTAGCGAGCGTGCGCAGCACCAAAGACAAACGGCGCAAAGACCATCAGCCCTTGCGCCGCTTCAATGCGCTACCGCGCGGTAAATCTCAATAAGTCGGAACCGACGGATCGACCTGACGCGACCACGCGTCGATCCCGCCTTGCAGATTGAACACGTTGGTGTGTCCGCGCGATTCGAGGAACATCGCGACCTGCGCGCTGCGCGCACCGTGATGGCAGATGCAGACGATCTGCGCGTCGTCATCGAGTTCTTCGCTGCGCGCGGGAATCTCGCGCATCGGAATCGACACGATGCCGGCGATCGACGCCGTTTGCAGTTCCCACGGCTCGCGTACGTCGAGCAGCACGGGTGCGGGGCGCGAGGTATCGGCGAGCCATTCGGCGAGTGCGGGAGCGGTCAGGTTTTGCATCAGCGAGACATCCAGTTCGTGGGGACGGCGGCTTACTCGCCGCCCGTCCAGATCAACAATACAGCGCGAAGCGCAGCGAAAAAGAGCCGCTTAGAACCTGAACCGCGCCGGCTGCACCGCATTGGCGAGCGGCTCGACATAGGTTTCGAACACGTCGGAGATGCGGTATTGCTTCTCGTCGATGCGCGTGATGATCTGCGCCTTCATCACCGGCGCGCCGCCGACGAACGCCGCGAGACGGCCGCCGACCTTCAGCTGTTCGAGGATTTCCTGCGGCAGCACCGGCAGACCGCCCGACGCGCAGATCACGTCGTACGGTGCCGCGCCGGTCCAGCCGCGCGCGGCGTCGCCGGTCGCGACTTCGACGTTCAGCACGCCGTTGGCGATCAGGTTGCTCTTCGCGAACTCGGCCAGTTCCGGTTCGATGTCGACGGTCAACACGTGTTGCGCGCGATGCGCGAGCAGCGCCGCCATGTAACCCGAGCCCGCGCCGATTTCCAGCACGCTTTCGTGCTTCTTCACCGCGAGTTCCTGCAGCACGCGCGCCTCGACGCGCGGCGCCAGCATGTGCTGGCCGGCCGGCAGCGGCACTTCGAAGTCGGCAAAAGCCAGGTCGCGGTAAGCGGCGGGGACGAAATTCTCACGTTTGACGATCGACAGCAGATTCAGCACGTCCTGGTCGAGCACTTCCCAGGGGCGGATCTGCTGTTCGATCATGTTGAAACGCGCTTGCTCGATGTTCATGGTGGATTCGGCGGTTTTGGTTTGGCGAGCGGGCGGCGGCTGCCGCAGACTTTTGTCCTGACCCGGCCCCGGCGGATTGCCGGCGGCCGCGGCTTCGGAGCAAGGTATTCGCATCGCAAGCCGCGTCAGGGGAACTGCGGGATTGTATCAAATGGCGGACTCGCGCCGGCTGCTCGCGGGCAAGCGACAGGCCGGGTGGCCCCCGTGTTAATCCCTAGCGATCCGTCCTTGCGATTCGCATCGCCATCGCCACAAAATGTAATCGATTACATTTTTGCTGCGAGGTCGTGTGTCCCCAACGCCGTCCCGAACGCCGTCCCGATCGTCGCCGGCCCTGGTGTCCGGCGCGAGCAGTCAACCGCAACCGCAGCCGCAGAGGCGCTCGCCGCGCGCGGCCGACGGGCCGTCGATCGCCGGCGTGGCCGAGCAGGCGGGCGTGTCGGTCGCGACGGTGTCGCGCGTGCTGAACGGCCACGAGAACGTGCGGCCCGCTACCCGCGACAGGGTGCTCGCCGCGATCAACGCGAGCGGCTACCGCGTCAACGAACTTGCGCGCAATCTGCGCACCGCCGAAAGCCGCCTGCTGCTGACGATGGTGCCGGACTTCGGCAATCCGTTTTACGCGGAGATCGTGCGCGGTATCGACAGCGTCGCGCGTCAGCACGGCTATTTCATGCTGCTATGCGACACCGGCGCGGACCCGGGGCGTGAGCGCAGCTACTTCGACATGCTGCGGCGGCGCCGCGCGGACGGCGCGATCTGCCTCGATCCGGCGACGATCCAGCAGGCGCTCGGCGAAGCGTCGCAGGCGCTGCCGTGGGTCGCGTGCTGCGAGTTCGATCCGCAGATGGGCGTGCCCTACGTCGGCATCGACAACTACCGCGCGGCCGGCGACGCGGTGCGCCACCTGCTCACGCGCGGCCACCGGCGCATCGGCTTGATCAATTCCGACGTCGACTATCTGTATGCGCGCCAGCGTCAGCAGGGCTACCTCGACGCCTTGAGCGACGCGGGCATCGCGCCCGACCCGCGCTGGCGCATGAATCTGAACAGCCTCGATTACGAAGCGGGTGCGTCGGCCGCGGCTGCGTTGATGCGGCAGCCCGATGCGCCGAGCGCGATCTTCGCGGTGTCGGACACGCTCGCGATCGGCGCGATCCACGGCTTGCGCAGCGTCGGCAAGCGCGTGCCCGACGACGTCGCCGTGGCCGGCTTCGACGACATCTCGCTCGCCGCGCAGATCGATCCGCCGCTCACGACGATCGCGCAGCCGATGCGCGAGCTCGGCGAGACCGCCGCGCGTCTGCTGCTGCAACGCCTCGCGAATCCGCAGGCCAACGTGCCGGGCGTGCTGCTGCCGCATCGCCTCGTGATCCGCGGGAGTGCGTGAGCCATGAGCCTCGCGATCCGTTTCGACGACATCCGCAAGGACTTCGGGCCCGTGCGCGTGCTGCACGGCGTGAGCTTCGAACTCGCACCCGGCCGCATCTACGGTCTGCTCGGCGAGAACGGCGCGGGCAAGTCGACGCTGATGAAAATCCTCGCCGGCTATGAAACGGCAACGTCAGGCAGCGTGCTGGTCGACGGCCACGCGCAGCGCTTCGCCGGCTCACGCGACGCCGAGGCGCAGGGCATCGTGCTGATCCACCAGGAGTTCAACCTCGCCGAGCATCTGACGATCGCGCAGAACATGTACCTCGGTCACGAGAAGCGCCGCGGCTGGTTAGTCGACGATGCCGCGATGCGCAGCGACGCCGCGCGCTATCTCGCGCAGGTCGGGCTCGAGCGCGCGCCGGACACGAAGGTGCGCGAGCTGATCGTCGCGGAAAAGCAGATGGTCGAGATCGCGAAGGCGCTGTCGCGCCGTGCGCGTCTCCTGATCATGGACGAGCCGACCGCGACCCTGACGCCCGCCGAGACCGAACGGCTCTTCGCGCTGATGCTGAAGCTCAAGGCCGATGGCGTGACGATCGTCTACATCTCGCACAAGCTCGATGAAGTGGAGCGCATCACCGACGAAGTGATCGTGATGCGCGATGGCCGCTTCGTCGCGCGCGGTGAAACCGCGGGGCTCGCGCGTCAGCAGATGGCGAACCTGATGGTCGGGCGCGACGTGTCCGACATGTTCCCCGACAAGCAGACGGTGCCCGCCGACACGCCGATCGCGTTACGTGTGAACGGCCTGACGGTGCCCGACTGGGTCGAGGATCTGAGCTTCGAGGTGCGCGCGGGCGAAGTGCTCGGTTTCGCGGGCCTCGTCGGCGCGGGCCGCACCGAGGCGTTCGAGGCGATCCTCGGCTTGCGCAAACGCACGGGCGGCACGATTGAAATCGCCGGCCGGGCAGTCGATCTGAAGAACCCGCGCGACGCGATGCGCCACGGTCTCACGTATCTGAGCGAGGACCGTAAGGGCAAGGGTCTGCACGTCGACCTGAGCCTGCAGGACAACGTCACGCTGATGACGCTCGAACGCTACGCGCACCCGCTGCTCGACATGAAAGCGGGGCGCGCGGCCTTGCAGAAGGCCGTCGGCGAATTCGGCATTCGTACCGGCGACCTGTCGAGCCGCGCGCGCATGCTGTCGGGCGGCAACCAGCAGAAGCTCGCGCTTGCGAAGTTCCTGCAGCCCGACCCGAACGTGATCGTGCTCGACGAGCCGACGCGCGGCGTCGACGTGGGCGCGAAACGCGACATCTACTTCCTGATTCATCGTCTCGCCGCGCAGGGCCGCGCGGTGATCGTCATTTCATCCGAACTGATCGAGTTGATCGGCTTGTGCCATCGCGTCGCCGTCATGCGCGCGGGACATCTGCAAGCGACGCTGACGCTCGAGCATCTGACTGAACAGGAGTTGATCGCTCATGCGACCGGCACCCACTGAAGCCGTGCAATCACGGCGCGCGCTGCGCGTCGCGCAGCGGCTCTACACGCTCGGGCCGCTCGCCGGGCTGATCGTGCTGTGCATCGTCGGCACGCTGCTCAATCGCGACTTTGCGACGCTCGACAACCTGATGAACGTGCTGACGCGCACGTCGTTCATCGGCATCATCGCGGTCGGCATGACCTTCGTGATCATCTCGGGCGGCATCGATCTGTCGGTCGGCTCGATGGCCGCGCTGATCGCGGGCATCATGATCTGGCTGATGAACGGGCTCGCGGCGGGCGCCGCCGGTCATGCGTTGCCGCCGCTCGTGATCGTGACGATCGGCATCGTCGCGGCGTTCGTGCTCGGCGCGCTGTTCGGCTGCGCGCATGGGCTGTTGATCACCAAAGGGCGCATCGAGCCGTTCATCGTCACCCTGGGCACGCTCGGGATTTTTCGCGCAGTGCTGACATGGCTGGCCGATGGCGGCGCGCTGACGCTCAATGATTCTCTATCGGACCTCTACGGTCCCGTCTATTACGCGAGCCTGTTCGGCGTGCCGGTGCCGATCTGGGTGTTTCTCGTGGTCGCGGCCGGCGGCGCGCTGATCCTCAATCGCACCGCGTTCGGCCGGCATGTGCAGGCGATCGGTTCGAACGAACAGGTCGCGCGTTATGCGGCGATTCGCGTCGATACGGTGAAGATCGTCACTTATGTGCTGCTGGGGATTTGCGTGGGCGTGGCCACCGTGCTCTACGTGCCGCGCCTCGGCTCCGCCACGCCGACCACGGGCCTGTTGTGGGAGCTCGAAGCGATCGCGTCGGTGGTGGTCGGCGGCACCGCGCTCAAGGGCGGCGAGGGGCGCGTAATCGGCACCGTGATCGGCGCGATCCTGCTGTCGGTGATCGCGAACATCCTGAACCTGACCAGCATCATCAGCGTGTATCTGAACGCGGCGGTGCAGGGCGTCGTGATTATTTTCGTCGCGTTCGTGCAGCGTGGGCGGCGCTAGCCGCGCACTTCCAGGCGGCGCGAGCGCGGTGAAAAAAGCGCGCTGAACAAATCGCAGCGAAGCAGGCGTAGCAAAGCAGGCGCGGTAAACCAACGGCAGGTCCGAAAAATCGAGGCGAGCGAACGCCTCATGATTGGAGACACACACCATGAAGCAAGTCATTCGAGCGATCGGCGCCGGCGTGCTGGCGTTGGGGATACTGGGCACGAGCGGCGCGGCGCGCGCCGACGACAAGGTCACGCTGGGCGTCGCGATTCCGACGGCCGATCACGGCTTCACCGGCGGCATCGTCTGGTGGGCGAACAAGGCGAAGGCGGATCTCGAGAAGGCGCATCCGGATCTGAAAGTGATCGTGAAAACGGCCGCCAACGCGCCCGAGCAGGCGAACCAGTTGCAGGATCTCGTGACGGTCAACAAGATCAACGCGCTCGTGATCTTCCCGTACGAATCGGCGACGCTGACACAGCCGGTCGAGCAGGTGAAGAAGAAAGGCGTGTACGTGACGGTGGTCGATCGCGGCCTGACGAACACGAGCGCGCAGGACGCCTACGTGGCCGGCGACAACACCGCGTTCGGCAAGATTCCGGCCGAGTACCTGGCGAAGGCGCTCGACGGCAAGGGCAACGTCGTCGCGCTGCGCGGCATTCCGACCACGCTCGACAACGAGCGCTGGACCGCCTTCACCGGCGTGATGAAAAACTATCCGGACATCAAGATTCTCGATGCGAAGTACGCGAACTGGAATCGCGACGACGCGTTCAAGGTGATGCAGGACTACCTGACGCGCTTCAAGCACATCGACGCCGTATGGGCCGCCGACGACGACATGGCGGTCGGCGTGCTGAAGGCGATCGATCAGGCGAAGCGCAACGACATCAAGATCGTGTTCGGCGGCGCGGGCTCGAAGGGCATGGTGAAGAACGTGATGGACGGCGCGCCGATGATCAAGGCCGACGTGTCGTACTCGCCGAAATTCATCTACGACGCGATCAAGCTGACGGCCGAAGCGCGGCTGAAAGGCGACAAGCTGCCGGCGACCACGATCATTCCGTCGGTGCTGATCACGAAGGAAAACGCCCAGCAGTTCTATTTCCCCGACTCGCCGTTCTGAGCGGCGCGCCGAGCATCGTCTAGCACGCGCGGGCGCGGCCCGCGCGCAAAGTTCGAGGAACCGTACGATGAAAACCATCAAAGGGCCGGCGATTTTTCTCGCGCAGTTCGTGGGCGACGACGTGCCGTTCGACAACCTCGCGCATCTCGCGGATTGGGCCGCGGGTCTCGGCTTCAAGGGCATCCAGGTGCCGTGCGACCCGCGCCTGATCGATCTCGACAAGGCGGCCGCGAGCGACGCGTATTGCGACGAACTGCGCGAGAGCGTCGACAACGCGGGCGTCGCGATCACCGAACTATCGACCCATCTGCAAGGGCAACTGGTCGCCGTGCATCCGGCTTACGACACGCTGTTCGACGGCTTCGCCGCGCCGCAGGTGCGCGGCAATCCGGCGGCGCGCACCGAATGGGCGATCGCGCAGATGAAGCTCGCGGCGCAGGCGTCGCGTCGTTTGGGCCTGAGCACGCACGTGTCGTTTTCGGGCGCGCTCGCGTGGCCGTATCTGTACCCGTGGCCGCAGCGGCCGGCCGGTCTCGTCGAAGCCGCGTTCGAAGAGCTCGCGCGCCGCTGGACGCCGATTCTCGATGCGTTCGACGCGGCCGGCGTCGATGTCTGCTACGAACTGCATCCGGGCGAAGACCTCCACGACGGCGTGACGTTCGAGCGCTTTCTCGCGGCGGTCGATCAGCATCCGCGCGCGAACATCCTGTACGATCCGAGCCACTTCGTGCTGCAACAGCTCGACTATCTCGCGTTCATCGATATCTACCACGAGCGCATCAAGGCGTTTCATGTGAAGGACGCGGAGTTTCGTCCGACCGGCAAGCAGGGCGTGTACGGCGGCTACAGCGGCTGGGTCGAACGCGCGGGGCGGTTTCGCTCGCTCGGCGATGGGCAGATCGACTTCGGCGCGATCTTCTCGAAGCTGGCGCAGTTCGATTTTCCGGGCTGGGCCGTGCTCGAATGGGAATGCGCATTGAAGCATCCGCACGACGGCGCGCGCGAAGGCGCGGAGTTCATTCGCCGGCACATCATCCGCGTGGCCGGGCGTGCGTTCGATGACTTCGCGGGAAGCGGTGTCGATACCGCGCAGTTAAAAAGCGTGCTCGGCATCTGACGGCCGGGCGGTGACAGCCGACGCAACACATGGGAGCGCAAACAATGCAGCGAAGAAGGCTCAGGCTGGGGATGGTCGGCGGCGGGCAGGGCGCGTTCATTGGCGCCGTGCATCGGATCGCCGCGCGGCTCGACGATCGTTTCGAACTGGTGGCGGGCGCGTTGTCGTCCGATTCCGAGCGCGCGCGGGCGAGCGCCGTCGAAGCGGGCATCGCGCGCAGCTACGCGGATTGGCGCGAGATGGCGCGCGCCGAGGCCGCGCGCGAGGATGGCATCGACGCGGTCGCGATCGTCACGCCGAATCATCTGCACGCGCCGGTCGCGACGGCGTTTCTCGAAGCCGGTATCCACGTGATCTGCGACAAGCCGCTCGCGGTTTCGCTCGCCGAAGGCGAAGCGCTCGCGAAGCTCGCGCAGTCAAAAAAGCGGCTGTTTGCATTGACGCATACCTATTCGGGCTACCCGCTCGTGCGGCATGCGCGCGAGCTGGTCGAACGTGGCGAACTGGGCGAGATTCGCGTCGTGCAGGTCGAATATGCGCAGGACTGGCTCGCCGAGCCGGTCGAAACAGGCGGCGCGAACAGGCAGGCGGGCTGGCGCACCGATCCGGCGTTGGCGGGGCCGGCCGGGTGCCTCGGCGATATCGGCACGCACGCGTATCAACTGGCCGCTTTCGTGACGGGGATGATGCCGCGCGCGCTGTCGGCCGAGTTGCACACGTTCGTACCGGGGCGTCGTGTCGACGATCACGTGCAGGCGATGCTGCGTTATGCGAACGGCGCGCGCGGCATGTTGTGGGCGAGCCAGGTGGCGAGCGGCGCGGAGAACGCGCTGCGCTTGCGCGTGTATGGCACGAAGGCGGGACTCGCGTTCGATCAGGAGGAGCCGAACGCCTTGTGGTTCACGCCGTTGGGCGGCGCTGCCGAACGATTGACGCGCGCTCGGGTGAAAAGTCAGGTTGCCGCGCATGCGACGCGCGTGCCGGCCGGGCATCCGGAAGGCTATCTGGAAGCGTTCGCGCAGTTGTACCAGGATGCGGCGTTGCAGATCGATGCGTTGAACGATGGTCGCGCGCCGCCAGCCGAGAGCCTGCTGTTGACGACGGTCGATGATGGCGTCGACGGTTTGCGGTTTATCGAGGCGGTGCTGAAAAGCAGTGCGGCGGATGGGCGGTGGGTGCAGATGGAAGGGGCATGAAGCGTTGCAACAAAACGCCAGGTCGGCGAAGCTGCCGGGGCGTCAACCGCCCTTGCTTTTCTTGATCTGCGCTTCGAACGCGATATCGAGCTTGCTGGCCTTGCGCGGCTTCTGCGGGCCGTACGCGTCGACGAACTTGACGAAGTCGTCGAGCGTCAGCGGGTCGGACACTTTCTGGTCGACTCCGCTCGATTTGTCGACCAGATAGAACAGGCCGCCGGACAGACTGATCGCGGCGAAGCGCGGGTTGCCGCTGCGCGTTTTCAGGCGCTCGACGGCGTGGATGGCTCGGGTGGTGCGCATGATGGGGACTGCGGCGGCTGATTGACGAGAGCGTTACTTTAACAATTTTGCCGACGGTATGCGGTTGGGGACTATGGACGAAAACACGCGATGAACCACGACCCGCTCAGCGACAGCGGAGAAGGGTGGCTCGCGCTCGCGCTTCGGCGCCGCGCTCCGGCTTACTCGCTCAGCTCCCGATGCAACGCCCGATACTCCTGCGCGAGCTTATGCCCCGGATCGAGATGAATGACGGGTGTCGCCAGCTGATGCGACTCACGGATCTTCACCGACGATGACAAGCGCGACCCCAGCACCGGCAAGCCTTCGCCGATCAGTTCGTCGACGAGCTTCTGCGGCAGGCTCGCGCGAGGCTGGAACTGGTTGATGACGATGCCCTCCACCTGCAGCGCGTCGTTGTGATCCTGCTGGATCTCCTTGACGTTTTCGAGCAGCGTGTAGAGCGCGCGACGCGAGAAGTCGTCGCAGTCGAACGGAATCAGACAACGCTCGACGGCGATCAGCGCCGAGCGCGTGTAGAAGTTCAGCGCGGGCGGCGTGTCGATGTAAATCGCGTCGTACATGTCGAGTTCGTTCAGCGCGTCGCGCAGCTTGTAGATCTTGTAGCGCGATTCGAGCTTGCCGTGCAGCGTGTCGAGGTCCGGATGGGCGGGCATCACGTCGAGATTCTCGAAGCGCGTCGGATGGATGAACGAGGTCGCTTCCACGGGTTTGAAGCTGAAGCCGAGCGCGGTTTCGAAGAAGCCCGCGACAGTGGGGTTGACCTCGCTCGCCTGGGCGCCGAGCAGGTACTGGGTCGAATTCGCCTGGGCATCGAGGTCGATCACCAGCGTGCGCAGCCCTTCGCTCGCGCTGATGGCCGCCAGGTTGCAGACGATGGTCGATTTGCCTACGCCACCTTTCTGATTGAATACAACGCGCCGCATGGTCTCCCCTTGAACGGAAGCGGTTACAAAGGGCCCAGCATACCTGAGTCGGGTGACGGCGCTGATTTCGATGGGTTGTTCGTGACCGGGTCAGCGTTGCACGGTATCCACGTCGACCACCACCTTCACACGTCCAGTCCCACTGGCAACGAGCTGATAGGCCTCATCCGCGCTGCGCAAATCGAACCGTGTGTCATCGACCACGGGCGCGAGCGCGCCGCTTTCCACGAGCCGCGTCGCTTCGCGCATCATCTCGCCGAGGTGCGCGCGATATCGACCGGTCAGCAACGGATACAGCGTGAAGATCCCTGAATAGCTGGCTTCACGAAACGACAGCGGCGCAAGCGCATGCGTCCCCCAGCCAAGCGCACTGACCACATGCCCGAAGTGCCGGACCGCGGCAAACGACGCATCGAGCGAGGCCCCCCCTACCGTATCGACGACCAGATCGAATCCTTCGCCATCGGTCAAACTCGCCACATACTGTTCGACCGTCTGCGCGCGGTAGTCGATCGGTGTCGCGCCGAGCCGCCGAACCAGCTCGGCATTGTGTGCGCTTGCGGTTGCATAGACGTCGGCGCCGAGCGCGCGCGCCAGTTGCACGGCGATGTGGCCGACCCCTCCGGCGCCACCCTGGACCAGCACTTTGGTTCCGCCTTGCAGATGCGCGCGATCGACGATACCCGCATACGACGTGATGAACGCGAGCGGCAACGCGGCGGCCTCGCGCATCGACAGATTGCGCGGCGCATGGGCGAGCAGGGCGGCATCGACCGCGGCGTACTCGGCGAGTGACCCCTGGATGCCGCCGACGCCGCCGGTCATGCCATACACGTTGTCGCCGACAGCGAACCCGCCGACGCCATCGCCGAGCGCCTCCACCGTGCCCGCGAGGTCGATACCGAGGACGAGCGGCAACGGGTGTTGCGCGTGCGCGGCCTCGCCCGCGCGAATCTTGATGTCGAGCGGATTGGGGCCGCTCGCGGCGACGCGCACCAGGACCTGGCCGGCAGCGGGTTCCGGGCGAGGCAGCGTCGTGTATTCGAGCGGGCCGTTGTATTGGCTGAGGATCAGAGCGTGCATGGACATAACGGTCTCCTTGGTTCGACGCGTTACCGCGCGGCCGCATCGACGAGGGCGGCCACACCGCTCACCGGCTTCATCAAGTCGTCCGGCAGACCATGCCGCTCACGAAGATAGGCCGTCGAGTTGAACGATAGCCACGCACGGCCGTCCGCGTCCTCCCAGACGAGCACCTTCAAAGGAAGATCGAGCGCGGCGGTCGGCGCGAGTTGCATCAGCGGTGTACCGGCTTTGGGATTGCCGAAGATCAGGAGCCGGCTGAACGGCATCGACAGTCCCTCGCGCCCAGCGTCACCGCTGAAATCGATGCACGCGAAAACCGTCAGCCCTCGCTCCAGAATCAAGGTTTGAAGACGCTCGGCGGTCGCGTCGCCCGTATGGGTGCTTGCAACGGTGACGATGCCAGCGCTGGCGTTCTCTGCGATCGAAGCGGTGGCCATCATGCCTCCCGTGCGGATGTTGTGCTCCGGCAGCGTTCGCGTGATCAGGTCTGCGTCACGGGCAACGCGTTGACCGAGACGCAGCATGCGTCGCGTGCGTGCAATGCGCCAACGGAGAAGCGGATCCATGCAGTGTAGGCATTCGCTGGCGCGGTGTGGCTGATCGTGCGGACGCGCTGTGAGGGAAGTTCTACCGAAAGGCGAATGGAAGCGGATGGGGTGCCCGCTGCACGAACGGCTGCTTCCACATTCGCGAAGCCGCCGTCAGGGGCGCCTGATCGGCGCCCCGATGCCAGATTACTGGCTCAGGTAAACAAACTTGCCATTCTTGATGGTGCCCATCACGCTCGCCCGCTGATCGAGACCGACGTGATCCTTCGGGCTCGTATTGACGACCCCGTTCGGCACCACCAGCTCATGCGCGTGTTCGAGCTCGTCGCGCAACGCGACGCGAAACGCCGGCGTACCCGGCTGCGCGGTCTTCAACGCGCGCGCGACGGCGTCCCGCAGGCGCGGGTACACGCCGGCCGCGTCGCCCGCGAACTGCGTGACGCTGCCGGGGCCGTACTTCGCCTCGTACGCGTCGACGAACGCGAGCGCCGCCTTCTTCGACGGATGATCGGCCGGCAGCGTGCGCGCGACGACGACCGGTTGCGTCGGGAACAGCGTGCCTTCCACGTCTTTACCGCCGAGCTTGATGAACTCCGGCGTCGCGATGCCATGCGTCTGATAGATCGGGCCCTTGTAGCCGCGCTCGATCAGCGTGCGCTGCGGCAGTACCGTTGGGGTGCCCGCACCGGCGATCAGGATCGCGTCGGGCTTCGCGGCCATCAGCTTCAGGATCTGGCCGGTCACGCTCGCGTCGGTGCGGTTGTAGCGCTCGGTCGCGACCAGCTGGATATGGCGCAGCGCAGCGAACTTGCGGAACTCGTTGAGCCAGCTTTCGCCGTAGCCATCCGCGAAACCGATGAAGCCGACCGTCTTCACGTCGTGGTTCGACATGTAGCGCGTCATCACGTCGGCCATCGCGCTATCGGTCTGCGCCATCTTGTAGGCCCAGATCTTTTTGCCTTCCTGCGGCTCGACGACGACGGCCGAGCCGATCAGCGTGATCATCGGCGTCTGGCTGTCGGCGACCGGATCGAGCGCGGCCATCGCGGCCGGCGTGATGTTCGGGCCGACGATCACGTCGACGTGGTCCTCGTCGATCAGCTTGCGGATGTTGCGCACGGCGTTGCCGGGGTCGGACGCGTCGTCGAGGAAGATGTAGTCGGCTTTCTGGCCGGCGATCGTCTGCGGCCACATCAGCATCGCGTTCTTGCTCGTGATGCCGATCACGGCGGCCGGTCCGGTGTACGACAGATCGATGCCGACTTTCAGGTCGGCGTGCGCCGCGCCGGCGACGAGCAGCGCCGCGGCCGCGAGGCCGCGCAGGGTGTTGCGTACTTTATTGTTATGCAACTTCATCGGAAGGTCTCCGTAGCGAGAGAGCGGTATGGAAGCGGTTCAAAGCTCATAGGTTTCGTGTTCGCCCTTCAGCGCCTGCTCGATCAGCTTGCGGGTCAGGCTCGGCGACAGCAGCTCGACGAGCGTGTACACGTAGCTGCGCAGATACGCGCCCTGTTTCAGCGCGACGCGCGTCACGTTGCTGCCGAACAGATGGCCGACCGGCATCGCGCGCAAATGGCGGTCGCGCTCGGCGTTGAAGGCGATGTCGGCCATGATGCCGACGCCGAGGCCCAGCTCGACGTAGGTCTTGATCACGTCGGCGTCGATCGCCTCGAGCACGATGTCCGGATGCAGACCGCGCAGGCGGAACGCTTCGTTGATCTTGGTGCGGCCGGCGAACGCGTTGTCGTACGTAATCAGCGGGTACTGGGTCAGGTCGTCGAGCGACAGCAGCTTGCGCTCGAGCAGCGGATGGTCGGGCTGCATCACCGCGACGTGGTGCCACTGGAAGCAGGGCAGCGACACCAGATCCTTGTAGTTCGAGATCGCCTCGGTCGCGATCGCGAGGTCGGCCTGGTCGTGCAGCACCATTTCGGCGACCTGGGTCGGGCTGCCTTGCAGAATTGAAAGGTGAACCTTCGGAAAGCGCTTCTTGAACTCCGCGATCGCCGCGGGCAGCGAGTAGCGCGCCTGCGTGTGGGTGGCGGCGATCGTCAGATTGCCTTGGTCCTGCGCCGCGAAGTCCTTGCCGACCCGCCTCAGGCTTTCCACTTCCTGCAGGATTTTTTCGATCGATTGCAATATGATGCGGCCCGGCTCGGTCAGCGAGCGCACGCGCTTGCCGTGGCGGGTGAAGATTTCGACGCCAAGTTCGTCCTCCAGCTCGATGATCGCCTTCGAGACGCCCGGCTGGCTGGTAAACAACGCCTTCGCCGCTTCGGTGAGGTTGAAGTTCTGCCGCACAGCCTCGCGGACGAAGCGGAATTGGTGCAGGTTCATATATAACCTCGCCGCATATAAAAAGAATTTTTTAGTCGTTTGAAATATAAGGCGAGTTTATTACGATCTGTCCATCTTTTTCAATATGGATATCTGTATTTGTTATAAGCAAATGAGCGATGGGTCTAAACGCTCGCTTGCGCTAGCTGACAAAGACGGTATTCAAGCCGCGGCCGATCCGGACGGTCGCGTGTCACAAGTTTCGAAAAAATTGGGGCCCCCGAATGTACCAATACGATCAGTACGACCAGACCATCGTCGATGAACGGGTCGCGCAGTACGCCGATCAGGTTCGCCGCCGCTTGTCGGGCGAATTGAGCGAAGAGGAATTCCGTCCGCTGCGCCTGCAGAACGGCCTGTACTATCAGCGCCACGCGTACATGCACCGCATCGCGATTCCGTACGGCAACTTGCGCAGCGACCAGATGCGCGTGCTCGCGCAGATCGCGCGCGAACACGACCGCGGCTACGGCCATTTCTCGACGCGTTCGAACATCCAGTACAACTGGATCAAGCTCGAAGAAACGCCGGAGATTCTGCGCAAGCTCGCCTCGGTGCAGATGCACGGCATTCAGACCTCGGGCAACTGCATCCGCAACATCACCGCCGATCAATTCGCCGGCGTCGCGCCCGACGAAGTCGTCGATCCGCGTCCGTGGGCCGAAATCCTGCGTCAATGGTCGACGTTCCACCCCGAATTCGCGTGGCTGCCGCGCAAGTTCAAGATCGCGGTGTCGGGTTCGAAGGAAGACCGCGCGGCCGTGCAGATCCACGACATGGGCGTGTATCTGCGCAAGAACGAGCAGGGCGAACTGGTGGCCGACATCCTCGCCGGTGGTGGTCTGGGCCGCACGCCGATCGTCGGCGCGGTGATCCGCCGCGATCTGCCGTGGCAGCACCTGCTGACCTATAGCGAAGCCGTGTTGCGTGTGTACAACCGCTACGGCCGCCGCGACAACATGTACAAGGCGCGTATCAAGATTCTGGTGAAGGCGCTCTCGCCGGAGAAGTTCGCCGCGCAGGTCGAAGAAGAGTGGCAGCACCTGAAGGACGGCCCGTCGACGCTCACGCAGGCCGAAGTCGATCGCGTGACGCAATACTTCGCGCCGCCCGCTTACGACAAGCTGCCGGACACCGATACGTCGTTCGAAAAGCATCTGCTGGAAAACCGCGCGTTCGCGCGCTGGGTCGAGCGTAACGTGCGTCCGCACAAGGTGTCGGGCTACGCGTCGGTCACGCTGTCGCTGAAGCCGACCACGGTTGCGCCGGGCGACGCGACGGACGTGCAGATGGACGCGGTCGCCGACTGGGCCGACGAATACTCGTTCGGCAAGGTCCGCGTGTCGCACGAACAGAACCTGATCCTCGCCGACGTCAGGAAGCGCGACCTGTTCGCGCTGTGGGAAAAGGCCAAGGCGCAGGGTTTCGCGACGCCGAACATCGGCTTGTTGACCGACATCATCTCGTGCCCGGGCGGTGACTTCTGCTCGCTCGCGAATGCGAAGTCGATTCCGATCGCGCTCGCGATCCAGGAACGTTTCAACGATCTCGACTACGTGTACGACCTCGGCGACGTGTCGCTGAACATCTCGGGCTGCATCAACGCGTGCGGTCACCATCACGTCGGCAACATCGGCATTCTGGGCGTCGACAAGGACGGCTCCGAGTGGTACCAGGTGACGCTCGGCGGCGAGCAGGGCACCGGCGCGACCGGCGCTCACCTTGGCCGTGTGATCGGCCCGTCGTTCTCGGCCGAGGAAATGCCCGACGTGATGACGAAGGTGATCGATACGTTCGTGGAAAACCGCCAGGAAGGCGAGCGTTTCATCGATACGTACACCCGCATCGGCATCGCGCCGTTCAAGGAGCGCGTGTACGCCGCGCGTCAACCGGCTCACGCGTAACCGCGAAAGGATACTGAACAGATGGCTTCAATCATCAAGAATCGCGCGATCGTCAACGACGACTGGAGCGTCGTGCGTGCCGCGGAAGACGGCGCTTTGCCGGCAGTGAGCGAACTGCCGGCCGGCAAGGTCATCGTGCCGCTGGCGCTGTGGCAGGCCGAGCGTGAAGCGCTCGTCGCTGCGCGTAGCGCCGCCGACATCGGCGTATGGCTCGCGCCGGATAATGAACCGGCGGATATCGCCGGCGACTTCGACAAGCTCGCGCTGATCGCCGTGGACTTCCCGGTGTTCCGCGACGGCCGCGGCTACAGCATCGGCCGTCTGCTGCGCGAGCGCTATGGCTACAAGGGCGAACTGCGCGCGATCGGCGACGTGCTGCGCGACCAGATCACGTTCATGTTCCGCTGCGGCTTCGACGCGTATGCACTGCGCGCCGACAAGGACATCAACGACGCGTTGAAAGCGTTCGACGACTTTAGCGTGCAGTACCAGGGCGCCGTGGACACGTCGCCGCTGTTCCGCCGCCGTGCCGCGCAGGCTGGCGCCGCCAAGGTCCCGGCATGAGCGCCGCCCAATCGTTGAGCCCGGAGCTCGCAGCGAAGGTCGAGCGTCTCGACGCGCTGCTCGACTCGATCGCCGCGCGTCACGCGAACGTGAAGCTCGCGAGCAGCCTCGCGGCCGAAGATATGCTGCTCACGCATGCGATCCTGTCGCGCGGCGTGAAGATCGGCATCTTTTCGCTGAACACGGGGCGTCTGCATGCGGAAACGCTCGGCATGCTCGACCGCGTGAAAGAGCGATACGGCTACGACATCGAGCAGTTTCATCCGCAGGCGGCCGCGGTCGAGCAGTATGTGAACGGGCACGGCCTGAACGCATTCTACGAAAGCGTCGAGCTGCGCAAGCGCTGCTGCGAGATCCGCAAGGTCGAGCCGCTCAGTCGCGCGCTTGCCGAGGTCAGCGCCTGGGTGACCGGGCAGCGTCGCGAGCAATCGGTCACGCGTGCCGAGCTGCACGAGGAAGAGCACGACGACGCGCGCAACATCGCCAAGTTCAATCCACTCGCGGACTGGACCGAAGCCGAAGTCTGGGATTATCTTAGTGCGTTCGACGTGCCGGTCAATCCGCTGCATGCGCGCGGTTATCCGAGCATCGGCTGCGAGCCGTGTACGCGTGCGATCCGCCCCGGCGAAGACAGCCGGGCGGGGCGCTGGTGGTGGGAGTCGCGCGATACGAAGGAATGCGGCTTGCATATCACGGCGATTACTCCGATTGCGGTCGAGCGCAACGAAAACGCGTCGGCCTGAGCGCCGTACCGAGCTTGCGGCGCATTATCGCCGAAACCGATCTGAATATTTTCGCCCGTGCGAGAAGCGCTTGCCGGACGAACCAACGAAGGACCCGCTATGAGCACCACGCTCGATTCCACTGTCAACGCTCCGCTTGCCAACACGGTCAACCGGATGGATCACCTCGATTGGCTCGAAGCCGAGTCGATTCACATCCTGCGCGAACTGGTCGCCGAATGCAGCAAGCCGGCGCTGCTGTTTTCGGGCGGCAAGGATTCCGTCGTGGTGCTCGCGCTCGCACTGAAGGCGTTCGGCCTCGGTGCGAACCGCAAAACGCAGCTACCGTTCCCGCTCGTGCATATCGACACGGGCCACAACTACGACGAAGTGATCGGCTTCCGCGATCGTCGCGCGCAACAGATCGGCGCGGAACTGGTGGTCGGCCATGTTGAAGATTCGATCAAGCGCGGCACCGTGCGTCTGCGTCGCGAAACGGATTCGCGCAATGCCGCGCAGGCGGTGACGCTGCTCGAAACCATCGAGCAGTACGGTTACACCGCGATGATCGGCGGCGCGCGCCGCGACGAGGAAAAGGCCCGCGCGAAAGAGCGCATCTTCTCGTTCCGTGACGAATTCGGCCAGTGGGACCCGAAGGCGCAGCGCCCGGAACTGTGGAGTCTGTACAACGCGCGTCTGCACAACGGCGAACACATGCGCGTGTTCCCGATCTCGAACTGGACCGAGCTCGACGTGTGGCAATACATCGCGCGTGAACAGCTCGAACTGCCGTCGATCTACTACGCGCACCAGCGCGAGATCGTGCGCCGCAACGGCCTGCTCGTGCCGGTCACGCCGCTCACGCCGATGCGCGAGGGTGAGACGAGCGAACAGGCGCTCGTGCGTTTCCGCACGGTCGGCGACATCAGCTGCACGTGCCCGGTCGAAAGCGACGCGGACGACGTCGAGAAGATCATCGCCGAGACGGCCGTCACCGAAATCACGGAGCGCGGCGCGACGCGGATGGACGACCAGGTGTCGGAAGCGGCGATGGAGCAGCGCAAGAAGCAGGGTTATTTCTAAGCACACGACGAGGGCAATGCAACCATGAGCAGTATTCATCAACCAGAAGACCTCGGCGTGCTGCGTTTCATCACCGCGGGCAGCGTCGACGACGGCAAGAGCACGCTGATCGGCCGCCTGCTGTACGACAGCAAGGCTGTATTGAGCGACCAGCTCTCGGCGCTGTCGCGCGCGAAGAACAAGCGCACCGTCGGCGATGAAATCGATCTGTCGCTGTTGACCGACGGCCTCGAAGCCGAGCGCGAGCAGGGCATCACGATCGACGTCGCCTACCGCTACTTCGCCACCGCCAAGCGTAAGTTCATCATCGCCGATACGCCGGGCCATGAGCAGTACACGCGCAACATGGTGACGGGCGCGTCGACCGCGCATGCGGCGATCATTCTCGTCGACGCGACGCGCGTGACGTTCGAAAACGGCGTCGCGCAACTGCTGCCGCAAACCAAGCGTCATAGCGCGATCGTCAAGCTGCTCGGTCTGCAGCACGTGATCGTCGCGATCAACAAGATGGACCTCGTCGACTACAGCGAAGCGCGCTTCAACGAGATCCGTGACGCCTACGTCGAACTCGCGCGTCACCTCGGTCTGCAGGACGTGCGCTTCGTGCCGGTGTCGGCGCTGAAGGGCGACAACATCGTCACGGCGAGCGAGCGCATGCCGTGGTATGCGGGCGAGCCTCTACTCGACGTGCTCGAAGCGCTGCCGGTCGAAACCGCGAACGGCGAGGCGCTGCGCTTTCCAGTGCAGTGGGTCGCGCGCCAGGACGGCAGCCGGGCCGACGATTTCCGCGGCTACATGGGCCGGGTCGAATCGGGCGAAGTGAAGCTCGGCGACACGATCGTCGTGCTGCCGGCCAACCGCGAAGCGACCGTGGCGGAGATCATCGCGCCGGTGGTCGGCGGCACCGCGCAGGTGGACCGTGCGTTCGCCGGTCAGACAGTGACGATCCGTCTCACCGAAGACGTCGACGTGTCGCGCGGCGACACCTTCGTGCTGCGCGAAGCGGCGCCGGAGCCGGCGAAGAAGCTCGAAGCGGACCTCTGCTGGTTCGACGACGCGCCGCTGTCGACGCAGCGCAAGTATCTGCTGAAGCAGACCACCAGCACGGTGTTCGCGAAGATCGGCGCGATCAGGGAAGTGCTCGACGTCCATACGCTGTCGCAGGCGACCGATCGCAAGGAACTGGCGATGAACGATATCGGTCGTGTCGCGCTGACCTTGCAGAAGCCGCTCGTGTGCGACGCGTACGACTCGCATCAGGGCACCGGCGCGTTCGTGCTGATCGACGAGGCGACGAACCACACGGTCGCCGCCGGCATGATCCGCGCGTTTTCCGCCTGAGCACGGCAAGGCTAGCAGGCGACGGACGGGCCACACAGGCGGCGCAACGCGCCGCCGCGTACGCTCCAACGAACAGGTTGATGTCAATGGGTAAGGTTTATCTGATCGGCGCGGGACCCGGTGCCGCGGACCTGATTACGGTGCGCGGCGCGCGGCTGCTCGGCGCCGCCGACGTCGTGCTGCACGATGCGCTGGTCGAGGCGGCGATGCTCGACTACGCGCCCGCGCGCGCGAAGCGCATTGCGGTCGGCAAGCGCTGCGGCCAGCTATCGACGGCCCAACAGTTCATCAACAAGCAGATCGTCGATGCGGCTTTGGAGCACGACGTGGTCGTGCGTTTGAAGGGCGGCGATCCGATGCTGTTCGGCCGAGCCGACGAAGAGATGCGCGCGCTCGAAGCCGCGGGCATCGAGTATGAGGTCGTGCCGGGCATCACCGCCGCGCTGGCGAGCGCGGCCACGCTGAAGCGTTCGCTGACGCTGCGCGGCGTGTCGCGCAGCGTCGCGCTCGCGACGTTCAGCCGCGCGCCCGGTTCGGACGAGATTCGCGAGCAGGTCAACGCCGATTCGCTGGTGTTCTACATGGGCCGCGACAGCGGCGTCGAGATCGCGCAGCAACTGATCGATGCTGGCAAGCCCGCGACCACGCCCGTGGCGATCGTCGAGGCGTGCAGCACGCAGCGCGAACGCATGCTGACGCTGACATTGGAAGATCTTGCGGCCGGCGAAGCGCAGCGGTGGGTCGATGCGTCGCAGCCGAGTCTGTTGATGATCGGCGAGGCGTTCGCGGCGCGGCAGACCGAGGCGAAGCGCGCGTCGAACGGGATGCTGGTCGCGGCCTGAATATCCTCGGCAGGGCCGACCCGAGAGCGGCGAATCTGAGCAACCAGAACGAAAAAATCAGAGCTGCCGCAAGCAATACTGCGCGAGCGCATCCAGCACCGAATCATCCTCGCCGACTGCCACCGCGCAGCGAATCTCCACACCGGGATGCGCGGCGCGGCAATGATCGACAATCGCGGGCAAATCCTTGCGGACATGACCGCCTTGCCCGAAGAACACCGGCACCACGGTGATCGCATCGCAGCCTTGCGTGACGAGTTGCGCGACGGCCGTCGGCAGGTCGGGTTCCATCAGTTCGAGAAAGGCGAGCGTAACCGCAGGAGCTTCGCCCGTCGCCGCGCGCGCGGCGCGCAGCTTGTCGGCGAGCCGTTCGAACGGCTCGCGCCAGCGCGCATCGCGCGCGCCGTGGCCAAACAGAATCAGTCCGTGCATAGCCATCGCATCAGCTCCTGACGATGCCCCTCAACGCACTGGCGTTAGTGCCGGTCGACCCACTTCAACCCGACGAGCCCCAGCACGAGGTAGACGAGCCCAGGTGTCGCCGCGGTCAACGGCGCGGGCCACGTATTGAGCGTGCCGATATGCGAGAACAGCGTGTTGAACAGCTGGAAGCTCATGCCGAGCATGATGCCGCCGAATACCTTCATGCCGACCACGCCCGCGCGCGTATGCAGATACGCGAACGGCAGCGACAGCACCAGCATCACGAACACCGCGAACGGATACAGCACCTTGCGCCACAGCGCGATTTCATAGCGCTGCGTGTCCTGATGGTTTTCGGTCAGATGCTGGATATAGCGGAACAGATTGAACATCGACATCCGGTCCGGCGACACCAGCAGCACCGACAGGATCTGCGGCGTCAGCTCCGAGCGCAGCGAATACTCGGGCAGCGTGACCTGCTTCGCGCGATAGACCGGATTGAGCGCATCTGCCGGCGTACCCGGAGCGGGGGCCACGTCGAGCAGTTGCGTATCGGTCACGCCGGTCAGCAGCCAGTGGCCCGGCGGCTGATAGCGGCCGCTCTTCGCGATGCGAATGTTCGACAGGCGGAACTTCGAATCGAACTCGTAGATGCGCACGTTGCTGATCGTCGCGTCGGGCTTCAGCTCGCCGACGTTGACGAAGCGCGTGACCTGCTCGCCGTCGGCGCGCTCGGTCAACGTGTCCTTGACCCACACGCCCGACTGGAAGTTGCTCGACACCGACGAGCCGAGCGCCTCGAGCCGCACGCGCTCGGAGAGCTGATCCGTATACGGGCCGACCACTTCGCCGATCAGATAGGTGACGATCACGAGCGGAATGCCGATCTTCAGCAGCGAGCGCAGCGCCTGATTCGTCGCGAGGCCTGATACGCGGAAGATCGTGTATTCGGAGTTCGCCGCCATCTGCGCGAACACGTAGATCGCGCTGATCAGCGCCGCGACCGGAATGATTTCGTAGAAACGCGACGGCGTTTGCAGCGCGACGCGCAGCACCGCGTACTGAAACTTGTAGTTGCCGTGGCCGACCGAGTTCAGTTCGTTGATCAGGTCGAAGAAGAAGAACAGACCTGAAAATGCAAACAGGATGAACACGAACGTGAGATAGATCTGACGCGCGAAATACCTTTCATAAATGCGCATCGCTCAGGCTCCCTGCGAACGGCTGAACATGGCGCGCGTAAATAGCGGCCGGTTGCGCACCCGCATCCAGAAGATGAACGCGACGATCCCGAGCACGATCACGTGCAGGATCACGAGCCCGACGCCGAACGACATCTTGCCCTGCTCGATCCACGCCTGCACGACGTTCAGCAGATTCGAATAAGTGAGGTAGATCAACACGGCCATCACGAGGTTGATCGTGCGGCTGCGCCGCGGGTTCTGGTGCGCGAGCGGAATGGCGAGCAGCATCAGGTTGATCGCGATCAACGGAAGACCCGCGCGCCACGCGAATTCGGCGAGGTTCTCTTTAGTGGGATTGCGCAGCAGCGTGAGCGTCGGCAAGCCGGTGGTGGTCGGCGTATTGACGACCGGCTGGCTCTGGATCTTCACGCCGTAGCGCGCGAACTCCATGATGCGGAAATCGGGGTGGCCCGGTTCGCCGTCGTAGCGGCGGCCGTTTTCCAGCACGACGAAGCGGTCGCCGTTCTTGTGCGTCTCGATGTGGCCGTTCTTCGACACCACGACGTTGACCTTGCCGCCTTCGGTGCTCGTCACGAACACGTTTTCCACATGCCCCTGGTCGGGCGACATCTTCTCGATGAAGAACACGCGGTGCGTGGTCGGCGATTCGCGGAACTGCCCCGGCGCGAGCAGCGAAACTTCGTCGCGCTGCTGGAAGCGCGCGCGGATCAGCTTGCTCTGCTGGTTCGACCACGGCCAGCCGACGAACACGAAGAACATGATCAGGATGATGATCGGCGTGGCGAAAATGCCGATCGGCTTGATGAATTGCGTGAGACTGACGCCCGAGGACAGCCACACGACCATCTCGGAGTCCTTGTACCAGCGCGTGAGCACGAACAGGATCGACACGAACAGCGTCGCGACGAGCATGATGGCCAGATAGCCGATCACGGTGAGGCCGATCAGGACCAGCACGTCGCGCGGGTCGACCTCGCCCGAGGCCGCGAAGCCGACGATGCGGATCATCATCGTCGTCAGCACGAGCGTGAGGAGAACCATGAACACGGCGCCAGCCGTGTACGCGAGCTCGCGCTGGAGGGAGCGTTCAAAGATCATTGTTGATGACGAGAGGGGGCGCTCACGGCGACGCGGGGGTGTTCGTTCCCGTCACGCCTCCGGTGCAGCCGCCGCGGGAAAAATAGCGGATAATTGCGGCTTTCATCCTAAGCCCAGATTTTATCCGAGGACAAGCGCGATGGACTTTAGCATAAAAGCCTGTGATTGGACCAAAGGCTCGACGAACGGTTTCCTGACCGGGAAATCCGATTGCATCGTGATCGGTGTGTTCGAGTCGCAAACGCTGTCGGGCGCCGCGCTGGAGATCGACGCGGCCACCAAGGGCCTGCTCACGCGCGTCATCAAGGCGGGCGACATGGACGGCAAGGCGGGTACCACGCTGTTCCTGCACGAGGTGTCGGGCATCGGCGCGTCGCGCGTGCTGCTCGTCGGGCTCGGCAAACAGGACGCTTTCAGTCAGAAAGCCTACGGCGAGGCGGTCCGCGCCGCATGGCGCGCGCTGCTCGGCACGAAGATCGTGCAGGTCACGTTCACGCTCGCGCAACTGCCGGTGCTCGAACGCACGGCCGACTGGTGTGTGCGCGCCGCGATCCTCGCGCTGCGCGAGCTGACCTACCGCTTCACGCAAATGAAGAGCAAGCCGGACAACACGCCGCGCGCGTTGAAGCGCATCGTGTTCAGCGTCAACACCGGTGACGAGAAGGCCGCCAAGCTCGCCGCCAGGCAGGGCGCCGCGCTCGCCAACGGCATGGACCTGACGCGCGAGCTCGGCAATTTGCCGAGCAACGTCTGCACGCCGACCTATCTGGCGAACACCGCGAAGAAGCTCGCGAAAGACTGGAAGCTGAAGGTCGAGGTGCTCGGCGAGAAACAGTGTGAAGCGCTGAAGATGGGCTCGTTCCTGTCGGTCACCGCGGGCGCGGTCGAGCCGGCGCAGTTCATCGTGCTGCAGTACCAGGGCGCCGCCGCGAAGGCCGCGCCGGTCGTGCTGGTCGGCAAGGGCGTCACGTTCGACACGGGCGGCATCTCGCTGAAGCCGGGCGAGGGCATGGACGAGATGAAATACGACATGTGCGGCGCGGGCTCGGTGCTCGGCACGCTACGCGCGGTCGCCGAGATGGGCCTGAAGATCAACGTGGTCGGCATCATTCCGGCCGTCGAGAACATGCCGTCGGGCATGGCCACCAAGCCGGGCGACGTCGTCACCAGCATGAAGGGCCTCACGATCGAGGTGCTGAACACCGACGCCGAGGGCCGCCTGATTCTGTGCGACGCGCTCACCTACGCGGAGCGCTTCAAGCCGGCCGCGGTCATCGACATCGCGACGCTGACGGGCGCCTGCATCATCGCGCTCGGCCATCACAACAGCGGCCTGTTCTCGAAGGACGACGCGCTCGCGGGCGAACTGCTCGACGCGTCGCGCGAAGCGGCCGACCCGGCATGGCGCCTGCCGCTCGACGACGAGTACCAGGACCAGCTGAAGTCGAACTTCGCGGACGTCGCGAATATCGGCGGGCGTCCGGCGGGCAGCGTGACGGCCGCGTGCTTCCTGTCGCGTTTCACGGATTCGTACCCGTGGGCGCATCTCGACATCGCCGGCACCGCGTGGAAGAGCGGCACCGCGAAGGGCGCGACGGGCCGTCCGGTGCCGCTGCTCGCGCAGTTCCTGATCGACCGCGCCGGCCAATGACGCAGTGCGGTAAGCGCGCGCACGGCGCGCGGCAAGCGGCGCGGAGCGGCCGATGACGAGAATCGACTTTCACTCGAACGTCGGCGATTCGCTGCTGTACGCGTGTCGCCTCGTGCGCAAGGCGTATCTGGCGGGCCAGCCGCTCGTCGTGCTGGCCGAGCCCGCGCGCCTGCGCGCCTTCGACGAAATGCTGTGGACCTTCTCGCCGCTCGACTTCGTGCCGCACTGCATGGCGGGCACGTCGCTTGCCCCCGACACGCCCGTCGTGCTGGCCACGAATCTCGACGACGTGCCGCATCATCTGGTGCTGCTCAATCTGGGCGCAACGGTGCCGGCGCAGTTCGCGCGCTTCGAAAGATTGCTCGAAGTGGTCGGTAACGCACACGAGGAACTCGCTGCGGGCCGCGAGCGCTATCGCTTCTATCGCGATCGCGGCTATGCTTTGAACAACTACAAGCAGGGCGGCTAGTTCGTTGCGCTGCGCGTCATGGCCGCGAGGAACGCGGCATGCGGACCGCCTGCCCTGGCTTCGACTCAAACACGGAGAGCGCACGTGTCCGATCCCCACGACAATTCGATTCCGGTCCTGAACGAGGTCCTCGTGCCGGGCCGCGCGCGCGAGACGCGCGAGGCGTCGACCGATGCCGCCGCGCCTGCATCCCAGCCGGGCGCCGAGCCCGCAACCCCAGCCGTCGCGCAACCGGCGGCGGTGCCCGAGCCCGCTTCCCGCACGGAGCCCGCGTTCGTGCCACCGCCCGCGCATCGAGCCGACCCGACGCTGGCGCCCGAGCCGGTACTCGCGCCCCAACCGGTGCCCACGCCCGAGCAACTGAGTTCGCCGGAGCCCGTGCTCGTGCCGGAGCCGATGCCGACGCGAGAAGCCGCGCATGCGGCGGAGCATGAGCCTCCCGCGCAGACCGAGCTTCATCAGCCGCACGTGGCTGATCACACGCACCCGAGAAAACACGCACGGCCGCATCACGGCATTCATGTGCGACATGGGCATGACGACTTGCGTGAGGACGTGGAGGTGTCGCCCGGCGTGTTCGATCGTACCGAGCCCTTCATACCGCTCGAAGCCGGCGCGACCGTGCCGCCGGATATCGACCATGAAGGCGCGCACGAAGCCGCTCCCGCTCAGCCCACACCCGATGCCGACGCGCTCGCCGCACGTTTGCACGGACGCTTCCAGCGTTTTCTGACGGGCGAGGGGCGCGGCATCATCGAGGCGCGCTGCCGCGATGCAGTGCAGCAGCACACGAGTCTGCTCGTGAGTCAGATCACGCGCGAGGTCGCGCAGACGCTCGAAGCCGAGATGACCGATTGGGTACGTGAAGCGGTGGAAGAAGAAATCGCGCGGCGCTCGCGTTGACGCCGCGGTGACCTGAGAGCGCCGTTATTTGAGCGTCAGCACCCAAGCCGCCAGCGTGGCCGCCTGATCGGGAGTCAGTTGCGTGTTCGCGGGCATCGGCACGGTTCCCCATACGCCGGTGCCGCCATCGAGGATCTTGCGCTTCAGATAGGAGACGGCGTCGTTGCGTCCCGCATAGCGGGCTGCAACGTCGTGCAGCGCCGGCCCCATGAACGGGCGAGTGACCGAGTGGCAGCTCATGCAGTTCTTCTGCTGGGCGAGCGCGAGCCCGGCTGTTTCGGCACGGGCTGCGGGACTGGCGGCGCTCAATGCGGCGGCGAGCGCAACAGTGGCTGCCACGGCTGCGTACGACATCGATTTCATTATGGTCTCCGCCAGTGCAGATGCCCGGCTCGTGGTGCACGCATTATAAGAGCAAAGGGGCGCACGGATTTTCGTGCGCCCCTTGCGTTTTCGCGTAACGTGGCGGCGGGTTATCGCTGTCGGGGCGGGCCGCGCCGGCCGTGGTCATTACCCCGTCACCGCCCCTCGATTCGCCGGCTGCGCGAGCGCGAAATACTTGGCCATCACGCCGCGTGTGTAGCGCGGCTTCGGCGCCTGCCATGCGGTGCGGCGGCGCTGCAGCTCGGCATCGTCGATGTTCAGTTGCAGCAGCAGCTGGTGCGCGTCGATCGTGATCGAATCGCCTTCCTGCACGAGCGCGATCGTGCCGCCGACGAACGCCTCCGGTGCGACGTGCCCAACCACCATGCCCCAGGTGCCGCCCGAGAAGCGGCCGTCGGTGATGAGCCCGACCGATTCGCCGAGCCCCTTGCCGATGATCGCCGAGGTCGGCGCGAGCATTTCCGGCATGCCGGGGCCGCCCTTCGGGCCAAGATAGCGCAGCACGACGACGTCGCCGGCGACGATCTTGTCGGCGAGGATCGCTTCGAGCGCGCTCTGCTCGTCGTCGAATACGCGCGCCGGGCCCGTGATGACCGGGTTCTTGAGCCCGGTGATCTTGGCGACCGCGCCGTCTTCGGCCAGATTGCCCTTCAGGATCGCGAGATGGCCTTCGGCGTAGAGCGCCTTGTCGATCGGGAAGATCACCTGCTGATCGCTGCGCGGCTTGGCTGGTACGTCCTTCAACTCCTCGGCGATCGTTTTGCCGGTGATCGTCATGCAATCGCCGTGCACAAGCCCGGCGTCGAGCAGGATCTTCAGCACCTGCGGAATGCCGCCCGCCTTGTGCAGATCGGTGGCGACGTACTGGCCCGACGGTTTCAGGTTGCAGATCACCGGCACTTTTTTGCGCATGCGCTCGAAGTCCTCGATCGTCCATTCGATCTCGGCCGCGTGCGCGATCGCCAGGTAGTGCAGCACCGCGTTGGTCGAGCCGCCGGTCGCCATGATCAAGGCAACCGCGTTTTCGATCGACTGCTTCGTGATGATGTCGCGCGGCTTCAGATCCTTCTTGACGGCTTCGACGAGCACACGCGCCGATTCGGCGGCCGAGTCGACCTTCTCCTGGTCGGGATTCGCCATCGTCGACGAATACATGAGCGACATGCCGAGCGCCTCGAACGACGAGCTCATCGTATTGGCCGTGTACATGCCGCCGCACGAACCGGTCGACGGACACGCATTTTTCTCGATGCCCTCGAAATCCTCCTGCGACATGCGGCCCGCCGTGAATTCGCCGACCGCCTCGAACGACGACACGATCGTCAGATCGGTGCCTTTCCAGTTGCCCGGCCGGATCGTGCCGCCGTACACGTAGATGCCCGGCACGTTCATGCGCGCGAGGCCGATCATGCCGCCCGGCATGTTCTTGTCGCAGCCGCCGATCACGACCACGCCGTCCATCCATTGCCCTTGCACGCAGGTCTCGATGCAATCGGCGATCACCTCGCGCGACACGAGCGAGTACTTCATGCCCTCGGTGCCCATCGACATGCCGTCCGAGATCGTCGGCGTGCCGAAGGTCTGCGGGTTCGCGTCGGCGCGCCTGATCGCGGTGACGGCCGCGTCGGCGAGACGCTGCAGGCCGGCGTTGCACGGCGTAATCGTCGAGTGGCCGTTGGCGACGCCGATCATCGGTTTGTCGAAATCCTCCTTCTGGTAGCCGAGCGCGTAGTACATCGAGCGATTCGGTGAACGCGCGATGCCTTGCGTGATGTTCTTCGAACGACGGTTGTAGGCCATGGGGAGCTCCAGTCTGGCTGTTCTGATGAAAGCGCGCGGCGGCGTGCGCGCGCGCATCCGTTCAGTGTAGTTCCGCCAGACCGTGCAAACCGGCGGTTTTGCGTGACACGCGTCGTGTGTATTATTCGCGGTTGTTCAGGTCGTAAAATATATCAATCATGCTGCCGACGATCCCCGACCTGCGCCAGTTGCGCTATTTCGTCACCGTCGCCGAGGAAAAGCACTTCGGGCGCGCGGCCGCGCGTCTGTCGATGACGCAGCCGCCGCTGTCGCAGGCGATCCGCGCGCTCGAGGAGACGCTCGGCGTCGAGCTGTTCGCGCGCACCAAGCGCTCGGTCGAGTTGACGGCGGTCGGCGCCGATCTGTTGCCGGAGGTGCAGCGGCTGCTCGCGGCCGCGGAAGGGCTCAGGCCGCTCGCGCAGAGCCTCGCGCGCGGCGAGGCGGGCGTGCTGTCGCTCGCGTTCGTGTCGACTGCGGATTACGGCCTGCTGCCGCTGCTGCTGCGCGATTTCGGCGCGCGCCATCCGCGCGTGCGGCTCGAACTGACCGAGGCGACCAGCGACGTGCAGGTCGAGGAACTGGTGGCTGGGCGTATCGACGCGGGTCTGGTGATCGCGCCGCTGCCGTCGCGGCATGCGGCGCAGCTGTCGTGGCTGCCGATCGCGCGCGAGCCGCTCGTGATCGCGATGTCGACGGAGATGGCGCAAGGCTTGCGGGGCAGCGTGAACGCATACGGCAAGGGCAGCGCCGCCCAAGACCCCGCCGCCGAATGGCTCGACATGCCCGTCAGCCTGCGCGATGTCGCCGACGCGCCGCTCGTGATCTTCCCAAGGCGTCTCGCGCCAGGCTTTTATGACATCATTATGGATTGCTACGGCGTTGCTGGCCTCGCGCCACGGATCGGCCAGGAGGCGATCCAGATGCAGACCATCGTGAGTCTCGTGTCGGCCGGCATGGGCGTCGCGCTGGTGCCGCAATCGTTGCGTAACCTGCGGCGCACGGGCGTCGTGTACCGGCCGCTGTCCGAGTCGGTGCCCGCGATCGAGACGGGCCTCGTCTGGCGCAGCGACGAGGTCAGCCCGGTGCTGGCGGGCTTCATCGACATCGTGCGCGCGCATGCGGCGAGCGTCGCGTCGCATGTCTAGATTCCGCTCCTGATTCCCTGTAAAACTGCTTTCGAACCTGAACTGCCCATAACTACACGATGCTCATTCACCCCAATTTCGACCCTGTCGCCATCCATCTGGGGCCGCTCGCCGTGCGCTGGTATGGCTTGATGTACCTCGTCGCGTTCGTCGCGGCGATCGTCGTCGCCCGGCTGCGGCTGCGGCTGCCGTACGTCGCCGCGCAAGGCTGGACCGCGAAGGATATCGACGACATGCTGTTCTACGGCGTGCTAGGTACGATCCTCGGCGGCCGGCTCGGCTATGTGCTGTTCTACAAGGCGAGCTTTTATTTCGCGCATCCGCTCGACATCTTCAAGGTCTGGGAAGGCGGCATGTCGTTTCACGGCGGCTTTCTCGGCGTGACGCTCGCGATGATGCTGTTCGCTTATCAGCGCAAGCGCTCGTGGCTGCAAGTCACCGACTTCGTCGCGCCGATGGTGCCCACGGGCCTCGCGGCGGGGCGCCTCGGCAACTTCATCAACGGCGAGCTGTGGGGCCGCGTGACCGAGCCGTCCGCGCCGTGGGCGATGCTGTTTCCCGGCGCCGCGCCTGACGACGCCACATGGCTCGCCGCGCATCCGCAACTGGCCGCGCAATGGCATCTGAACGAAGTGTTCGCGCAATATCACATGCTGCCGCGACATCCGTCGGAGCTGTACGAGATTGCGCTCGAAGGCGTGGCGCTGTTCTTCGTGCTGATCTTTTTCTCGCGCAAACCGAAGCCGCTCGGCGCGATTTCCGCGATGTTCCTGATCGGCTACGGCCTGGCGCGCTTCACGGTCGAATTCGCGCGCGAGCCGGACGATTTCCTCGGCCTGCTCGCGATGGGGCTGTCGATGGGTCAATGGCTGTCGCTGCCCATGATTCTCGCAGGCATCGGCCTGATGGTGTGGGCGTATCGCCGTGGGCGTCGCGAGCAGGCGCAGGCGGTTGGCGCGAACTGAGCGGCGCTCGGCTAGCGTAGCGAGCGTTGCATGAAAAAACGCCACGGCATCGATGGATGCCGTGGCGTTTTCTGTTTGGGCTTGCGCTTGCGCGTCACTTCATCTGCACCGACCCCGACACGTTGACCGTCACCGTCGACGTGCCGCCTTCGAGCGACAGCGGCGCGCTCTTCGCGTCGGCGCCCATCGCGCGTGCGCTCATCATCATCATCGGACGCGGCATCACGCCGCTGTGACTCACGTTGACCTCGCGGATCGAATAACCGCTAAAGCCGAACGCCTGCGAGGACGCCGCGGCCTGCTCGCGAAACGATTTGATCGCCTCGCCGCTGAGCCGCTGTTCGGCCGCGCGCTGCGCTTGCGGCGACAGCGAGAAACGCACGTTGCCAACCTGCATGATCGATGCCATCTGTCCGGCGAGCTTCGATGCCGCGGCAAAGTCGCGCGATTCGAGCACGACTTCCGTGCGGCCGCGCCACGTCGTGATGCGTCCGTCGCGGTCCGTCGACGGGAAGATCGAGAACGCGCCCGAGCGCGCGGTCACGCCGCTGACGCCGCGCGCTTTCTGCAATGCCGCGTCGGCGCGTTCGTTCAGCGTCGACGTCAGCGACGACGGTTCGCTCGCTTCCTGCTCGTAAAACAGCGTGATTTCGACTTCGTCCTGCGGGACTTCCGCGCTCGCCTGCGCATTCAGCGACAGCACGCCCGAAGGCTGCGGCATCATGGTTTGCGCTCGAGCGGGCGCAGGGTTCAGTGCGAGCGCCATAGGCGCGCCCAAGGCGAGCGCAAGTGCGAGGGACCGTGCGGTTTTTGTCGTCATGACTGGAATCCTTGTTTGAACAGGTTGTGCACGTTCGACGCGAGCGCCGGGTGTGGCGCGCGGTTTGACGGATGCGCTGGCGAAGGCATCGGCTTGTCGTCGAGCGGCCGGTTCGAGCTCACGCTTTCGTCGACCGATTAGGCGCGTTTTACCGACGCTTGGTTCCCCAATTAGTGCTTCGCCGCCGCATCGGAAACGATGACCTGGATGCGATCACGACAGGTGCCGCGTCGCGCGTTCGCCCTTAAACCAGCTGTTTAGTGATGAAGCGCCATTCGGCTTCGGTCACCGGCGTGATCGACAGGCGGTTGCCTTTGGCGAGCACGCGCATGTCCTGCAATTCGGCATGCTCGCGCAGCGCGGCAAGCGGAATCAGCCCGATTTTCTTCTTGAACACGACGTCGACGAGCATCCAGCGCGGCGTTTCCAGCGACGATTTCGCGTCGTAGTACGGACTCTTTTTATCGAACTGCGTAGGGTCCGGATACGCGGTCGACGAGACCTCCGCGATGCCCGCGATGCCGGGCTCCGGACAGCTCGAATGATAGAAGAGCACGCCGTCGCCGACCTGCATCACGTCGCGCATGAAGTTGCGCGCCTGATAGTTGCGTACGCCGGTCCACGGCAAGGTGCGATGAGGAGCGTTGGCGAGGTCGTCGATGCTTGCTTCGTCCGGTTCGGACTTCATCAGCCAGTAGCGCATGAATCGGAGTGAGCGTGTGAGATTGAACGAAGCGCTACAACAGCAGGCGCGTACGGAAAAGCCCCTGAAAAAGGCGCTCAAACGAAAAAACGACGACCAAAGAAAAACGGCATCGAACCGAAGTCCGATGCCGTTCCAGATAAGGTCCCCGCCTTAGCCGCTAGGCCGGCATCCTGAACCGAGGGTTCAGAATTGGTCGCAGTTAGCAACACTTCGGGTACATCAGACTGAGTGACGCGCACACCCGTGCTACAAATTTCCGCAACCGTGCACATGGCATTGGTTCAAGGAATGTATGACCTTGGCGAACCAGGCAGGGAAGCTAAACCGATGAAGCTACAACCCAAACCGTTCAACACGTGACCGATTCGAAACCGGCCCACTACTGCTTACTGCAAGCTGTACTGCTCGATCACAGTACCTAGCTGTTCGTTCATTTGCTGCATTGTACGCCGGATTTCTTCAGCAGGAAATGCTTCTCCGTGTCGCACGCTGCTTTGCAGCTTAAGCAGTTCCGATGCCAGCGACAGCGCAGCCATCACCGCGATGCGATCGGTGCCGCGCACGTTGCTGCCGCTGCGGATTTTCTTCATCTCGGCGTCGACGCGCGCGACCGCCTCGAGCAGCGCGCCTTCCGTTTCCGGCGAACAGGCGAGACGATAGGGTACTTCGAGAATCGATACTTCGATCTGCTTGGTGGTCATGCGCTTTCTCCGTGTCGGCTCACGTCGCTTTCCGCTTCCTCGTGTCCGGGCTGGGCGGACTCGAGCAGATCGAGCTGGTTATCCGGTTCGCTGCTCGCGCGTGCGCGCGGCAATTTTTCGAGAATCGCATTCAGGCGCACCTGAGCGTCGTCGATCTTGGCGGACAGCGCGTCGCGTTCCGCCTGCAGTGCGTCGCGCTCTTCGCGCAATTGCGCGAGTTCCGCATGCGTGGCTTGCACTTCGGCACGCGTTTGCGCGAGCTGCTCTTCGAGCGCGAGCCGCGCTTCGTTGTGGCGCTGGCTGATCGCAATCAGCTTGCCGATGTTCTGGGAGAGTGATTCGAGTTCGGTGAGCATGTGCTGCGTCCTCTAAAGACATCGCATTTTAGCGCGGAATATTACAGGTTCCGACAATTGTCTCGTTTCGAGACGTAACAGCATCGCTTCGTGCACGTTCGTTGGGTGTCGCGTCGTCGACCATAAGATAAAAACCGGCAATCAATCCGACAATAACCTGCATTCAACAGAACCGATTGCGCTCCGGTCGACCTTTCTTGACGCCCCGCGAGGTCGCTCCTAAACTTCCCGCACTCTGGTGCCCGCGCGCGCTTTTCGGCGCGCGCAGTTAAACGGGAAGCAGGGCGCGCGCGGTGCCAAAACCGGATGCGCGAACCTGCGCTGCCCCCGCAACGGTAAGCGACCGCATGTGATGTGCTCATGCAGGTCGGTCCTGGTCGCAAGGTTGGAAGTTCAACGTGCGAGTGTGCCACTGCGCGTCACGCGTGGGAAGGCGGATCGATGTGTCGTAGCCCGGATACCGGCCAGAAAAGAGGGACGTCCCCCCGCGAACACGCTAAACAAGGGGGCGCCTCGTGACGCGTCGGCCCGCGGGGAAGCAGGCCGCGCACGCTATCCACAGGAATGTCATCCCATGCTGTCCCCCATCGCCCGCGCAACGCTGCTCGCGTTCGCGAGCCTGCCGCTCGTCGTGCATGCGCAAAGCGCCGAGCCTGCGTCCGTGTCTGCGACGCCGTATTCGTCTTCATCGTCCGCCACGGATGCTACCGCCGCAAACGCTGCAATCGCTGCCAATGCCGCCTCCACCGATGCGCCGGGCAACGTGCTGTCGCCGATCGTCGTGACCGCGCAACGCGGACCGCAAGCGTTGCGCGATGCGATCCCGCAGACTACGCAGTTCGATCAGCAGGACATCGCCGACACGACCGCGACCGATCTGCCCGGCCTGCTGCAACTCGCGCCAGGCGCGCAAATCTCGCGCACGGGTGGCCCCGGTTCGACCACGAGCCTCTTTCTGCGCGGCGCATCGTCGACGCAATCGCTGCTGCTGATCGACGGCGTGCGCGTCGATTCGGTGAGCCTCGGCTCAGCTCAACTCGCACAAATTCCGCTCGATCAGGTCGATCACGTCGAAGTGGTGAACGGCAACGTGTCGGCGTTGTATGGCTCGGGCGCGATCGGCGGCGTCGTGCAGGTGTTCACGAAAGACGGCGGCGATCATCCGCCGCGTTTCAATTTTTCGGTCGGCTACGGCAGCTATCGCACGCAGACGCAAACGGCCGGCGTGAACGGCGCGCTCGATCAGGACGGCCGCACGACTTTCAATATTTCGCTCGCGCGCACGAAGGACGACGGCTTTTCGTCGCTCAATCCGCTCGAGGCGCCGAACGCGAATCCGAACGCAAACGGCAATCTGAACGAGAGCATCAGCGCGTCGCTGCGTCACAAGTTCACCGACAGGTGGGACGCGGGCGTCAGCTACTTCCAGTCGAACAACGACAACAGCTACGACAATGCGTACGGCGAGCCCACCGATCTGAACAATCTCTATAGCAAGGTGCGCCAGGTGTCGGTATTCGCGAACGGCAAGCTGACCGACCGGTGGACCACCCACTTCACGCTCGCCGAGGGCGACGACCGCAGCGTGTCGAACACCAATGGCATCTACAACGGCCGCTTCGATACCGACAATCGCCAGTACACGTGGCAGAACGATTTCGCGCTCGCCGCGAACCAGAAGCTGCAACTCGGCTACGAGCATCTCGACCAGACGCTCGACTCCGACACGTTCGCCGCGCCCGACCGTCACGTCGATTCGGTCTTCGCGGGCTACAGCGCGCGCTTCGGCCGCAACCAGATTCAGGCCAACGTGCGACGCGACCAGTACTCCGATTTCGGTGGGGCGAACAGTTACTATCTCGGCTACGGATTCGACATCACGTCGCGCTGGAAGGTAACCGCAAGCTATTCGGATGCGTTCCGCGCGCCGAGCTTCGACGATCTGTACTATCCGATCAGCGGCAACCCGTCGATCCAGCCCGAGCGCAGTCATTCGGTCGAAGCCGGTTTGCAGTACGCGACCGATGCGCTCGGCGTGATGCGTCTGAACGCATTCCAGACGCGCTATACGAATCTGATCGACTACGTGCAGACGATCCCCGGCATCTACCTCGCGGAGAACGTCGGCCGTGCGAAGGTGCAGGGACTCGAGGGATCGTGGAGCGGTCATGTCGGCAAGACCGACGTGCGCGCGACGGTGACGCTGCAGAACCCGGTCGATCTCGACAACGGTACCGACCTCGTGCGGCGCGCGCGTCGGTTCGGGTCGTTCGCGGTGAATCGCAGCATCGGTGGCTGGCGGGTGGGCGGCGAGTGGATCGTCAGCGGGCCGCGCACCGATAGCACGGGCAACCTCGGCGGTTATGGCATCGTGAATCTGTCGGCGCGCTACAAGGTCACCAAAGCGTGGTACGTCAGCGCGCAAATCGACAATCTGTTCAACAAGGATTATGAAACGGCCTACTCGTATAACTCGCCGCGACGCGGTGCGTATCTCACGCTCGGCTGGCAGCAGCAGTGACGCGCGCGCCGGGGTGGCCGCATGCGTGAGCGCACGCGGATGAGTCGCGCGTCCGCTTCGCTGCGCGCCGCAATGGCGACGCCGCGCCCGATGAACGCGAAACGCGCGGCCGCGATCTGGCTCGGGCTCGCGCTCGCCGCCGTGGCGGTGCTCGGCGCCTCGCTGGTGCTCGGCAGCGTGCCGCTCGCGCCGTCGCGCGTGCTTGCGGCGCTCGTGCCGACGCACACGTTCGGCGGCACGGGCAGCGACGATCTCGCCGGCGAAATCGTGCGTACGTTGCGTTTGCCGCGCGCGCTCGCGGGCTTCGCGTGCGGCGCGTTGCTCGCGCTCGCCGGCGCGCTGCTGCAGGTGCTGCTGCGCAATCCGCTGGCCGAGCCATACGTGCTCGGCGTGTCGGGCGGCGCGGCGACGTTCGCGCTCGTCGCGATGATCGCGGGCGGCGCATGGTGGCTCGTCGATGCGAGCGCGTTCGCGGGTGCGTTCGTGTCGATCCTGCTGGTGCTCGGCCTCGCGCGTCGCGAGCTATGGCGCGGCGAGCCGCAGGACACGTCGCCCCGTTTGCTATTGACCGGCGCGGTGATCGCGGCCGGGTGGGGCGCGCTGATCACGCTGCTGCTCAATCTCGCGCCTGACAGCCGTTTGCGCGGCATGCTGTTCTGGCTCACCGGCGACCTCAACGGCGGCGCGCTGCCGTGGACCGCGCTGATGGCGCTCGCGCTCGTGTTGCTTGCGATCGTGCCGGCCGCGCCGCGTCTGAACGTGTTGCTGCGCGGCGACGCGGCCGCGCAGGCGTTGGGCGTCGCCGTGATGCCGCTGCGTTTGCGGGTGTACCTGGTCGCGTCGCTGGCGGCGGCCGCGGCGGTGACGACCGCGGGCACGATCGGCTTCGTCGGTCTCGTCGTGCCGCACATGCTGCGGCTCGCGTTCGGCAACGATCAGCGCATGCTGCTGCCGGCGGCCGCGCTCGGCGGCGGTGTCGCGGTGATGGGCGCGGATCTGATCGCGCGTACCGTGATCGCGCCCGCGCAATTGCCGGTCGGCGTGATCACGTCGCTGGTCGGCGTACCGGTGTTCCTGTGGATGCTGCTCAAACGCCGCCGATGATACGAGCCAAACCCAGCCCCACCTGTTCGATGCTGAGCACGCAGCGCCTGACGTTGCGCGCCGGCGCGCGCACCTTGCTCGACGCGTTCACGCACACGTTCCATGCAGGCGAAATCTGGTGCATCGCCGGGCCGAACGGCGCGGGCAAGACCACCTTGCTAGCGACGCTGGCGGGGCTGTTGCATCCGGCGGCGGGCTATGTCGAACTCGATGGCGTGCGCGTGGCCGACTGGCAGCCGCTGCCGCTCGCACGGCGCCGCGCGCTGATGCCGCAAAGCGCGGCCGATGCGTTCAACGCAAGCGTGCTCGACATCGTGCTGCTGAACCGCTTCCCGCATCTGGGCGGCTGGGGCTGGGAGCGCGACGAGGATCGCGCGGCCGCGCGGGCGGCGCTCGAACGGCTCGGCCTTGCGGACTTTGCGGCGCGCGACGTGCTGTCGCTATCGGGCGGCGAGCGTCAGCGCGTTGCCCTCGCGGCGGTGCTGTGCCAGGACGCGCCGCTGTTGCTGCTCGACGAACCGTTGTCGCATCTCGACCTGCATCATCAGGTCGACTGTCTCGAAGCGCTCGTCGCATGGACGCGCGAACCGCGCCGCAGTGTGCTGTTCTCGTGCCACGACCTGAACCTCGCGCGCCGCTTCGCGACGCACGCGTTGCTGCTCGACGGCACGGGCGGCGCGTATGCGGGCCCAGTGCGCGACGTGCTGACGCCCGCGTTGACGAGCCGCGCGTTCGGCTATCCGCTGATTCTGATTCGCGACGGCGAGCACGAGGCGCTGATACCTGCGCCGCGCGCGCGTCACGAATCGCCTGCAGGCCATGACGCACAGTCAGGCTGATATTTATTCCTATCCCTTGTTTCGATCACACCTATGACTCGCATCCCACACCCAGCCGGTTTGCCCGAAGTCGCGCCGCTCGATCAGACGCTGCGCGCCGAACTGCAGCGGATCATCGATACGCGCACCAAACCGCCCGGCAGCCTCGGCCGGCTCGAAACGCTCGCGCGCCAGATGGGCCTGATCCAGCGTAGTACGCGTCCCACCGTGCAGCGTCCCGCGATGATCGTTTTCGCGGGCGACCACGGCATCGCCGCCGAAGGCGTGAGCCCCTATCCGCAAGCGGTGAGCGCGCAGATGGTCGCGAACTTCATCGCGGGCGGCGCGGCGATCAACGCGCTCAGTCGCGTCGCGGGTCTCGAACTCGAAGTGGTCAACGCGGGCATCGCGACGCCGCTGCCGTCCACGGACCGACTCGTCGACATTCCGGTCGGGCCCGGCACGCGCAACTTCGCACACGAAGCCGCGATGACGCACGCCGAAGCGCTCGCCGCGATGCAGGCGGGCGCCGCGCGCGTGCGTCATCACGCGGCGCTCGGCACGAACGTGATCGGCTTCGGCGAGATGGGCATCGCGAACACCTCGGCGGCCGCGTGTCTGATGAGCCGCCTGTGCGGTGTGCCGATCGACGACTGCGTCGGCCGCGGCACGGGTCTCGACAATGCCGGACTCGCGAACAAGCGCAACGTGCTCGCGGCGGCGCTCGCGCGCCATGCGGATGCACGCGGGCCGCTCGACGTGCTCGCGACCTTCGGCGGCTTCGAAATCGCGATGATGGCGGGTGCGTATCTGGCGGCCGCCGAGGCGCGCATGACCATCCTCGTCGATGGCTTCATCGCGACGTCCGCGCTGCTGGTCGCCGATGCGTTCTCGCCCGACGTGCGCGAGTACTGCGTGTTCGCGCATGCGTCGAACGAGGCCGGGCATCGGCGCATGCTCGATCATTTCGGCGCGCAGCCGCTGCTGTCGCTCGACATGCGGCTCGGCGAAGGCACGGGCGCCGCGCTCGCGGTGCCGTTGCTGCGCGCGGCGGTGGCCTTCGTCAACGAGATGGCCAGCTTCGATTCGGCGGGCGTCGCCGATCGCGAACCGTGAAGCGCGCGAGCACGCGCTTCGCGATAACGCGAAGCTCGGCCCGCAGCGCCGTGAACCTGCACTCGCCACGTTCATGAACCCGCTCGCGGAACTGCGCTATTTCTTCACGGCGCTCGGTTATTTCACGCGCGTGCCCGTGCCGCGCTGGGTCGGTTTCGAGCCGCATTATCTGAACGCTGCGGCGCGCTATTTTCCGCTCGTCGGCGTGTTGGTCGGCGGCTTCAGCGCGCTCGTCTATCTGGCCGCGCTGCGCGTGTTTCCGGCGAGTGTCGCGGTGCTGCTGTCGATGGCCGCGTCGCTCGTGGTCACGGGCGCATTTCACGAGGACGGTCTCGCCGATTGCATCGATGCGTTCGGTGGCGCCTATACCCGCGACGATGCATTGCGCATCATGCACGACTCGCGCATCGGTGCTTTCGGTGCCATCGCGCTCGTGATCGCTCTCGCGATCAAGTGGCAAACGCTCGCGGCATTGCCACCGCTGCGTGCCGCAAGCCTGATGCTTGCGGCGCATGGCGCGAGCCGCGCGTGCGCGATCAGTTACCTGGCCACGCTCGACTATGCGCGCGCGGCCGGCAAAGCCAAGCCGGTCGCGCAGCGTTTGAGCGGGCCGGCGCTGTTGTGCGCCGCGCTGTTCGGGCTGCCGTGGCTGCTGTGGCCGAACGGCCCCGGCATGCCCGACTGGCGTTTCGCCGCGCTCACGTGTGCTGTGCTGTTCGCGCTGCGCTTCGCGATGGGCCGTTATTTCGTCAGACGCATCGGCGGCTATACCGGCGACTGCCTCGGCTTCGCGCAGCAGATCTTCGAATTGAGCATCTACCTGGTGGGGCTTGCATGGATATCGTCCTGATTCGACATCCCGCTGTCGCGCTCGAGGCGGGGGTTTGTTACGGCCATAGCGATGTCGCGTTGGCGGAAAGCGCCGAGGTCGCGTCCAATGCGTTGGCGGTGAAGCTCGCGAGCTTGCAGGTGCCGGCGCCGCGGGTGCTGATCACGAGTCCGCTTACGCGCTGCGCCGCGCTAGCGACCGAGATCGCGAACGACTTCGGCTGCGTGGTCAGCCACGACGAGCGCTTGAAGGAAATGGATTTCGGCGCGTGGGAAGCGCAGCGCTGGGATACGATCGATCGCGCGCTGCTCGACGACTGGGCTGCCAATTTCGAACATGCGCGCGCGCATGGCGGCGAGAGCGTCGCGCAATTCGTCGCGCGTGTGCGAGCGTGGTTCGATGCGTTCGCGCTGACGCGCGAGCTGTCGCCCGCATACGTGGTCACGCACGCGGGCGTGATGCGCGCGATCGCGTCGTGGGTGCTGGAGGTGCCGCTCGCGCATTGCCTGCAGTGGTCGCTAGATATGACGGGGATCGTCTGGTTGCGACGTAACGACGAGACGCTGCAATGGTCGCTCGTGCGATGGAATGCGTGACCCGCGCGGTCATCCGGAAAACCGATCTTTTTTCTCGCCACACGCGGCCACACGCGGCGCCGTCATGGCGTGGGCTGCTTGCTGCGCGAGCGCGCCAGTTCGAGGTCCTCGCACAGTTGCCGCGCGCCTTGCGCGATGCGCGGCGCGGGGCGATTGATCAGATCGCCGTCGATCGCAAACAGGTTGTTGTTCGCGACGGCCGCGAGGCCCGGCCATGCGCGCCATGTGTCGAGTTGCGGCAGCATCGTGTCGGGCCGCGTCGCGCCGGGCGCGGCGGTGACGATCGCCTGCGGATTCGCCGCGAGCACCGCTTCGATCGACACGGTCGGCACGAGCGGCTGCAGGTCCGCGAACACATTGCGGCCGCCGCATAGCTTGATCACGTCGCTGATCATGTGCTCGCCGTTGAGCGTCATCAGCGGCCGGTCCCATACCTGATAAAAGACGCTGACGGCCGGGCGGTTCGCATACCGCGCGCGCAGACGGGCGATGTCGTCGCGGAAGGCGGCCGCCGCCGCATCCGCGCTCGCCGATGTGCCGAGCAGCCGGCCGAGTCTGGTCAGCGACACGGCGATATCGTCGAGACGGCGCGGCTCGCTGAAAAAGAGCGGCACGTGTAGCTCGCGCAAGCGTTCGAGCTGGCGCTGCGCGTTGCCGTGCCGCCACACGACGATCAGGTCCGGTTTCAGCGCGACGATGCGTTCGAGGTCGAGCGCCTTGTTGTCGCCGACGCGCGGGAGTTGCTTCGCTTCGGGCGGATAGTCGCTGTACGATACGGCGCCGACCATCTTCGGGCCGCCGCCCGCGGCGTACAGCAATTCGGTCACGTGCGGGGCGAGGCTGATCACGCGCTGCGCGGGCGCGGCGAGCGTGACGGTCGCGCCGCTGTCGTCGGTGACGGTGATCGCGGCGTGCGCGCTCAGTGCGCTCAGCGCGAGCGCTGCGGCGCCGAACCAATCGATGAAGCGGTGCGCGGGCGGGGCAAAGCGGATGGAACGTGCTAAGCGGATCATCGGACGAGGGCGGATCACGAAGCGTTGAGCGGCTTGGGTGCGAAGGTCACTGCGCTAACTCGAGCGCGCGGTATCGATCGAGTCAACCGCCTGTTGCAACTGTTGCTCGAAGCGGGTCCATTCGGCTTCGTCGCCCGGCAGCCCGAAGCGCACGCTGGCCGATGGCACCCGAAGCGATGCCGGAAAAAGACGCGTCCACACGCCGCGCCGCGCGAGCGCTTCATGCAACGCGGCGGCGCGCGCATCGTCGGTCCATGCGAAAAGCGGCGTGCCGCGTGTCGCGAAACCGTGCGCATGCAACAGCCCGGCAAGCCGCGCGCTGTCGCCGATGAGCCGCTCACGCATGCGCGTTTGCCACGCGGCATCGTCGAACGCGGCGCTCACCGCATGACGCGCGGGACCGCTGACGGTCCACGCCCCCAGCCTGTCGCGCAACGCGGCGAGCAATGCGGGCGCGCCCAGCACGAAGCCGGCGCGCACACCCGCGAGCCCGAAGAACTTGCCGGGCGAGCGCAACACGACGAGCCCGTCCCGGTGCGTATGCGCCGTCAGCGACGCGACCCGCGCGGCCGGCAGCGTATCGGCGAACGCTTCGTCGACGAGCAGCGTGCCGCCGCGTTCGCGCAACTGCGCGTGCCAGTACAGCAGCCTGGCGGCATCGATATGCGTGGCGGTCGGATTGTCGGGGTTGACGATCGCGACGTGCGTGAGCGCGGCGGGCAGCGTGTCGCGATGCACGTCGAGCGGCGCGACCGCGTGTCCGGCGCGCGCGAACGCGGGCGCGTACTCGCCGTAGGTCAGCGGCGCGATGCCGACCGTCGCGGGCGACAGCAACGCGGGCAGCGCGCGAATCGCCGCCTGGCTGCCGGCGACGGGCAGCACGTGCGCGGCATCGGGCGCGCCGTAGTAGCGCGCGGCCCGCTCGGCGAAGCCGTCGCCTTCGTCGGGCAAACGGCGCCACGCGTCGGCGGGCAGCGGCGGCACCGGATAGCCGTGCGGATTGATGCCGGTCGACAGATCGAGCCACTGCGCGTACGCAATGCCGTAGCGCGCCGCCGCTTCGTGCAGGTTGCCGCCGTGCGCGATCGGGCCGCTTGCGGCGTGCTCGCGCGGTTGCGTCCAGTCGGTCATGCGCTCATCCCATCGCTACGCGCGTCGTTCCGCTCAGCCATGAAACGGCACGCTCAACAACGCCAGCACGATCAGCACGGCCAGCCAGAGAATCACCGTGCGTTCGACCAGCATCAACGCGGCGCCCACGTGACGCGCCTCGGCGGGACGCCCGAAGCCCAGCGTCGGCCGATGCTCGAGCGTGCCCTGATACACGGCCGGCCCGCCGATCAGCACGTTCAGGCTGCCGGCGCCGGCGGCCATCACCGGGCCCGCGTTCGGGCTGTCCCAGCGCGGCGCCTGCTCGCGCCAGCAGCGCCAGGCGGTCAGCGTGTCGCCGAGCAGCGCGTAGCTCGTGGCAGTCAGGCGCGCGGGAATCCAGTTCAGCACGTCGTCGATGCGCGCGGCGGCCCAGCCGAAGCGCAGATAGCGCGGCGTGCGATAACCCCACATCGCGTCGAGCGTATTGACGAGGCGAAAGCCGAGCGCGCCAGGCCCGCCCGCGAGCGCGAACCAGAACAGCGCGCCGAAGATCGCGTCGTTGCCGTTTTCGAGCGCCGATTCGACCGCGGCGCGCGCGAGCGCGGCCTCGTCCGACTGCGCGGTGTCGCGCGAGACGATCCGTGCGGTCAACTCACGTGCCGTGGCCAGATCGCGTTGGCCGAGCGCCCGCGCGATCGGCGCGATGTGATCGCGCAGGCTGCGCGCGCCGAGCGCGAACCACAGCAGCGCCACATGCAGCGCGCAGGCCGCGAACAACGGCAGCACGGCGACGAGCCACCATGCGATCAACACCGGCGGCAGAACCGCGAGCGCCCATGCGAGCAGGCCCTTGAGCCGCAGACGCCGGTCGTGATTGAAGCGCGCCTCGATGCGCGCGGCCCAGTTACCGAAGCCGACGAGCGGATGCCGGCGGCTCGGCTCGCCGAACCAGCGGTCGATGGCGACGCCCGCGACCGCGAGCGTCGCGACCAGCGGCATGGTCAGCGGCGGCATCACGCGCGGCTCGCGCTTTTCAGCGCGAGCGGCAGTCCCGCGACCATCAGCGTGGCCGCGCTGCTCAACGCGGTGATGCGCTGATTGAGGCGGCCGAGTTCGTCGACGTAAAGACGCGTGGCTTCGCCGAGCGGCACGACGCCGAGGCCGATCTCGTTGCTGACGACGATGATCTTGCCGCGCGCGCCGGCGAGCGCCGCTTCGAACGCGGCGGCCTGCTCGTAGTAGTGCGACAGCGGCGGCGCGGCGCCGTCGGCGGGACATAGCAGGTTTGCGAGCCACAGCGTCAGGCAGTCGATCAGCAGACACTGGCCCGGCGCGTCGTGTTGCGCGAGCGCGCCGGCGAGGTCGTCGTCCGCTTCGACGAGCCCCCAATGCGCGGGCCGCCGCTCGCGATGATGCGCAATGCGCGCCTTGAATTCGGCGTCGTCGGTGACGCGGGCGGTGGCGATGTAGGTGACGGGGAGGGCGCTGTCGCTGGCGAGCCGCTCGGCATGCGCGCTCTTGCCCGAGCGGGCGCCGCCGAGGACGAAGGTGAGGTCGCGGGGAGTCATCCTATGATTGTACCGGCGCGATGGGATAATGCCGCTCGATTGCATTGCAACGCCACTGTCCATCTTCCACCTGCACCGCCGTGACCCGAATGCCCATTTCTCCCGACACCCTGCCCGTGCCGCGCGGCACGCTGATGATCCAGGGCACCACGTCCGACGCGGGCAAGAGCACGCTGGTTGCGGGACTGTGCCGCCTCGCGCGGCGCGCGGGTGCGCGGGTCGCGCCGTTCAAGCCGCAGAACATGGCGTTGAACAGCGCGGTGACCGTCGATGGCGGCGAGATCGGCCGCGCGCAGGCATTGCAGGCGCTCGCCGCGGGCATCGACGCGCACACCGATCTGAACCCGGTGCTGCTGAAGCCGACCAGCGATCGCGGCGCGCAGGTGATCATCCACGGCAAGGCGCGCATCAATCTCGACGCGCGCGCGTATCACGACTACAAGCCGGTCGCGTTCGAGGCGGTGCTGGAGTCGTATGCGCGGCTGCGCGCGTCGTACGACACGATTTTCGTCGAAGGCGCGGGCAGTCCGGCCGAGATCAATCTGCGCGAGCGCGACATCGCGAACATGGGGTTCGCGGAGGCGGTCGACTGCCCGGTCGTGCTGGTCGCCGACATCGATCGCGGTGGCGTGTTCGCGCACCTGACCGGCACGCTCGCGTGTCTGTCCGACAGCGAGCAGGCGCGCGTGCGCGGCTTCATCATCAACCGCTTTCGCGGCGACATCGGTCTGCTGAAGCCCGGGCTCGACTGGCTGGAAGCGAAGACCGGCAAGCCGGTGCTCGGTGTCGTGCCGTATCTGCATGGCCTGACGCTCGACGCCGAGGACATGCTGCCGCCCGAGCTGCGCGCGGCGGCGTGCGTTGATTCGCGCCGTCTGCTGCGCGTGGTCGTGCCGGTGCTGCCGCACATCAGCAATCACACCGACTTCGACGCGTTGCGCGCGCATCCGCAGGTCGATTTTCACTATGCGCGCGCGGGTCCGCCGCCGCCGGCCGCCGATCTGATCATCCTGCCGGGCTCGAAGAACGTGCCGGACGACCTCGCGTTTCTGCGCGCACAGGGCTGGGACGACGTGTTCGCGCGGCATCTGCGCTACGGCGGCCGTGTGATCGGCATCTGCGGCGGCATGCAGATGCTGGGTCGCGAGATCGCCGATCCGCATGGCGTCGAGGGCGCGCCGGGCACCTTCGCGGGCTTCGGCTGGCTCGACTATGCGACGGTGCTCACGCGCGACAAGACGCTGAAGAATGTGACCGGGCGCCTGGCGCTGCCCGGCACGCCGGACGTCGCCGGCTACGAGATTCATATGGGCGAGACGCGCGGGCCGGCATTGGACACGCCGGCGCTGCGACTCGACCACGCGGGCGCGCGCGAGGGCGGCGCGGACTTCGGCCGTCCCGATGGCGCGATGTCCGCCGATGGCCAGATTCTCACGACCTACGTGCATGGCCTGTTCGACACGCCGGCCGCGTGCGCGGCGCTGCTCGCATGGGCGGGTTTGAGCGATGCCGAAGCGCTCGACTATCCGGCGTTGCGCGAGGCGTCGCTGGAGCGGCTGGCCGATACGCTGGCCGAGCACGTCGATATGCGCAGGCTGTTCGCGGCGCTGGGGTGACGCTTTGCGCCGGTCTTCTTTATCGGCTTGAACGCGATTGCTGCGCGGGCGGTTCGCTCAGTACAACACCATCTGCGTGCAACGAAACAGCGCGATGGTCTTATCATCCGGACCGGTGACCGTCGCGTCCCAGACCTGCGTGCTGCGCCCAAGGTGCACACCCTTGGCGACCGCGCGGATCGTGCCCTGCGTCGCGGTGCCGAGGAAGTTGCTCTTCAGCTCGATCGTCGTGAAGCTGCGCGAGTTTTCGGGCAGATGCGCGATGCACGCGTAGCCGCACGCGGTGTCGGCGAGGCCGATCACCGTGGCCGCGTGCAGGAAGCCGTTCGGCGCGAGCAGCGCCTCGCGCACGGTCAGTTCGGCGACCAGCGTCCCCTGGTCCACGGTCAGCACGCGCAGGCCCAGCAGGTCCGGCAGCGTGCCCTTCTGGCGCTCCAGCAGGCGTTCGACGGTGTATTCCGGGCGCAGTTTGCTCATGAGATTCAGGTCCTTGTCGAAAAAAACGACGGGTTGGAGCGGCCGATTCGCGATGCGGGGGCTTCGGCCACGCTGAATTTGTCGATATTATCAACGCCTGGACCGGCGGGCGTCTCTGGAAACCGAACTTCGAACGGCAGCGATCGTGGAGCCCGCCGGCGCCGGTCACAGCGGATCGGCGGGGACGGAGCAATAGCGCGGCAAACCGGCTGGCGGTGTCCAGCCTTCTTTCCGGGAGATTTCATGTCGGTGATCGTGGTGGCGAATCCGAAGGGCGGCGTGGGCAAGAGCACAATATCGACCAATCTGGCCGGCTATTTCGCCGCGGCGGGCGAATGGGTCGCGCTGGCCGACCTCGACAAGCAGCACTCCGCGCATGCGTGGCTCGAATTACGGCCCGCCACGCTGCCGAACATCGAAACCTGGGAGGTCAATCCCGACACGCCGGCCAAGCCGCCGAAAGGCCTCGAGCACGCGGTCGTCGACACGCCGGCCGGCCTGCACGGCAATCGCCTGAACATCGCGCTCGATCTCGCCGACAAGGTGATCGTGCCGTTGCAGCCGTCGCTGTTCGATATTCTCGCGACCCAGGAATTTCTCGAGCGGCTGGCGAAGGAAAAGGCGGTCAGGAGGGGCGCGATCGAGGTCGGCGTGGTCGGCATGCGCGTCGATGCGCGCACGCGCTCGGCCGAGCAGCTGCATCGCTTCGTCGAGGGATTGAAGCTGCCGGTGCTCGGTTTTCTGCGCGACACGCAGAACTACGTGCAGCTCGCGGCGCACGGCCTGACGCTGTGGGACGTCGCGAAAAGCCGTGTGGAGAAGGATCTGGAGCAGTGGCAGCCGATCGTCGAGTGGACGAACGGCGCGGGGAAGAAGGGCTGAGGCGGGGGCTGCCCGCCATCAGTCAAGCGTCAAGCTGAGCTTCGCTCAGCTCCAGGCCTGCGTGGGCACGTGGTCGCGGCTGCCCTTGATCCTGTTGTTTTCATCGACGAACACGAGGTCCGGCTTCCAGCCCGCCTTCAACTCCGCCTCGTCGACCACCGCGAACGCCGCGATGATGACCAGATCGCCGAGCTGCGCGCGACGCGCGGCCGAGCCGTTCAGCGAAATCATGCCGCTGCCGCGCTCGCCCTTGATCGCGTAGGTCGAGAAGCGCTCGCCGTTGTTGATGTTCCAGATGTCGATACGCTCGTTTTCGACGATGTTCGCCGCTTCGAGCAGATCTTCGTCGATCGCGCACGAGCCCTCGTAGTGGAGCTCGCAGTGCGTGACCGCGACGCGGTGAATCTTCGACTTCAGCATATTGCGTTGCATGATCAATCCAATCCTGTGTGACTGCGCAGTGTAACTGTGTTCGCGCGGGCGGTTGCGGCGTCAGATTTCGAGGTTGTCGATGAGCCGGGTCGCGCCGAGCTTCGCGGCGGCCAGCAACACGAGCGGTGCGCTGGCGTCCTGCGCGCCGGGCGCGATCAGGTTCGAGCGCTTGCGGATCGCGATGTAATCGGGATTCCAGCCGCGCGCCGCGAGCGTCGCTTTGGCCGACTCTTCGAGTTTCGCGAAGTCGCGCTCGCCCGCGAGCACCGCGTCGCGCACCCGATTGAGTTCGGCGGCCAGCATCGGCGCCTCGGCGCGTTCGGCGGCCGAAAGGAACCGGTTGCGCGAGCTGAGCGCGAGGCCGTCGGTGTCGCGCACGGTTTCGGCGGCGACGATGTCGGTGGGCAGCGCGAACTGGTGGCACATCTGGCGCACGATCATCAGCTGCTGGTAATCCTTCTTGCCGAACACCGCGACGCGCGGCTGCACGCACGACATCAGCTTCATCACGACCGTGCACACACCGTGGAAGAAGCCGGGGCGGAATTCGCCCTCGAGGATCTCGCCGAGATCGTGCGGCGGATGCACGCGGTATTCCTGCGGCTCCGGATACATGTCCCTTTCGGTCGGCGCGAACAGCACGTAGACACCTTCCTTTTGCAGCTTCTCGATGTCGGCTTCGAGCGTGCGCGGATATTTGTCGAAATCCTCGTTCGGGCCGAACTGCAGGCGGTTGACGAAGATGCTCGCCACGACCGGGTCGCCGTGCTGGCGCGCCAGGCGCATCAGCGACAGATGGCCCTCGTGCAGGTTGCCCATCGTCGGCACGAAGGCCGTGCGATTCTGGCCGCGCAACTGGTCGCGCAATTCATGGATCGAGCTGATGACTTTCATGATCGGACAGGGATAGGCTCGCGCGGCGCGCGATCCGGTTGGCGCGACACCTGGCGGAATCGCGCGGCTCATCGCCTCACCGGCAAATGACCGGTTCGGAGCGCGGATTGTAGTGGATTTGGGCAGCGGACGCACCGAAACGCGGCGGCATTTCCGAGCGGCGCGCGGCGCGCTTGCCGCGCACTCCCCGCTGAGGCCCGCCAGGCTTTGCTGCGACGGTGTTCGTAGCGAGATTTCCTCGGTCCGGCCGCGGTCCGGCCGTCAAGCGGCGGTCATTCAGCGCTCAGGCCGGTAGATACGCCAGCCGCACGTAAATCGGCGCGAACGGCTCCGCCTGGGTGATTTCGACGAGCGATTCACGGCACAGTTCGAGCACGGCGATGAAATTCACGATGACGACCGGCACGCCGCGGCTCGTGTCGAACAGATCGGAAAACTCGATGAAGCGCGCATTCTGCAACTGACGCAGGATCAGGCTCATGTGCTCGCGCACCGACAACTCCTCGCGCGAAATCTTGTGATGCTGGACCAGCTTCGCGCGCTTGATCACGTCGGCCCACGCGGCGCGCAGGTCGTCGCTGTTCACGTCCGGGAAGCGCGGGGCGACACTCTGCTCGATGTAGACCTCGGCGCGCAGGAAATCGCGCCCAAGCTGCGGCAACTGGTCGATGCGTTGCGCGGCGAGCTTCATCTGTTCGTATTCGAGCAGGCGGCGCACCAGTTCGGCGCGCGGGTCTTCGGCTTCCTCGCCGGTGTCGGCCTTCTTGACCGGCAGCAGCATGCGCGACTTGATTTCGATCAGCATCGCGGCCATCAGCAGATACTCGGACGCGAGTTCGAGATTGGTCTTGCGCAGTTGCTCGACGTAGCCGAGATATTGCACGGTGACATCCGCCATCGGGATGTCGAGCACGTTGAAGTTCTGCTTGCGGATCAGGTACAGCAGCAGGTCGAGCGGCCCCTCGAAGGTCTCGAGGAATACCTCGAGCGCGTCCGGAGGGATGTACAGGTCGTTCGGCAGCTTGAACAGCGGCTCGCCGTACAGACGCGCGAACGCGACGCCGTCGACCGTGTCGGGCGTCGAATCGGTGGCGGGTGTGGAAAGCGCGGTGTCGGACGGTGCCGGCGCTGGGCCGTGAACCGGGCCGTGTATCGGGCCGTGAAGCGGACCATGCACCTCGTCAGCGTGACTCATCGTCGGCGTGACTGGGAAGCTTAGAAGTTCTGGTAGTACGAGTAAGGCGTCTGCTGCACGCGCGAAGTTTTCTGCTCGGCGCGCTCTTCCAGATCGATCGGCTGTTTGTCCCACAGCAGTGCGCGGCCTTTGCGTTGCTCGGCCTCCAGATTGGGCTTCTGTTGCTTGAGCTGGTTCAGGAACTGGGTGATGTCCGATTGATACATGGCTCGACGTCCGTGGTGGGTAGGGTGGCGGCTCTCGGGCTGGCCGCTGCGCGGTGCCGCGGGGAGGGCGCCGTCGTCCGCGATTTTACCGCATGCGTCGCGGGCGGTCGAAAATCGCCGTGGGCCGCCCATTTTTGAGATGAAGCGCGGAGCTCCGCCAGGGGTACGAGACAGGCCGATCGGGGTCGCGTTGTGGTCAAATAGCATGCCTCGATCGCATGCGCGGCCGGGGCGCGAGAATTCACTCATTGAGGCCGGAGGTCCTGTTTGGCGGGAGGTACGATCGACATGCCGCGTGCGTTGCGCGGCGAGACCGGCCAGGCGCGCGGGCGCGCGCGTGAGCGCGAGGCGCTCGCGCGGTGCTGGCTGCGTGTGTCGCTCGCCATCGGCCTCGGCCTCCTGATGTTGCTGCTCGCCGCGGGCAAGGCTCACGCGGCGAGCAAGGCACCGAGCTACAAGGTCGAGGTGGTCGCCGAGCCGCGCGCGCTGCGCCGGCTGCTCGAACAGCACCTCGATATCTCGCGTTTCGCGAAACGGCCCGACGTCACCGACGACCAGTTCTCGTTCCTGATCACCGCGACGCCACAGCAGGTGCGCGATCTCGCCGCGACGCAGGGCTATTTCTCGCCGCTCGTCAGCACCGACGTGCGCACCGTCGACAACCTGCGGCAGGTCACCGTGCGCGTGGAGCCGGGCCCGCAGACCAAAGTCACGTCGGTCGATCTGTCGTTTCGCGGCGCGGTGCTGACCGAGGACCCATCGCGCGAAAACGCGACGCGCTTCGCGTTCTCGCTGCACGAGGGCCAGCCGTTCTCGCAGGGCGCCTGGGACGACGCGAAGAACGCGTCGCTGCACGAGCTGCAATCGCGCCGCTACCTCGCCGCGAAGATCTACCACTCGGAGGCGCTGATCGATCCGCGCACGCACACGGCGAAGCTGTCGGTGATCTACGACAGCGGGCCGACCTTCACGATGGGCCAACTCGACGTGCAGGGCACGAAGCGCTATCCGGAGCGCATCGTCCACAACGTCAATCCGATCTCGCCGGGCGACATCTACGACACGCGCACCGTCGCCGAACTGCAGCGGCAACTGCAGAACACGCCGTACTTCGCGAGCGTCGCGATCGACCTCGACAACGACCCCGCCAAGCCGCTCGACACGCCGGTGCACGTGAAGGTGTCGGAGTTTCCGTATCACAGCTTCCGCGGCGGCGTCGGCTATTCGACCGACAACGGCCCGCTCGTGCAGGGCGGCTACACGTATCTGAACACGTTCGGCGCGGCGTGGCCGTTCACCGTCGAGGGCCGCGCCGACAAGACGCAGCAATACGGGCAGATCCAGCTGTCGATGCCGCCGGGCCAGCACGGATGGACCAATAGCGTGCTCGCGTCGTACACGACCACCGACGTCTCCGACACGCGCATCTACAGCATCCGCGGCGGCGTGCAGCGCTCGCGCACGTCGCAGTTCCTCGACTACAGCTATTCGCTGCTGTTCTACGACGATCAGCTCGACCAGAACGCGGCGCCGCCGAGCCGGGCGCACGCGCTGGTGCCGGGGTGGTCGTGGACGCGGCGCGACACCGACGACCCGCTGTTCCCGCGCCGCGGCAACCTGATCCACGTCGAGGCGGGCTTCGCGGTGAAAGGTCTGCTCGCCGACCAGTCGTTCATCCGCGGCTACGCGCGCGGTCAGCAGTATTTCCCGATCGGCGTCGACGACATCGTGCTGATCCGCGCCGAGCTCGGCGGCGTATTCACGAGCGGCAGCTCGAGGGGCATTCCGGCGTCGCTGCTGTTCCGCGCGGGCGGCTCGAACTCGGTGCGCGGCTACGGCTTCCAGAGCATCGGTAACAACGTCGCCGGCTCGATCCTGCCGACCAAGTACCTGGTGACGGGCGCGGCCGAATACCAGCACTGGTTCTCGCACAACTGGGGCGCGGCCGTGTTCTTCGACATCGGCACCGCGACCGACACCTGGGGCGAAAAAGTTTTCTATCCGGGCGCCGGCGTCGGCGCGCGCTGGCGCAGCCCGGTCGGCCCGGTCAATCTCGATGTCGCTTACGGGATCCGCGATAACCGGGTGCGGCCGTATATCACGCTCGGCATCGCGTTCTGACGTTTTGACGACAACCCACTACCTTATTTGCCACCGTATTCACGCATGACCACCGACGTCATCGCCCCGCCCCCCGCGCAGCCGCCCGGCGCCATGCCGCCAGCACCGCCGGATGGGCAGCAGCCGCCCGACACGCCGCCGAAGCGGCGCTGGGGCCGGCTGCTGCTGAAGTCGGTCGCGGGCACGGTGGTCATGCTGGTACTGCTCGCCGCACTCGCGGTCGGTCTGCTGTACGGGGCGCTGACGACCGAGCGCGGCACCGCGTACGCGTGGCACGCGGCTGTGAAGCTGCTCGGCGGCCGGCTCGCCGGCACGCTCGACGGCGGCACGCTCGCGCGCGGCGTGCAACTGCGCGACGTGCGCTGGCGCAGCCTCGACGGCAGCGGCACCGACATCGAGATCGACCGCGTCGCGGGCAGCTGGGCGCTCGCGCGCGAGCCGTGGCGGTTCACGATCGACTACCTGCACGTCGGCACGATCGAGGCGCGCGTCGGCCCGTCGTCGTCGAGCACCGGCGAGCCGCTGAGCTTGCCGCAGGATCTGCAGCTACCGATGCAGCTGGAGATCCGCGACGTGCAGGTCGAGCGGCTGCTGCTGCACCAGGGCGCGTCGACGACGGAGCTGTCCAGCTTCGCGTTTCATGGGCGCAGCGACGGGCGTCATCACGAGGCCGCGATCGATCGGCTCGATACGCCGTTCGGGGCGCTGACGGCAGCGGCGAAACTCGATGGCGTGCGGCCGTTTCCGCTCACCGGCGAAGTCGGTTATGCGGGCAAGATCAACGATGAAGCGGTGCAGGTGGCCGGCCACCTGAGCGGCACGCTCGAGCAGCTCGTCGCCGAGCTCGATGCGAGCGGCATGAAGCTCGCCGGCCACGCGCGGGTCGAAGCGGCGCCGTTCGCCGCGGTGCCGTTGCAGCGCGCGACGCTGAGCTTCGATCATGTGAATCCGCAGGCTTTCGCGCCGGGTGCGCCGCTGGCCGATCTGGCGGTGCGCGCGGAGCTGCAGCCGGTCGAGCAGGGCGCGGCGACCGCCCCTGGCACAGCCGGCGCGGCGAAACCGTCGGCCGCCAGCCATCCGCACCACATCTTCGGCGACCACCACGCGCCGGCCAAACCGGCGGCGGGTTTCGCCGTCGCCGGCCATGTCTCGATCGTCAACGCGAAACCCGGCGCAATCGACCAGAAACTGCTGCCGCTGATCGATGCGAACGCCGACGTGCGCCTCGACGCCCACACGCAGAGCATCTCGAACCTGAACGTGCGGCTCGTGCGCAACGCGACGCTCACCGGCGGCGGCGCGCTGAGCGGCCGGCACGGCCGGCTCGATCTGAGCGTCGCGCGGCTCGACCTGAACGCGCTGCAGGCGACCGTGCGGCCGACTCAGCTGTCCGGCCCGATCGGCATCCGCCTGAACGACGACATCCAGACCCTGACGCTCGATCTCGCCGACCCCGCCGCCGCGCTGCGCGCCCAGGGGAAGATTACGTTCGACCCCGCACGCATCAGCTTCAACGACGTGCGCGTCACGTCGGGCCGTGGCCGCATCGATCTATCGGGCGCGCTGAAGCACGATGACAACTCGACCTACAACCTGAAGGCGCAACTGACCGATTTCGATCCGCTGTCGCTGACCTCGCAGATGCCCGCCCGCACGCCTGTCACGACATCCGGCGCGTCCGCCGCGAGCGGCGCGCAACGCGAGCGGCAAGCGCAAGCCGCGGCGCTCGTGGGCAGCACCGCCGGCGCGAAGAGCGCGGCGCCCGGCGATCAGGCCGCCGCCATCGCGAAGAACACCGCGCAAGCCGCGGCGCAGACCGAAGTGCTCGAGCGCGGGACGCCAGCGCCCGCGCATCGCGCGGGCCCTGCGCCACGCGCAGCCGCGCATGCAGGTCCGCCAGCGCGGAGGATCGAGGCGCGCGTGAACGCCACGGTCACGGCAGCAGGTGTGCTCGCACCGGTCTTCACGACGCGCGCCGAATTCACGCTCGGTCCGAGCGTCTACAACGACCTGCCGCTCACGGGCGGCGGCATGATCCAGCTGGCCGGCTCGCGAATCCTGCCGAGCCACGCGAATCTTTCGGTGGCGGGCAACCGGGTGAATCTGCAAGGCAGCTTCGGCGCGGCCGGCGACCGGCTGCGCTTCGGCATCGACGCGCCGCAGCTCGATCGGCTCGGCTTCGGCCTCGCGGGCGCGGTCGCCGCGGACGGCGACGTTACCGGCTCGTTCGCGCATCCGAACGTCACGCTGAATTACAAGGCCGACAGCGTCGTGTTCGCGAGCAACCGCATCGGCCATGCGGAAGGCCATGCCGAGTTGCGCGACGGCGCGAACGGCGCCCTCGCGTTCACGACCGACGCGCGCAATGTCAACGCGGGCGGCGTCGACCTCGCCACGCTGACCGCCCGCCTGTCCGGCACACGCGCGAACCACACGCTCGAAGCCGCCGCGACCGGCAAGCTGCAGGGCCGACCGCTCGATCTGACGCTCGCCGCCAACGGCAAGCTGACCGACACGCGCGACGGCTCGCGCTGGGACGGCACCGTCACGCGTCTGCAGAATCGCGGCACGCCGGCGCTCAATCTCGAATCGCCGCTCGCGCTCAGCGCCGGGCCGGGGCACCTCACGCTCGGCGCGACGCGCCTGACGATCGAAGGCTCGGTGCTGACCCTGAAGTCATTCGCGTTCGATCACGGCCGCATCCAGTCGGCCGGCAGCCTGACCGATCTGTCGCTCGCGCACTTGCAGGAGCTGCGTCGCCAGATCACCGGCGAGCCGCCCGCCGTGCGCACCGACCTCGTGTTCGACGGCGACTGGGACTTCTCGCTCGGCGCGACGGCGAGCGGCCACATCGAGCTGCGCCGGCGCAGCGGCGACGTGACGGTCGAGATCGGCCGCGGGCTCTCGTCGATGGGCATTGGCGACATCCGCGCGCGCGCCGAATTCACCGGCGGCAACCGGCTCAACGCGACCGTGCATGCGCAGGCGAGCCGCGTCGGCGTGATCGATGCCGACGCGCACACGCCGCTCGTGCTGCGCGACGGCATGTTGAGCGTCGATCCGCAAAGCGCGCTGTCGGGCAACGTGAACGCGAACGTGCCGTCGCTGCGCACGACGGGCGGCCTGCTCGGCCCCAGCTATCTGCTCGACGGCCATCTCGCGCTGAAGCTCGCGCTCGGCGGCACGGTCGCGAAACCGAACGTGAGCGGCTCGCTGACCGGCGACGGTCTGTCCGCGACGGTCGTGAGCCAGGGCGTGCAACTGAAGGACGGGGTCGTGCGCATCGCGCTGTCGCAGAACATGGTGGACTTCCAGCAGGTCGAGTTCCACGGCGCGAGCGGCACGCTGCGCGCGACCGGCCGCGTGCGTCTCGACAGCTCGGAGCCCGACATGACCGCGAGCATCGTCGCGGACAAGCTCGATGTGTTCGCGTCGCCGGACCGCCATCTGTCGCTGTCGGGCAGTGCGAACGTCTCGAACGGCGGCGTGGAGCGCGGCCCTGTGATCGACGGCAAGTTCGTGGTCGACAGCGCGCGGTTCGATCTGCCCGAGCAGGCCGCGCCGAGCCTCGGCGACGACGTCGTGATCATCCGCCCGGACGGCACGCGCTCGGGCGGCCGGCCGCGTCCGAGCGAAGGCGGCCAGCCGCCGGCGAGCCCGTTCGCGCCACGCGCGAACATCGAGATCGGCCTCGGCAAGGACTTCCGCTTCCGTGGGAAGGGCGCCGATCTCGGCCTCGCCGGCACGATCACCGCGACGAGCGCGCCGAATACGCCGCTGCGCGCGGTCGGCAACGTGCGCGTCACGCCGGGCTCGACCTACACCGAATTCGGCCGCAAGCTCGCGATCGAGAACGGCTTCTTCACGTTCAACGGGCCAGTCACGAATCCGGGCATCAACATTCTCGCGATGCGCCGCAACCAGCAGGTCGAGGCCGGCGTACAGGTGACGGGCACGCTGCAGGCGCCGGTCGCGCGGCTCGTGTCGGAGCCAAGCGTGCCGGACAACGAAAAACTGTCGTGGCTGCTGTTCGGCCACGGCACCGACCAGGGCAATAACCTCGGCCAGCAGAGCACGATGACGACCGCGCTCGCGCTGCTCGGCAGCGCGACGGGTCAGCGGATCGCGCAGACCGTCGGGCTCGACGAGTTTTCGATCGGCCGCAGCGACGTCGGCCTGACCGATCCGCAAGTCGTGATGGTGTCGAAGGCGATCAACGAGCGGCTCGTGATCGGCTACGAGCAGGGGTTGCAGTCGGCGAGCAATGCGATCAAGGCGACGATCAATCTGACGCGATACTGGTCGCTGGTCGTGTATGGCGGCACGTTCTATGGCGCCGACGTGCTGTACACGCGGCGCTTCGACCGGATCTCGTGGTGACGCGGGCAACATAAAAAAACGGCACGCCTGGAAGCGTGCCGTTTTCGTCATACCTGCCTGCGGCGAGGTGGGGCGGGGCGCCCAAAGGCGCCGCGCGTTACTTCACGCGCATGCCGGGCTTCGCGCCGCTATGAGGCTCGAGCACGTAGAGGCCCGGTTCGGCCTTCTCGTCCGCCGCCGATGCCGCCAGCACCATGCCCTCGGACATGCCGAACTTCATCTTGCGCGGCGCCAGGTTCGCGACCATCACGGTCAGCTTGCCGATCAGCTGCTCCGGCTGATACGCGGACTTGATGCCCGAGAACACGTTGCGGGTCTTCTCTTCGCCGACGTCGAGCGTCAGTTGCAGCAGCTTGTCCGAGCCTTCCACCGCCTTGCAGTCGACGATCTTCGCGATGCGCAGATCGACCTTCGCGAAGTCGTCGATCGTGATGATGCCGGCCTCTTCTTCCTTCGCGGCGATGGCCTTGGCGTGGGCCTTCGCCTTCGCCTTCGCGTCGGCCGGCGCCGCTTCCGGCGTGGCCTGCAGCGAGTCGCGATTGGCCGCGAGCAGCGCCTCGATCTGCTTCGGATCGACGCGCGTCATCAGATGCTTGTACGCGTTGATCGGGCGCGCCGAGCTGAGCGGTGCGGTGGCGTCGGCCCACACTAGCGGTTCGATGCCGAGAAAGGCCTCGACCGCTTCGGCGAGCTTCGGCAGCACCGGCTTCAGGGCCAGCGACAGCAGACGGAACGCCTCGATGCTGACGCTGCAGGTTTCGTGCAGCGCGACCGCGTTGGCCGGGTCTTTCGCCTGATCCCACGGCTTCGCGGTATCGACGTAGGCGTTGACCGAGTCGGCGAGCTCCATGGTCTGACGCAGCGCGCGGCTGTACTCGCGCGCCTCGTAGTGCGCGGCGATCTGCGGCAGCGCCGCGCGCAGCGTGCCGAGCAGCGGATGATGCATCGCGCTGTCCTGCACGCGGCCGTCGAAGCGCTTGATCAGGAAGCCGGCCGCGCGGCTCGCGATGTTCACGTACTTGCCGACCAGATCGCTGTTCACGCGCGCCTGGAAGTCGTCGAGATTCAGGTCGAGGTCTTCCATCGTGCTGTTCAGCTTGGCCGCGAAGTAGTAGCGCAGCCATTCCGGATTCAGGCCGGTGTCGATCACGCTTTGCGCGGTGATGAAGGTGCCGCGCGACTTCGACATCTTCGCGCCGTCGACCGTCAAAAAGCCGTGCGCGAACACGTTGGTCGGCGTGCGATGGCCCGAGAACTCGAGCATCGCGGGCCAGAACAGCGTGTGGAAATACAGGATGTCCTTGCCGATGAAGTGGTACTGCTCGGCCGTCGAGCCCTTGCGGACCCACGCGTCGAAGTCGAGGCCGCGCTTTTCGGCGAGGTTCCTGAAGCTCGCGTAGTAGCCGACCGGCGCGTCGAGCCACACGTAGAAATACTTACCGGGCGCGCCCGGAATCTCGAAGCCGAAGTACGGCGCGTCGCGCGAGATGTCCCAGTCGGCGAGCTTGGCTTCGCCGGCGTCGCCGAGCCATTCGCGCATCTTGTTGGTCGCTTCCGGCTGCGCGAGGCCGCCGACCCAGGCGCGCAGGAAGTTCTCGCAGCGCGGATCGGACAGGCGGAAGAAGTAGTGCGTCGAGGTCTTGCGAATCGGCGTCGCGCCCGAGACGACCGAGTACGGATTGACGAGCTCGGTGGGCTGGTAGGTCGAGCCGCAGACCTCGCAGCTGTCGCCGTATTGGTCTTTGGCGCCGCATTTGGGGCACTCGCCCTTGATGAAGCGGTCCGGCAGGAACATTTCCTTGACCGGGTCGTACGCCTGTTCGATCTCGCGCGCGTCGATCAGCCCCGCTTCCTTTAGCGCGAGGTACACGTTTTCGCTGAGCACGCGGTTTTCGTCGGAGTCCGTCGAATAGTAGTTGTCGAACGAAATGCCGAAGCTGTCGAAGTCGCGCTTGTGTTCCAGCCAGACGCGATCGATCAGCTGTTTCGGCGTCAGACCTTCCTGTTCCGCGCGCAGCATCACCGGCGTGCCGTGCGTGTCGTCTGCGCCGACGTAGTAGACCTCGTGGCCGTGCATTCGCAGCGCCCGGACCCAGATGTCCGTCTGGATATATTCGACCAGATGGCCGATATGAATCTGCCCGTTCGCATAAGGAAGGGCCGACGTGACGAGAATCTGACGGCGGCCGGACGGCGCGCCTGCTGGGAGGTCGGTGGCGGGTGCTGACATAAGGATCGGGGGTGCCTGCGGTGGGACGAAACGGTGATTTTAGCAGGGCGCACGCCGCACGCGGACCGGGCGCGGCGGGCTGGACGCGCGGAACAGAGGGGGATGGGGGCGGGCGCCGCGGTGGCGGACCACCAGGAACGATGCCTGGCGAAGCGGGGTGCAAAACCGCGCGGGCAAAAAAAACCGGGGTCGATAAACCCCGGAGCAACAACGACAAGAGGAGAATGGTGACGTGACGGCTTCGCCAGCCACGTACCGTAAAGACAGACCGCGGATTTTCCGCAGAGTTCGAAATTTTTTTCGATCCGTCGACAAGCCGGTCCGGCGGCGCCGTCTCCTTGAGACTTGCCCTTATTGGGTCGCGTGCTGGGCCGTGGCGCGCAGATAGATCTCGACGCGACGGTTGGCCGCACGGCCGGCTTCGGTGTTGTTGTCGGCGATCGGCTGGTTCGGGCCCATGCCGGTGGCCGACAGGCGCTGCGGCGCGATGCCGCGTTGCGCCAGATAGCCGGTCACGCTCTGCGCGCGATTGACCGACAGCGTCTGGTTGTATTGCAGCGAGCCGGTGTTGTCCGTATGGCCGACGACCGACGCGACGACTTCCGGATTCTGCTGCAGCGTCTGTGCGAGCTGGTCGAGCACCGGTGCGAACGACGGCTTGATCGCGTAGCTGCTGGTGTCGAACGTGACCGAACTCGGGATGTTCAGCTTGAGCGAGCCGTCAGGTTGCTCGGTGATCTGCGTGCCGGTGCCCTTGGTCGCGCCCGACATGCGGTTGCGGATGTTGTCCCAGTTGTAGCCGGTGATGCCGCCCACCGCGGCGCCGGTGGCCGCGCCGATTGCCGCGCCCTTGCCGCCGCCGAAGATCGCGCCGATCGCCGCGCCGGCACCAGCGCCCACGCCGGTGCCGACTGCTGTGTTGGTGCCCTGTTGGGTTGCGCAGCCTGCCACCAGCGAGCCGGCCACGGCGAATACGGCCACGCGAGTCATGATTCTTGCATTCATTTTGGTTTCCTTTCGAGTGCGAATGAGCCAGCGGGTAGCGGTCAGTCTATGCAGCGAACATTACGGCAATGCACCGACCACCCAGAAAGTTCGGGAACGATTCCTGCGCCTCGCTTCGCGCGGTCCTACAGCGAAGAAGGGTCTTCGGGCACCGTCTGCCGTCAGACACTACAATAGTGCCTGAAACACACAGCGATGCGACCCTACGGCGTCCCGCGTGCCCCGAAGGGTGCCCGGCACGTTCGATTTCCGCAATGCCGCATAACAATTTCTTGCAAATTCCGCTGCGTGGCCGATCGGTCCATCTCGCCGCGCCGCACCTCTTCCCCACGGAGTATCAATGAGTATCGATCGGGCTTTGGTCGACGCCGCCGTCGCGGCCGTCACTGACCCCAACACGGGCGCGCCGTACGCGGCCGCGAAGAGCATCCGCAACGTGGTTGTGGAGGGCGACGCGGTCAACCTTCAGGTGACGCTCGGCTATCCTGCGAAAAGCCAGTTCGACGCGGTCCGCCAGCGGTTCGCCGACGCGTTGCGCGCGGTGCCCGGCGTCGCGAACGTGCGCGTCGAGGTTTCGCAACAGATTGCCGCACACACCGTGCAGCGCGGCGTGAAACTGCTGCCCGGCGTGAAGAACATCGTCGCGGTTGCCTCGGGCAAGGGCGGCGTCGGCAAGAGCACGACTGCCGTGAATCTCGCGCTCGCGCTCGCGAGCGAGGGCGCGGCGGTCGGCATTCTCGACGCCGACATCTACGGCCCGTCGCTGCCCACCATGCTCGGCATCGAGGGTCGCCCCGAATCGCCCGACGACAAATCGATGAACCCGATGACCGGCCACGGCGTGCAGGCCAGCTCGATAGGTTTCCTGATCGAGGCGGACAACCCGATGGTGTGGCGCGGCCCGATGGCGACTTCGGCGCTCGAACAGCTGCTGCGCCAGACCAACTGGCACGAACTCGACTATCTGATCGTCGACATGCCGCCGGGCACCGGCGACATCCAGCTGACGCTCGCGCAGCGCGTGCCGGTTACGGGCGCCGTGATCGTCACGACGCCGCAGGACATTGCGCTGCTCGACGCGAAGAAGGGCCTCAAGATGTTCGAGAAGGTCGGCATCCCGATTCTCGGCATCGTCGAGAACATGGGCCTGCACATCTGTTCGAATTGCGGGCACGAGGAGCACATCTTCGGCGCCGGCGGCGGCGAGCGCATGGGCAAGGAGTATGGCGTCGACGTGCTCGGCAGCCTGCCGCTCGACATCACGATCCGCGAGCAGGCCGACTCGGGCCGTCCCACGGTCGTCGCGGACCCGAACGGGCGCATTGCGGAGCTCTATCGCTCGATCGCGCGCAAGGTCGCGGTGCATATCGCCGAGCGCGCACGCGACATGAGCTCGAAGTTTCCGAACATCGTCGTGCAGAACACCTGAGCGGCCGTTCGGGCAAGGATTAGGGGCGATCTCGATCCTTATTTTCACGAACTCTCGCGGTATCATGTCGACTTCACGAGTTCGGCTCGGCGGCCGCAGGGGCGGCCGCCAGGCCGACAAGAGGATCGCATGGGAAAACGAATCGACGGGCACGCGGTACACGCGTTCATCGTCCTGACTGCCGGCTGTGTGCTGTTGAGCGGCTGTGGCGTATTCCTGAGACCACAGGAAAAGCGCGCCGACGCGCAACTGCTGCCCACCGTGGGCAATCAGGCGCACGGTCTCGTGACCTTTATCGAGCGCTCGGACGGCGTCCAGGTCACCTACAATCTCACGGGCTTGCCGCCCAATAGCGACCACGCGCTGCAGGTGCACGAGCGCGGCGACTGCAACGCCGCCGACGGCTCCAGCGCCGGTCCGGTGTTTTCGCCGGCGGCCGAACGGCTCAAGGCCGGCGCGCGCGTCGAGGGCGATCTCGGCAACATCCATGCGGACGCGAACGGCGTGGCCACCGGCTTCATCGTTGCGCCGGACGTGTCGCTCGACGGCATCCGCTCGGTGCTGCAGCGCGCGGTACTGCTCCACCGCGATGCGACCGATCCCTACGCGTACCCCCAGCATGGCGCGGGCGCGGCGATCGCCTGCGGCGTGATTCGCCAGCAGTGAAGCGCGAGCGCGCTTTCGCCGCGCCCGTCCCGCAACGGCGTCGTGCCAGTCGGCGGACCCCCTTCATCGGGCGCGTCTCGTGCCATCTGCGGCAGCGTCTCCGTGATCGCGTAAAATAAGCGGCCTTTGCCTGCTGGGCGCCGAAGCGCCGCCGGCCGTTTTCATCTATCTTTCGTCACACCTGATATTCACGTCGAGCAGCTCTCACCTATGACCATCAAATCTGACAAGTGGATCCGGCGCATGGCCGGGTCGCACAAGATGATCGAGCCGTTTGCGCCCGATCAGGTTCGCGTCTCCGAAGACGGCCGGAAGATTGTCAGTTACGGCACCTCGAGCTACGGCTACGACATCCGCTGCGCCGACGAATTCAAGATCTTCACCAACATCAACTCGACGATCGTCGATCCGAAGAACTTCGACGAGAAGTCGTTTGTCGATTTCAAGGGCGACGTCTGCATCATCCCGCCGAACTCGTTCGCGCTCGCGCGCACGGTCGAGTATTTCCGTATTCCGCGCAGCGTGCTGACCGTGTGCCTCGGCAAATCGACGTACGCGCGCTGCGGGATCATCGTCAACGTGACGCCGTTCGAGCCGGAATGGGAAGGCCACGTCACGCTCGAATTCTCGAATACGACACCTTTGCCTGCGAAAATTTACGCGAACGAAGGCGTCGCCCAGGTGCTGTTTTTCGAAAGCGACGAGATTTGTGAAACGTCGTACGCGGATCGCGGCGGCAAGTATCAAGGTCAGCACGGCGTCACGTTGCCGAAAACGTGACGCCGGCAGCGTCTTGACCCACCAGTTATTCGGGTGACCGCTGCGCTTTTTACGTAACGCAGCGGTCGTTTTCTTTTTGGAGAATCGCCCATGAAGTTCCGTTTCCCCGTCGTCATCATCGACGAAGATTTCCGCTCCGAGAACATCTCGGGTTCCGGCATCCGGGCTTTGGCCGAAGCCATCGAGAAAGAAGGCGCGGAAGTGCTCGGGTTGACGAGCTACGGCGATCTGACCTCGTTCGCGCAGCAGTCGAGCCGCGCGTCGTGCTTCATCCTGTCGATCGACGACGACGAGCTGCTGCCGTACGTCGATAACGTGGTCGTCGAAGGCGAGACGCCCGAGCTTGCCGCCGCGATCGTCGCGCTGCGCGCGTTCGTGACCGAAGTGCGCCGCCGCAACGCCGATATTCCGATCTTCCTGTACGGCGAAACGCGCACTTCGCGCCATCTGCCGAACGACATCCTGCGCGAGCTGCACGGCTTCATCCATATGTTCGAGGACACGCCGGAGTTCGTCGCGCGCCATATCATCCGCGAGGCGAAGGTGTATCTCGACTCGCTGGCGCCGCCGTTCTTCAAGGAACTGGTGCAGTACGCGGAAGAAGGTTCGTACTCGTGGCACTGCCCGGGTCACTCGGGCGGCGTCGCGTTCCTGAAGAGCCCGCTCGGCCAGATGTTCCACCAGTTCTTCGGCGAGAACATGCTGCGCGCCGACGTCTGCAACGCGGTCGACGAACTGGGCCAACTGCTCGACCATACCGGTCCGGTCGCGGCCTCGGAGCGCAACGCCGCGCGCATCTTCAGCGCCGACCACGTGTTCTTCGTGACCAACGGCACCTCCACCTCGAACAAGATCGTCTGGCACGGCACGGTGGCGCCGGGCGACATCGTGCTGGTCGACCGCAACTGCCACAAGTCGATCCTGCACGCGATCACGATGACCGGCGCGATACCGGTGTTCCTGACGCCGACCCGCAACAACTTCGGCATCATCGGCCCGATTCCGCGCAGCGAGTTCGAACCGGAGAACATCCGCAAGAAGATCGAGGCGAACCCGTTCGCGCGCGAAGCGCTCGCGAAGAACCCGAACCTGAAGCCGCGCATTCTGACGATCACGCAAAGCACCTACGACGGCGTGATCTACAACGTCGAGATGATCAAGGAGATGTTGGGCGAATGGCTCGACACGCTGCACTTCGACGAAGCGTGGCTGCCGCACGCCGAATTCCACGAGTTCTATCAGGACATGCACGCCATCGGCGCGGGCCGTCCGCGCATCGGCGCGATGGTGTACGCGACGCACTCCACGCACAAGCTGCTCGCCGGCATCTCGCAGGCGTCGCAGATCGTCGTGCAGGATTCGAAGAACAGCCGCTTCGACAAGCATCGCTTCAACGAGGCGTATCTGATGCATACGTCGACGAGCCCCCAGTACGCGATCATCGCGTCGTGCGACGTGGCCGCGGCGATGATGGAAGCGCCGGGCGGCACCGCGCTCGTCGAGGAGTCGATCGCTGAAGCGCTCGACTTCCGCCGCGCGATGACCAAGGTCGACACCGAATACGGCGACGACTGGTTCTTCAAGGTGTGGGGCCCGGACCAGTTCGCCGAGGAAGGCATCGGCTCGCGCGACGACTGGATGCTGCGCCCCAACGACGCGTGGCACGGCTTTGGCCCGCTCGCCGAAGGCTTCAACATGCTCGACCCGATCAAGGCGACGATCGTCACGCCGGGTCTCGACATGGACGGCGGCTTCGGCGAAACCGGTATTCCGGCCGCGATCGTCACGAAGTACCTGGCCGAGCACGGCATCATCGTCGAGAAGACGGGCCTGTACTCGTTCTTCATCATGTTTACGATCGGCATCACGAAGGGCCGCTGGAACTCGATGGTGACCGAGCTGCAGCAGTTCAAGGACGACTACGACAACAACCAGCCGCTGTGGCGTGTGCTGCCCGAGTTCGTGCAGCATCATCCGATGTACGAGCGTGTCGGCCTGCGCGACCTGTGCCAGCAGATCCACAGCGTGTATCGCGCGAACGACATCGCGCGTCTGACGACCGAGATGTATCTGTCGAGCATGGAGCCGGCGATGAAGCCGTCCGACGCGTTCGCGAAGCTCGCGCACCGCGAGATCGATCGGGTACCGATCGACGAGCTCGAAGGCCGTGTCACGTCGATCCTGCTGACGCCGTATCCGCCGGGCATTCCGCTGCTGATTCCGGGCGAGCGTTTCAACAGGACCATCGTCAACTATCTGCGTTTCGCGCGCGAGTTCAACGAGCGCTTCCCGGGCTTCCATACGGATATCCACGGGCTCGTCGGCGAAATGGTCAACGGGCGCATCGAATACTTCGTCGATTGCGTGCGCATCTGACGATGGGGTGGGCGACGTTTCTGCCGGGCCTCGCGGCGATCGGCCGCTGGCGGCGCGGGGCCGGCGTGCTGGCCTTCGCGCTGGCGGCCGGCACGGTGGTGTTCGGCGGCATCGCGAGTCCGGCGGCGCATGCCGAGGTGGCCGCCGCCGATCCGATCGACGCGTCGATGCGCGCATGTCTCGCGCGCGCCGACATGTCGACGACGATGGGGCAGGTGCAGTGCATGGACACTGCGCGCATCGGCTGGAAGGTCGCGGTCGACAACGCGTACCAGCAGTTGCTCGCGAAGCTGCCGCCCGCGCGGCGCAGGCTGTGGGAAAGGAGCCAGTCGAGCTGGCTCGCGTCGCGCGATGCCGAGAAGCAGTTGCTTGCCGCGGTCTTCGCCACGACCCAAGGTTCGACGTACGTGCTTTCCGAAGCCGACATGCAGTTGCAGCCGGTGCGCGACCGCGCGCTCGCGCTGCGCAGCGCGCTCGCCGATGCGAACGGTCCGGCGCCGCGCCGGCCGCGCGCCTGCAACGCCGACGCGCGTTGCGAACACGCGATGTTCGATCTGAGGCGCTACTATCGTGTGCTCGAATCGAAGATGCCGGCGCAATCGCGGCGGACGCTCGTGCACGCGCAACGCGCGTGGAGCGCGTATCTGAGGGCGTCGACGCGGCTCGTCGACGAGCACGGGCGTATCGACATCATCGGCGCGCGCGTCGCGACGATCAAACGGCTCTCCGAAACGGTCGGCAACCACTGACGGCCGCCGACCGGCGCGGCCCACCGCGCATTCAATCCCATTGATAACGGTCTTCGCGCGGCTGCGGCGGCGCGAGCGCCGGCTCGCCGAGCAGATCGCGCATCGCATCCTCGATCATCGCGGACATCGTGTTGAGCGCGAGGTCATTGTCGTCGGTGCCGAACGGTTCTTCGAGCTGCGACGCGATCGCTTCGTGCGCCATGAACGTGTACGCGACGAACACCGCGAACACCGGCGTGAAAATGCCGATGCTATTGACGAGTCCGAATGGCAGCGACGCGCAGAAGAAGTACACGGTGCGGTGGATCATCACCGAATACGCGAACGGCAGTGGCGTCGACGCGATGCGCTCGCACCCGCCGATCACATCCGACAGCCCGCTCAGATTGCGGTCGAACGCGAGCACCGCGATCGGATCGAGCGCCCCCGCGCGTGCCGCGCGCTGCACCCATTCGCCGAGGCACAGCAACAGCGCGGCTGGCTTGTAGCGCGATCCAATCACACGTTCAAACAGTGCGCGGGGCAGCCGCGCGGCAAGGTCGTCGCGCGGTTCGGTCTTGCGCAACTGATGACGCAGCGCATGCGGGAGCGCGCTCAGTATCGCCAGAAACGCGGCGGCTTCTTCTTTGGGCAACTCGCGCGACGGCAGCATCAGCGCCTGGCGCGTCAGCGAGCGCGACTCATTGAGCAACTGCCCCCACAGCTTGCGCGCCTCCCACCAGCGGTCGTAGCTCGCGTTGTTGCGAAAGGCGAGAAACACCGCGAGCGCAATGCCGACCAGCGAGAACGGCGCGATCGAGTTCAGGTTCAGGCTGACGGGCAGCAGATGATCGTGTGCGGCGAGCGCAATGATCGAGATGAAGAAGATCAGCAGGAGCCGCGGCAGCAACTGCGGCAGCACCGAGCCGCGCCACGCGAGCAGCATGTGAAACCAGTGGAGATGCGGGCGGATGATCATGGCAAAGCGCTTCGGCCAGGAGACAGAGCGCCTATTATCGGTCGCATTTCGCGTCCCCAAACAGGAAAACCCGCGGCGGGCGCATCGAAGACGATGCACACGCCGCGGCTTCGTTCACCGCAAGCGCATCGGGACAGCCGTTCATGGAGGCTCAGTCGCGCGCCGACGAAGCCGCGCCGTGACTGAGCCAGTCGAGCACGGCCGTCGCGTCGTCGTCGGCGCCTTCGCGCGCTTTCTCGACCGTCTCGGCGACGTCGTCGCTCGGCATCGCGCGCCGAATCGCCACACCGACCGCGAGAATGTCGATCATCACGAGGTGCAGGATGCGCGAGATCATCGACAGCTGCGACTCGCGAATCTCGATGTGATCGGTTTCCAGCGCGACCGTCGCACGCTTCGCGAGCGGGGTGTTGCTCGACGTGATCGCGATCACCTGCGCGCCGGCCTGCATCGCGACGTCGAGCACGCGCAGCAGCTCGGGCGCGCGCCCCGACTTCGACACCGCGACGATCACGTCGCCCTTGCCGAGCAGCGCGGCCGAGGCCGCCTGCATGTACAGGTCACCGTACGCGATGGTCGGAATGCCGAAGCGGAAGAACTTGTAGTGCGCGTCCTGCGCGACGATGTTCGAATTGCCGAGTCCGTAGAACTCGATGCGCCGCGCGCCGTTCAGCAGGTCGATGGCGCGTTCCACGTGCTCGAAGTTCAGATGCTCGCGCAATTGCAGAATCGCGGACACGGTATTGTCGAGCACCTTCGCGCCGAAATCGGTCGCGGTGTCGCCTAGATGCACCTGGCTGTGGCTGACCGGAATCGTGCCGGTCAAACCGGTCGCGAGCTTGAGCTTGAAGTCCGACAGCCCCTGGCAGCCGAGCGAGCGGCAGAAGCGGATCACGGTCGGCTGACTGACGTCGGCCTTGCGCGCGATGTCGACGATCGGATCGTTGATGATCGAACGCGGGTGGTTCAGCGCGAGATCGGCGACGCGGCGCTCGGCCGGCGTCAGCGCGTCGCGCATCTGGCGAATCCGCTCGAACACTGCCGACGAGCTGCCGCCCGCGCGGTTCGACAGCTGCTCCGCCAGAATCGCCGATACGCCGAGGAACGCCGGGTATTCGGCGGTAATCACATAGGTCGGCACGTTCTGCAGATACGCCTCGAAGCGGCCCTTCGCCTCGAAGCGCTGGCGGAACGACGAACGCGCGAAGAACTCGCCGAGGCGTGGCACGACGCCGCCGCCGATGTAGATGCCGCCGAGCGCGCCGAGCGTCACCGCGATATTGCCGGCGAAGGTGCCGAGAATGCCGCAGAACACGTCGACCGATTCGGCCGCGAGCGGCTCGCCTTCGAGCGCGCGCTTGACCACATCGGCGGTATTGACGCTGGCCGGCACGCGCTTCTTGTCGCGGCCCGCGAGCGCGCGATAGATCACCTCGATGCCGGGACCCGCGGCCACGCGTTCGAACGACACGTGTGACCACTTCTTGCGCGCGTACTGCAGCACGATATCTTCACGCTCGTCGGCGGGCGCGAAGGTGGCGTGGCCGCCTTCGCTGCCGAGCGCGATCCAGCGGTCGTCGGCGGGGATCAGACCCGACACGCCCATGCCGGTGCCGGGGCCGAGCAGGCCGATCACGCTGTTCGGCCGGCGCTGGCCACCGCCCACCTGCACGCGCTGAGCATCGGTGAGGCCGGGCAGCGCCATCGCGAGCGCGGTGAAGTCGTTGACGACGAGCAGCGTGTCGAAGCCGAGCGCGCGGCGCGTCGCTTCGATCGAAAAGGTCCAGTCGTGATTGGTCATGCTGACCTGGTCGCCGTCGACCGGGTTCGCAATCGCGATCGCCGCGTGATTGACGCGGCCGATCTTCGTGTCCTTCAGATACTTCTTGATGACGTCGGCGACACTAGGATAGTCGGCGCAAGGATAGATCTGCACCGAGCCGATTTCGCCGGGGCCCGTCTCGAGCGCGAAACGCGCGTTGGTACCGCCGATGTCGGCCAGCAGCCTCGGTCCATCGGCGTGCTGGACCGCGCCCGGCACAGCTTTAGTTTGCACACCAGTAGACATCGAGTCTCACTCCCTTGTCGTTTGCCAACTGCGAGATGGCATTTTTTTGTAGCGCGGCGGACGCGGCGTTGAGCACGTCCATCTTGCGCGGCCCTGCGATCAGCAGAAACAGATGCTTCACGTCCTTCAGCGCGGACATCGACCAGCTCACGCGCGCGTGCGGCGCCGCGCCCGGATGCACGGCGACGAAACGCTCGGTCGTGTTGATCGCGTGATCCCATTCGGGCGCGTCGGCGAAGATCGACGCGGTGTGGCCGTCTTCGCCCATGCCCAGCACCGCGACGTCGGGCGCCGTGGCGAAGCGCGCGTCCGCGTTCAGCGCGGCGACGTGCGAATGCAGATCCTGGGTGGTGTCGACGAGCGGCCAGAAGGTCGCGTGTTGCGCCGCGTTCTGCAGCAACGTGGCGCGCGCGAGCTGCGCGTTGCTCGCGCTATCGGTCTCCGGCACCCAGCGGTCGTCGACCAGCGTGATCGCGATGCGGGGCCAGTCGAACGTCTGCGTCGACAACGTTTGCAGGAACGGACGCGGGCTGCTGCCGCCGGACACGGCCAGCATGGCCGGGCGCGCGAGCGGGGTTGACGTGCCGGTGCCGGCCGCCTGTGCGGCAAGCGACGCATGTAACGCGTCGCCCACCGCTTTCGCCAGCGCGTCGGATTGGGCGCGCTGGTCGTCGAAAGCGTGAAGCTCGATCACTTCTCCTCCGTGCTGCTTTCTTGTTAGGTCTGCGGAATCAGCCTGACTGCTCTCGCACGATGCCTGCAAGGCGGGTGGCCTGCAAACGCATGACGCGATACCGGCGCGACTCCGTTCAGTTCGTCGGTGGTGTTGCCGGCGCCGCGCGCCGAGGTGTTCATCGCGCGCGGCGCCGTCCATCAATTCATCAAACTCAATTCTCTTCCTCGAGCCAGCAGGTGCCGTGCTGGGCGAGCATCGCGCTCGCCGCGGCCGGTCCCCACGTGCCCGCCGCGTACGGCTTGGGCGGCTTGGTGGAGGCCTTCCACTCGTTCAGGATCGGCTCGACCCAACGCCACGCGGCTTCCTGTTCGTCGCGCCGCACGAACAGCGCGAGGCGCCCGTTGATCACGTCGAGCAGCAGCCGCTGATACGCCTCCATCTGGCCTTCGCGGAAGAACCGGTCGAACGCGAGATCGAGGTACACGCTCGCGAGGTTCATACCCTCGCCGGGCTGCTTCGCGAGACAGTACAGACGGATCGTCTCGTTCGGCTGCAGACGGATCACGAGGCGGTTCGCGCCCGCGCGCAGCGCCGACGCGCCAAGCGCCGAATGCGGCACCGCACGGAAGTTCACGACGATCTCGGCGACGCGATCGGCGAGCCGCTTGCCCGTGCGCAGGAAAAACGGCACGCCGGCCCAGCGCCAGTTCTCGATCTCGACCTTCAGCGCGACGAAGGTCTCGGTCGAGCTATAGGGCTTCACGCCGTGCTCGGTCGCGTAGGCCGGGACCGTGTTGCCACGGATCACGCCCGAATGATACTGGCCGCGCACCGCGACCTTGCCGATTTCCTGCGGCTCGACCGGTTTGAGCGCGCGCAGCACGCGCAGCTTTTCGTCGCGCACCGAGTCGGAATCCATCGAGTGGGGCGGCTCCATCGCGACGATCGACAGCAACTGCAGCAGGTGGTTCTGCACCATGTCGCGCAGCGCGCCGGTATTGTCGTAGAAATCGCCGCGCGCTTCGACGCCGAGTTCCTCGGCGATCGTGATCTGGATGCTTTCGACCCACTCGCGGCGCCACAGCGGCTCGAACAGCGCATTGCCGAAGCGCAGCGCGAGCAGGTTCTGCACCGGCTCCTTGCCGAGGTAATGGTCGATCCGGTAGATCTGTTCTTCCGCGAAGATTTCGCCGACCGCATCATTAATTGCGTTCGACGACTTCAGGTCGTAGCCGAGCGGCTTCTCGAGCACGATGCGCGCGTTGTGGTTCAGGCCCACCGCGGCGAGCGCATGGCAGATCGGCACGAACAGCGACGGACCCGTCGCCAGATAGAACACGCGGCTGCCGGGCATCTCCTGGATCGCGTCGCGCAGTTGCGCGAAGTCATCCGGATTGCCGAGATCGATCTTCACGAACTCGATGCGCGCGAGGAAGCTCGTCCACGCGGCTTCGTCGAGGCCGTTCTTCGACACGTGCGGCTTGACGTGCCCGTCGACCCACTGCAGATACTCGCCGCGATCCTCGACGTGCCGCGCGAGCGCGACGATCTTGCCGCTGTCGGCGAGCATGCCGCCCGCGCGGTGCGCCTCGAACAGCGCGGGCAGGATCTTGCGCATCGACAGATCGCCGGTTCCGCCGAAGAGAACGAAAGTGAAGCTTGAGTCGGTATGCATGAGTCTCCGTCGATGTCCTGAAGGGCCGCCGCGCTGATCGGACACTGCACGCGCAGCGCCCCGGAAGAGCGACCGTAGTCCGATAAAATATTTTTTGACACTGAATTGTAGTTTAACTACAATCCAAATCAAGAGGTAGCATTAATTCGATGAAAAAAGCGTGCGCTGTACTGACGGAATGCACGCTTTTTGCGACTCGGCGGGCGTCCCCGGCACGCTAACGGACAATGGGACAACGCCTTCCGGTACGCGCCAGCAGGGTGCCGGCGGACCTTACGGAAAGCCGGGGAGTCGACGGGCTTGCGGGGTCGTTGCCCGCAGCCGACGTCAGGCTGGCGTCGAGTTGGCGTATGAGGTACCTCGAGTCTGCAGCGCGATGCGGGCAGGCAAAAATCAAAAGAGGAGACAGTCAGTTGCATCCCGAACCACTCACCTCTTGAGCGTCCAGCGGCCGGACATCGGTCCGCCGGCACATGCCCTCGCGCATGCGCCCGACCGTGCTCGATCGCCAGTGTTTTGCCTGTTTGAACCAACCACAGCACCCTGGCGACATCAGGGGCCATTCGTTTTTTTGTTCAGGTGTCTGGAGGAGATAAGCAATGAAATTTCGCGCGATCATGGGCGCTCTGTGCGCTGCGGGTCTGATGTGTGGCGTGTCGGCCGTGCAGGCCGCCGAGTCGATCGAAGTGCTGCACTGGTGGACTTCGGGCGGCGAATCCAAGGCCGTCGGCGTCCTCAAGGACGACATGACGAAGCAGGGCTACACGTGGAAGGACTTCGCGGTCGCGGGCGGCGCTGGCGCGGCTGCCATGACGGCACTGAAGACGCAGGTGATCTCGGGCAACGCACCGAGCGCCGCGCAGATCAAGGGTCCGCTCATCCAGGAATGGGCTTCGCAGGGCGTGCTGGTGCCAATCGACTCGGTCGCGGGCGACTGGAAGAAGAACCTGCCGCCGCAAATCGACAAGATCATCCAGGCGGACGGCCACTACGTCGCCGCGCCTTTCTCGGTGCACCGCGTGAACTGGCTGTACATCAACAAGGCAGCGCTGGACAAGGCAGGCGGCAAGGTGCCGACCACGTGGCCTGAGTTCTTCGCGGTGGCCGACAAGATGAAGGCCGCGGGCATTCAGCCGATCGCAATGGGCGGCCAGCCGTGGCAAGACCTGACGCTGTGGGAAGACGTCGTGCTGTCGGAAGGCGCGGACTTCTACAAGAAGGCGCTCGTCGACCTCGACGAGAAGACGCTGACCTCGGAAAAGATGGTTCAGGTGTTCGACACGGTCCGCAAGATCCAGGGCTACTTCGACGCGGGCCGTACGGGCCGTGACTGGAACCTCGCCACGGCCATGGTCATCAACGGCAAGGCCGGCATGCAGTTCATGGGCGACTGGGCGAAGGGCGAGTTTACCAACGCTGGCAAGAAGTCGGGCACGGACTACATCTGCGCGGTGGTGCCGAACACCGACAAGGCTTATACGTTCAACGTCGACTCGTTCGTGTTCTTCCAGCAGAAGGGCCAGAAGGCCGCGACGCCGGGCCAGCTCGCGCTCGCGAAGACGATCATGTCGCCGGCGTTCCAGGAGCAGTTCAGCCTGTACAAGGGCTCGATCCCTGTGCGTCTCGGCGTGTCGATGGACAAGTTCGACGACTGCGCGAAGAAGTCGTACGCGGATGAGCAGATTGCGATCAAGGCCGGCGGTTATGTGCCGTCGCTCGCTCACGGCATGGCTCAGCCGGATGCCGCGGCAGGCGCGATCTCCGACGTCGTCACGAAGTTCATGAACTCGCAGGAAGATTCGAAGACCGCGGTTCAGGCTCTCGCGAAGGCAGCGAAGACGAAGTAAGCGTAAGTACGAAGTGTTGCGCCCGGCGGCTTGCATCCGAAGCACCGGGCGCGCTCTTCGGGCCGTGTGAGATCGGACCTCGCTGCTTTCGTTCGCAGCGCAGTCTGGCGCCACCCGGCTCACCCTGGTTTCATGGAGTCACACCCAGGCCGTCGCGGTTCCGCGCCATGCGCGCACGGGTATCCCGGCGGTACAGTTTCAGCAGGAGTCGAGTAGTGACTGCTTCCATCAGCGGGAACGGGAAAACGGCCACCGTCACCCGCCGCACGTCGCCCATGGCGGCCCTTGCCGATCGCTATATTCCGAAGCTGGTGCTCGCACCCAGCGTCGTGATCAGCCTGATCTTCGTGTATGGCTTTATCGCAATCACCGGCTATCTGTCGCTGTCTACTTCGCGGCTGATGCCTCGTTGGGAGTTCGCGGGTCTCGACCGCTATCGCGAACTGTTCCAGAACGACGTGTTCTGGACTTCGGCCGCGAACCTCGGCTGGTTCGGCATTCCGTTCATCGGTATCTGCATCGGTCTGGGTCTGTTGCTCGCGATCCTGCTCGATCAGCAGATCCGCAACGAAGGCGCGCTGCGCGCCGTGTTCCTGTATCCGATGGCGCTGTCGTTCATCGTGACCGGGACCGCGTGGCAATGGATTCTGACGCCGAGCATCGGCATCGAGAAGGTGTTTCACGACTGGGGCTGGACGAGCTTCTCGTTCAACTGGCTCGGCGACCCGGACAGGGCGATCTTCTGTATCGTGATCGCGGCGGTCTGGCAGTCCACCGGCTTCGTGATGGCGCTGTTCCTCGCCGGCTTGCGCGGCGTCGACAGCGAGATCTTCAAGGCCGCGCAGATGGACGGCGCGAACCTGCCGACCATCTACCGCAAGATCGTGATACCGAGCATGCGGCCGGTGTTCTTCTCCGTGCTGCTGATCCTTTGTCACATCACCATCAAGACGTTCGACCTGGTCGTCGCGCTGACCGCCGGCGGTCCGGGTACGTCGACGTCGCTGCCGGCCATCTTCATGTACACGTTTTCGTTCAACCGTGGGCAGCTCGGCGTCGGCGCGGCATCGTCGATCATGATGCTCGCTACCGTAGTGGCCGTGCTCGTGCCGCTGATGTATCTGGAATCGAGGAGCACCCGCAATGCAGCCTAAGATGACGATTAGCCGTGCCGTCATTTACGCGGCCCTGGTTCTGTTCGCGCTGTACTTCCTGTTCCCGCTGTATGTGATGCTGTCGACATCGTTCAAGGACATCGACCAGCTGCGCACCGGCAACCTGCTGACGCCGCCGACGAGCTGGAGCTTCGCGCCGTGGCTCAAGGCGTGGAGCGGCGCGTGTACGGGGGTGCGTTGCGACGGCATGCAGCCGTTCTTCATGAACTCGGTGCGCATGGTGATTCCGGCCGTGCTGATCTCGTCGATCATCGGCGCGTTCAACGGCTACGTGCTCACGCACTGGCGTTTCCGCGGCGCCGATTCGATCTTCACGATGCTGCTGGTCGGCTGCTTCATTCCGTTCCAGGCGATCCTGCTGCCGATGGCCCGCCTCGAAGGCATCCTCGGCCTGGCGAACACGGTGAGCGGCCTCGTGCTCGTGCACGTGATCTACGGTATCGCGTTCACGACGATGTTCTTCCGCAACTTCTACGTGAGCGTGCCGGCTGAACTCGTGAAGGCCGCGCGGATCGACGGTGCGGGTTTCTTCACGATCTTCACGAAGATCCTGCTGCCGGTGTCGCTGCCGATCTTCATGGTGTGCCTGATCTGGCAATTCACGCAGATCTGGAACGACTTCCTGTTCGGTATCGTGTTCTCCGGCGTCGATTCGATGCCGATCACCGTGGCGCTGAACAACCTCGTCAACACCTCGACCGGCGTGAAGGAATACAACGTGGACATGGCCGGCGCGATCATCGCGGCGCTGCCCACGCTGCTCGTCTATATCATCGCCGGACGTTACTTCGTGCGCGGCCTGACCGCGGGCGCGGTGAAGGGCTAAATCACCCTGGAGCGACGGCGTTTCACCGAACGCGTGCCGTCGTCGCCTGACAAGACGTTTTCAAGCAGTACCAGAGACTAGAGGATTCACAGCATGGCAAGCCTTTCCATCCGTGACGTGTACAAGACCTACCCGAACGGGGTGCCGGTTCTGAAGGGTGTCAATATCGACATCGAAGACGGCCAGTTCCTGATTCTGGTCGGCGGCTCAGGCTGCGGTAAGTCGACGCTGCTCAACATGATTGCCGGTCTCGAAACCGTGACCAAGGGCGAGATCCAGATCGACGGCAAGACGGTCAACAACCTGTCGCCGAAAGATCGCGACATCGCGATGGTGTTCCAGTCGTACGCGCTGTATCCGTCGATGACGGTGCGCGACAACATCTCGTTCGGCCTGAACATCCGCAAGGTGCCGAAGCAGGAGCAGACGCAGATTGTCGAGCGGGTGTCGAACACGCTGCAGATCAAGCATCTGCTCGATCGCAAGCCGGGTCAGCTGTCGGGCGGCCAGCGTCAGCGCGTCGCGATGGGCCGCGCGCTCGCGCGCGATCCGGTGATGTTCCTGTTCGACGAGCCGCTGTCGAACCTCGACGCGAAGCTGCGCATCGAGATGCGCTCGGAAATCAAGCTGCTGCATCAACGCCTCGGCACGACGATCGTCTACGTGACGCACGACCAGATCGAAGCGATGACGCTCGGCGACCGCATCGCGGTGATGAAGGACGGCATCGTTCAGCAGTTCGGCGCGCCGCAGGAAATCTACGACTCGCCATCGAACCTGTTCGTCGCGGGCTTCATCGGCGCACCGCCGATGAACTTCATCGAAGGCAAGCTGGTGGAGCAGGGCTCGGGCGTCGGCATCGAACTCGATACGGGCGTCGCGCGCAAGGTGCTGGTGCTGCCGTTCGATTCGGCGAAGGTGCGCTCGCACGTCGGCAACAACGTGATTCTCGGCCTGCGTCCGGAACGCATCACCGATGCGCGCGGCGCGCACGGCGACGACTCGAAGCTGCAGCCGGTCGAAGTGAAGGTCGACGTGATCGAGCCGACCGGTCCGGACACGCTGGTGTTCGCGCAGATCAACGGCAAGCGCGTGGTGAGCCGCGTGCACCCGGCGTCGAACCCGCAACCGGAGAACAATGCGACGCTGCTGTTCGATACGTCGAAGGCGGTGTTGTTCGATCCGGCGAATGAAGAGCGGATCGCGTAAGTCGTCGCCTAAGCGCTGAATCCGTCGCTACGGAAAAGCCCCATGCGTTGAATTGCGCATGGGGCTTCTGTTCTTTTGCAGCCGTTACGCCGCCTCGGGCAAACGCAAGTCCGGATTGTTGCGCGCGAGCTCGCTGACCCAGTCGATAAACGCGCGCAGCCGCGAACTCAGATTGCGGCGATGCGCATACAGAATCGACAGCGGTGTACCGGGGCTCGTGTAGTTGCCGAGAATCTCCGTGAGCGCGCCTTGCTCGATCAGCTCGGCGACCATGAAGCGCGACGGCTGGATGATGCCGTGGCCCAACACAGCCGCCGTGATGTACACCGAGCCGTCGTTGACGGCGAGCGTGCTATCCATCGCGACGCGCTCGATTTCGCCGTCAACTTCGTATTCGAACGGGAAGGTCCTGCCGCTGCGCGCGGACACGTAGTTGACCGCACGATGCTCGCCGAGCTCCGCCAGTGTGGTCGGCGTGCCGAACTTGCGCAGATACGCGGGCGATGCGCACGTGACGATGCGCGCAAGCCCGATGCGCTTCGCAACGAGGCTCGATTCTTCGGGCGTGCCCATGCGGATCACGCAATCGACGGCGTCCTGGATCAGATCGATGTTGCGGTCCGCGAGACCGAGGCGCACGTCGATCGCGGGGTAGTGCGCGTAGAAGTCGTCGAGCGCGGGCAGCAGCAACGAGCGCGCGAGCGTGCCGGAGGTGTCGACGCGGATCGTCCCGGCCGGATTCTCGCGCTTGCTCGACAGCGACGACTCGGCATCGGCGACGTCGGCGAGAATGCGCACGCAGCGCTCGTAGAACGATGCGCCGTCTTCGGTCACGCTGACCTGGCGGGTCGAGCGGTTCAGGAGCCGCACGCCGACGTGTTCCTCGAGCGCCTGGATCGTGCGGCTGACCTTCGCGCGCGGCAGATCGAGCGATTCCGAAACCTTGGTGAAGCTGTTCGCTTCGACCACGCGCGTGAAGATCTCCATCGCTTCGAAACGGTCCATGGTGTGCCTTGTGGGTGGTGAGCCAGAAGAAGGGCGGGGCAGGTTTGCGACACGACAGGAAGTCTACAGCCAGCAAAACTGGTTGTCTGCCGCGTCTCGTTCGCGCGCAACTGCCGCCGCCGCTCGTGGCTCAATCCCGCTCCGGCGCGCCCAACGGAAATAGCGGCCGGTAGGGCCGCGCCTCGTCGACCGCGCGTGCGAACGAGGGCCGCGCGAGCAGCCGCTGCCGGTACGCGCGCACGTGCGCGAACGCGGGGTCGATCGGGTGCGTCCAGTCGGCGTAGAACAGGAACGGGGCGGCGCCGCAGTCGGCGAGGCTGAAGCTGTCGCCGGCGGCCCATTCGCGCTCGGCCATGTGACGGTCGAGCCATGCGTACGAAGTGTCGAGCAGCGCGCGCGCATCGGCGACGCCACGCCGGTCGCGCTCGGCTTCGGGACGCAGGCTATCGAACACGACCTTTTGCTGTGGAGTCGAAATGTAGTTGTCGAAGAAGCGGTCCATCGTGCGCACCTCGAGCGCGGCGCGCGGATCGGCGGGCAACAGCGTGACAGGCCCCGGATAATGCAGGCCCAGATATTCGATGATGATGCTCGCCTCGACCACCGTGCGCCCGCCGTCGACGAGCACCGGGAAGCGCCTGATCGGCCACAGCGCGGCCAATTCGGCCATGACCTTCGGGTCGTCATGCGCGAGCACGCGCATCTCGAACGGCGTACCGTTTTCGTACAGCGCGGTCAGGGCCTTCTGGCAGTAGGACGAGAACGGATGGGCATAGAGCAGCACGGGCATCGCGATTCACCTTTGACGGTTGCACAGCACAAGTACGCGGTGACGACGAGAGCCTCACCGCGCGACGGCCAGGCTGGCCGTTTACCCCACGACGAACGACGGCTGAAAAAATCGACCTCAGACCTTCGCGCTCGCCCCATGCGGCGGCAACGACCCCGGCTGCAACAGCACGACCACCGCACCGGCGCCGCCGTCATGCGGGCGCGCCTGACAGAACGCGATCACTTCGGATTTCTGCACGAGCCAGGCGCGCACCTTGCCCTTCAGCACCGGCTCCTTGCCGATCGACCCCAGACCCTTGCCGTGAATCACGCGCAGGCAGCGCAGGCCGCGTTTGGCCGATTCGCGGATGAATTCCGCGAGCGCTTCGCGTGCCTCTTCGCGCCGCATGCCGTGCAGGTCGATCTGCGCCTGCACGATCCAGTCGCCGCGCCGCAGCTTGCGCACTACGTCGCGGCTCAAGCCGGGGCGGCAATACGACAGCGTTTCGTCGGTTTCGAGCAGCACTTCGGGGTCGAATTCGTCGGAGATCGCTTCGTGCAGCACCGCGTCCTCGTCGAGCAGCGTCTGCACCGGCAGCGGCGGCGGGGGATTGCGCGTGAGCGTCGCGCGCGGCGCAATCGCGAGCGGCGCGACTTCGCCGATCTCGCGGCGGAACAGATCGGCGTCGGCGGCCGCTTCGCGCTGCGCCGCTCGCGTCGCCGCCTGTTCGCGCTCGCGCCGCTCGGCTTCGCCCTTCAACGCCTCACGCAACGCACCGAGTCCGGCGAGCCCCGATGCGCGATCGAGCTTCGGTGCGACGGCGGGCGCAGCCGTTGCGGGCGCGGGACGCGTGGCGGCTTGCGGGCGTTTCGGTTCGTTCGGATGGGGCTGATTCTTCGGCATGTCGGCAATACAGGCGGAAAGGTCGGTCGGTGGTGCTGCCAACGCGCTCGACGCACATTGACAAGACGGCAAAAACGACAAAGGCCGCCGGCATTTCAGCCGCGGCCTTCGTGAGCCAATGACAGCAGCGCTGCGCCACCGTCATTTTACTGTCGCGCCCGTGTGTCGGGACTTCGTCTCGACATACGGCAGCGCGGCGCGGATCAGCGGTCCGCTTCCGCGCTCATCGCGTGCTCGCCGGCCATCTCGTTGATGGTCTCGAGATAGCGCTGCGCGTCGAGCGCGGCCATACAGCCGGTGCCCGCGCTGGTGATCGCCTGGCGATAGATGTGGTCCTGCACGTCGCCCGCGGCGAACACGCCCGGCACGCTGGTCGCGGTCGCGAAACCGTTCAGGCCGCCCTTCGTGATGATGTAGCCGTTCTTCATCTCGAGCTGGCCTTCGAAGATGTCCGTGTTCGGCTTGTGGCCGATCGCGACGAACAGGCCCTGCAGCGCGATGTCGGTGGTCTCGCCACTCTGCGTCTGCTTGATGCGCAGGCCGGTCACGCCGGAGTTGTCGCCGGTTACTTCTTCGAGCACGTGGTTCCACTTGATCTCGACGACGCCTTCCTTCTCCTTCGCGAGCAGACGGTCGATCAGGATCGGCTCGGCGCGGAACTTGTCGCGGCGATGGATCACGGTGACCTTCTTCGCGATGCCGGCGAGGTACAGCGCCTCTTCGACGGCCGTATTGCCGCCGCCGATCACGGCGACGTGCTGCTGCTTGTAGAAGAAGCCGTCGCAGGTCGCGCACGCCGACACGCCCTTGCCCATGAACGCCTCTTCCGACGGCAGGCCGAGATACTGCGCCGATGCGCCCGTCGAGATGATCAGCGAATCGCACGTGTACTCGCCCGAATCGCCGATCAGGCGAATCGGCTTCTCATCGAGCTTCGCCGTGTGGATGTGGTCGAAGATGATCTCGGTATTGAAGCGCTCGGCGTGCTCGAGGAAGCGCGCCATCAGTTCCGGGCCTTGCACGCCGTTGGCGTCGGCGGGCCAGTTTTCGACGTCGGTCGTGGTCATCAGCTGGCCGCCTTGCGCGATGCCGGTGACGAGCACCGGCGCGAGGTTGGCGCGCGCCGCGTAAACCGCCGCCGTGTAGCCGGCGGGACCGGAACCGAGAATCAGAACCTTGGCGTGTTTCGTTGCAGTTGCGGGCATGATCGAATCCTTGTACGGCGCGCGGCTCGCCGCTGCGTAGCCGTGCGTTTTTGAGCTGAAACTGTAGATGGGTATCAGTCGGGCATTATAAAGGGCGGGGCGTGCCGCTGCGCCATCAAGCTTTCTGATCGCCGCGATAGCATGGCGGCGTGGGCGCTCGGGGCGAGCCCGCGGCGAGATACAGCGAATTCAGCGCGCCTCGCGCATGCGTCTGTGGTCAAACAGCCAGGTTACCGTCATTTACAGCCTCGCGCGGGACACAGCGTTTACAATAGCCCGGATCGAAGTTTCCGGTAGCCGGGATCGGGCCCGAAGCCGTGCGCGGCGAGGCTCGGGCCGCGTTCCCGGCGGCAGTTTCAGCCTGAACCGGCTACCCCAGGCAACAGGATCAATGGCAAAAGCTCCCTATACCGCGAGCGCGCAGGCATTGCCGCACCGCATGTCGCGCCTCTTCACCGAAATCCGCTGGATTCTGCAGGTGGCCGTCGGCGTGTTCCTGCTGATGTCGCTCGTCAGCTACAGCAGGCACGACCCGAGCTGGACCCATGCCGCGCAGGTCGACCATATCTCGAACTGGGCGGGCCGCGTCGGCGCGTGGACTTCCGACATCCTGCTGCTGCTGTTCGGCCTGTCCGCCTACTGGTGGATCGTGCTGCTCGGCCGCCACATCTCCGCGAACTACAAGCGCATCAGCCGCAACGAAGAGCCGCAGGACGACGACGCGCCGCGCGGCGTCAGCTGGCTCGCGGACGCGTTCGCGTTCATGCTCGTGCTGCTGTCGTGCAACGGCCTCGAGGCGCTGCGCATGTGGTCGCTGAAGGTGCAGTTGCCGCGCGCGCCTGGCGGCGTGATCGGCGAGGCTGTCGCGCGCGGCATCTCGCATGCGCTCGGCTTCACCGGTGGCACGCTCGCGCTGCTGCTCGGTCTCGGGATCGGGCTGTCGCTGTACTTCCGTTTTTCGTGGTTGTCGGTCGCGGAGAAGGTCGGCGAATCGATCATTTCCGCGGTGACGTTCGCGAAGCTGCGCCGCGAGGCCGGGCTCGATCGCAAGCTCGGCGAAGCGGCCGCCGTGAAGCGCGAAGGCAAGGTCGAGAAGGGCCGCGTGCGCATCGAGGAGCACGAGCCCGTAGTGATCGTGCCGCCGCTCGCCACGCCGGCGAAGTCGGAGCGTGTCGAGAAGGAACGCCAGGTGCCGCTCTTTACCGATCTGCCCGGCGACTCCACGCTGCCGCCCATCGCGCTGCTCGATCCCGCGCCAGCCGCGCAGGAAACCATTTCCGCGGACACGCTCGAATTCACGTCGCGCCTGATCGAGAAGAAGCTGAAGGACTTCGGTGTCGACGTGAGCGTGGTCGCCGCCTATCCGGGGCCCGTCGTCACGCGCTATGAAATCGAGCCGGCCACGGGCGTGAAGGGCAGTCAGATCGTTAATCTCGCGAAGGATCTCGCGCGCTCGCTGTCGCTCGTGTCGATTCGCGTCGTCGAAACGATTCCGGGCAAGAACTACATGGCGTTGGAACTGCCGAACCAGCGCCGTCAGACCGTGAGCCTGTCCGAAATTCTCGGCTCGGCCGTGTATGCGGATGCCGCGTCGCCGCTCACGATGGGTCTCGGCAAGGACATCGGCGGCAAGCCCGTGTGCGCGGATCTCGCGAAGATGCCGCATTTGCTCGTCGCCGGCACGACTGGGTCGGGCAAGTCCGTGGGTATCAACGCGATGATCCTGTCGCTGCTGTACAAGGCGAGCGCCGAGCAGGTGCGCATGATCCTGATCGATCCGAAGATGCTTGAAATGAGCGTCTACGAAGGCATTCCGCACCTGCTGTGTCCGGTCGTCACCGACATGCGCCAGGCGGGCCACGCGCTGAACTGGGCGGTCGCCGAAATGGAGCGCCGCTACAAGCTGATGAGCAAGGTCGGCGTGCGTAACCTCGCCGGCTACAACAACAAGATCGACGAAGCGGCCAAGCGCGAAGAGAAGCTGCCGAATCCGTTCAGCCTGACGCCGGACGATCCGGAACCGCTGACGCGTTTGCCGAACATCGTGATCGTCATCGACGAACTGGCCGACCTGATGATGGTCGTCGGCAAGAAGGTCGAAGACCTGATCGCGCGGATCGCGCAGAAGGCGCGCGCGGCCGGCATCCATCTGATTCTCGCTACGCAGCGTCCGTCGGTCGACGTGATCACCGGCCTGATCAAGGCCAACGTGCCGACCCGTATGGCGTTCCAGGTGTCGTCGAAGATCGACTCGCGCACGATTCTCGACCAGCAGGGCGCCGAGTCGCTGCTCGGCATGGGCGACATGCTCTATCTGCCGCCAGGCAGCGGTTTGCCGGTGCGCGTGCACGGCGCGTTCGTGTCGGACGATGAAGTGCATCGCGTCGTCGACAAGCTCAAGGAGCAGGGCGAGCCGAACTATATCGAGGGCATTCTCGAAGGCGGCGTGAGCGGCGAGGGCGACGAAGGCTCGGCGGGAACCGCGTCCACCGAAGGCGAGTCGGACCCGTTATACGATCAGGCGGTCGACGTCGTGCTGAAAAATCGCCGCGCGTCGATTTCACTCGTGCAGCGGCATCTGCGCATCGGCTACAACCGGGCGGCGCGTCTACTCGAACAGATGGAGAATTCGGGCGTGGTGTCGGCGATGTCGTCGAACGGCAATCGCGAGATCCTGGCGCCGGCGCGCGAGGCGGAATAGCCGCAACGAGCCATTGCGGCCATCGCGAGCGCCGCCGCGTGCACCGTCCAGTGCGCCATTGCGGCTCGACGCCGGGCCAGTCACCCTGTGTTCAGCGAGTGCATCGAGCCGGCGCAGCCCATCACCGAATTCATTCAAGGGAGAAAAACCTATGCAAGCAATCGCGCAGCAGGATGCCCGACAGCGTCGAGCGGGCCGCCTCGGTGAGCGCGTGTCCCGCGGCATGCGCAAGATCGCGCGCGCCGTGGGCAGTGTCGCGATCGGTGCGTCGCTGCTCGTCGCCTCGCACGCGTTCGCGAGCGGCACCGAGCAACTGAAGGCATTCATCGCGCAGGTCCATTCGGCGCGCGGCGCCTTCGTGCAGCAGGAAGTGCGCGCGCCGAGCAAGGCGCAGGGCGCGAGCGGCGCGCTGTCCACCGCGAACCCGGCCAGGCCGACCACGTCGAGCGGCACGTTCATGTTCGCGCGGCCCGGCAAGTTCATCTGGCAATACGAGAAGCCCTACTCGCAATTGCTGCAGGCGGACGGCGACAAGCTCTACGTCTACGACAAGGATCTGAACCAGGTGACGGTGCGCCCGCTCGGCAACGCGCTCGGCGCAAGCCCGGCGGCGATCCTGTTCGGCAGCAACGATCTGGACAAGAACTTCTCGCTGCGCGACGCGGGCGTGAAGGCCGGCATCGACTGGCTCGAACTGACGCCGAAGGCGAAGGACACGCAGTTCGAGCGCGTCGGCGTCGGTTTCAAGGACGGCAATCTCGAAGCGATGGAATTGCACGACGTGTTCGGTAACGTGACGCTGCTCACGTTCTCGAACATCCAGAAAAATCCGCAACTGCCGCCCGATGCATTCAAGTTCACGGTGCCGAAGGGCGCGGATGTGATCAACGGATAAACCGCGCGGTAGGCGCCGACACTAGCGCCTTTGCAAACGCCCGCGAAGCCGCGCTTGTCGAGCGCGGCTTTTTATTGTGCGCGATGCGTGGATCGTTTACGGATGCGCCCCCGGCGCTGCGACGAACATTAAATCGTCGTACCGGCAGACGTAATGATTTAGTGCGAGACTGGAAAGACCGGCATTGCTCATGGGCTGGAGTTGGCGCGTCCGATCATTTTCCAGTATCGGGTGCGCAATCTCTAACAATTTTTTTGCTGCAACGCAACAAAATAACGCCTAAACTGATCGAATCTGGTTGTCGCTTCAGATGTCTGGAAAGGTGAGGCATGTCATGAGATTGTCTTCTTCACACGATTCACGCTTGTCCCCGTCCCTCCATGTGTTCCAGCAGGAGGGCGGGTGGCATTGGGGAATAACCGTTCCGCGCTCGGCCGGAAGTGGTTTCAAGGTCGTTGCATATAGTGAAAAAACCTTCATGGATGAGGCCGAAGCCCATCGGGAAGGCAATCGCGCGCTTGAGCGTTTCGCCGATACGCCGGCGGTTCGGCTTGAACGGCAGTAGGGCAGTCAGATTATTTAACGTGTCCGGCAGCCCGTTATTTGGGTTTTCAAGCGGAGAACGCAACAATTACCATCGGTAATATTTCAATATGCAACCAATTGCATATTTTTTTGACTTCCGAAAAATCGTAGCGATAATGTCTCGTTTCGAGATATCGCTTTTATTTTGACTTTCGCGGAATATGAAACCACCCACGCGCTAAGTGTGGAACTGGACGGCGTAAACTATGCCGGAACTTATCGCGTAATGACGGGCACCGTCGTCGTCCATTTCGCGAACGAGAGCAAATTCGCCTCGTATGCGCCGAATCGGCCGGAGACCGTCGCCCGTTGGCTGCTCACGGATCTGTGTCGCAAGGCCGAATCGCGTCGGCGCAAAGCGGCGAAAAAATAGCCCGCCGCGCGCACTGTGATTGGCCGTTCGACGGTCACAAAAAAAGACCTGCATGTGGATTGCAGGTCTTTTTTATTTTGTGACAGCTACGTCTAATGCAACGCGCTGAGGGTGACGCGCTCACGCATACGCGGTCTTGCGCGCCGATACGAACGCGTAATAGCACACCGCGCCGATCGCAAGCGACGGCAGCGTCGCGCCGACATTCGGTAGCCATTGATTGATCACCTGGTACGAGGCGATGCCGATCGCCCAAGCGACGAACGCGCTCAGGTGCCAGCCGCCCGAGAAGCCGTAGCGGCCGCGCACATCGGCGAGCACCGCGGCGTCGACGCGACGCTTGCGCACGATGAAGTGATCCATCAGCACGACGCCGAACAGCGGCGCGAATACCGAGCCGATCAGCAGCAGGAAGTTCTGGTACTTCGCCATCGGCACGAGCAGCGCGATCAGCGTGCACAGCGCACCGAACGCGGCCGACAGCAACGGTACGCTCGCGCGCGTCCAGAACGTGCCGGTCGACACCGCGGCCGAGTGGATGTCGGCGAACGCATTGTCGATTTCGTCGATCAGAATCAGCAGCAGCGCAAACCCGCCGCCCGCTTGCGCGAGCGCGCCGGTCAGCAATGCATCGCCGCCGCCGGCAGCGAGCCCGTAGACCGCGCCGAGCGCATAGAACCAGATGTTCGCGATGCCATAGCCGTACAGCGTGCCGCGGAACGTCTCGCCGGCGCGGCGGCCGAAGCGCGTGTAGTCGGCGATCAGCGGCAGCCATGACAGCGGCATCGCGACCACGAGGTCGACCGCGCCGCCGAACGACATCTCGCCGGTGCCGGGACGACGCATCAGGTCCGCGAGATTATGGCGCGCGAGCAGGTTCCACGTGAGCCACGCGGCGCCCGCGAGCAGCAGCCAGATCCCCCACTTGCGCAGAAAGCGCCGCACGAACGACAGCGGGCCGCTGATCGCGAGCAGCGTCGCGAGCACGCCGAAGATCACGGTCCACACGAGCGGCATCGACAGGCCGAACGCCTGTTTCGCGAGCGCATCGGCAGAATCGCGCATCACGATCACCTCGAACGAGCCCCAGCCGACCAGTTGCACCATGTTCAGCACGGCCGGCACCGACGCGCCGCGCACGCCGAGCGTCGGACGCAGCGACGACATCGCCGCGAGCCCGGTGTCGGTGCCGATCACGCCCACGAGCGCGAGCAGCACGACGCCGATCACGCTGCCGAGCACGATCGCGACGAGCGCGTGCGGCAGCGACAGCCCCGGCACCAGCAGCGCGCCCGCCTGGGCGACGAGCAGGCCGATGCCGAGCGAGAACCATAGCGCGAACGCGTCGCCGGTGCGAAACGCCCGGCGCGCGTCGGGCACCGGCGTGAGCGGCGCGTAGGTGGAGCCGGCGTCGCCGGCGACGGAATCTTGAGCCATTTGATGTTCGTTCCTGTTGGTGGTGCTGTGATTCTTTGCGTTGCCGGCGCCCCGGGTCGGCCATCGCCTGGCCGCCGTCACTGTCATAATGCAGGACGTTGCCCGCGTTCGTGCCTGTGTTTCCGGCCGGACGCGGGCTTTGCGCCTGTCCCGCGAGGCGCTGCTCCGAAGCGGTGCGTGCCCCGGAAAGCCGAGATTATCCCCAAAACGTCATGTTTGAAGAAACCCGTGCCAATGTTCCGCTCGCCGAACGCCTGCGGCCACGCAATATCGACGAAGTGATCGGCCAGTCGCATCTGCTCGGTCCGAACAAGCCGCTCAGGGTCGCGTTCGAATCGGGCGAGGCCCATTCGATGATCCTGTGGGGCCCGCCGGGCGTCGGCAAGACCACGCTCGCGCGGCTGATGGCCGATGCGTTTCACGCGCAGTTCATCGCGTTGTCGGCGGTGCTGTCGGGCGTGAAGGATATCCGCGAGGCGGTCGAAACCGCGCAGATCCATCGCGCGAACGGCCATCAGACGCTGGTGTTCGTCGACGAAGTGCATCGCTTCAACAAGAGCCAGCAAGACGCGTTCTTGCCGCACGTCGAGTCGGGCCTGTTCGTGTTCGTCGGCGCGACGACCGAGAATCCGTCGTTCGAGGTCAATAGCGCGTTGCTGTCGCGCGCCGCCGTCTACGTGCTGAAGAGCCTGACCGACGACGAACAGCGCGAGCTGCTCGAGCGCGCGCAAAAGGAACTCGGCGGCCTTACGTTCACCGACGAAGCGCGCGACGCGCTGATCGGATCCGCCGACGGCGACGGCCGCAAGCTGCTGAATAACCTCGAGATCGTCGCGCGCGCGGCCGCCCGGCAGAAGACCACCGAAATCGACGGCGCGTTATTGGGCAGCGCGCTCGCGGAGAATCTGCGCCGCTTCGACAAGGGCGGCGACGCCTTCTACGACCAGATCAGCGCGCTGCATAAATCCGTGCGCGGCAGCAACCCGGACGGCGCGCTGTACTGGTTCTGCCGCATGCTCGACGGCGGCGCGGACCCGCGCTATCTCGCGCGTCGTATCGTGCGCATGGCGTGGGAAGACATCGGCCTCGCGGACCCGCGCGCCGCGCGCATCACGCTCGACGCCGCCGAAACCTACGAGCGTCTCGGTTCGCCCGAAGGTGAGCTCGCGCTTGCGCAGGCGATCATCTATCTGGCGGTCGCGCCGAAATCGAATGCCGGGTACAACGCGTACAACGAGGCGCGGCGCTTCGTCGGCAAGGACCAGTCGCGCGCGGTGCCGGTGCATCTGCGCAACGCGCCGACGAAGCTGATGAAGGAACTCGGCTACGGCCACGACTACCGCTACGCGCACGACGAACCCGATGCGTACGCGGCCGGCCAAACCTATCTGCCCGACGGCATGCGCGAGCCGCATTGGTACGAGCCGACACCGCGTGGTCTCGAAGGCAAGATCGGCGAGAAGCTCGCGCGCCTTGGCGAGCTCGATGCGCGGTGGCGCGCCGAGAACAAGCCGAAGAAGGCTTGAGGCGTTTCACCTTTGCCGGTGCGTTAAAATCGCGTTTTCATACAACGAACATCCGTCCCATCCCATGCTCGACATCCAGCTGCTGCGCAAAGACCTCGACGGCGTCGCAAAGCGCCTCGCCGACCGCGGCTATACCCTCGACGTCGCGGCCTTCACCGCGCTGGAAGCGGAACGCCGCGATACCCAGACCCGTACCGAAGAACTGCAGGCGCGCCGCAACAGCCTGTCCAAGCAGATCGGCGCGATGAAAGGACGCGGCGAAGACACGTCGGCGGTGATGGCCGAAGTCGGCGGCATCGGCGACGAGATGAAGGCGTCGGCGGTCAAGCTCGAAGACATCCAGAAGCGTCTGTCCGATCTGCTGCTCGACGTGCCGAATCTCGCGCACGAAAGCGTGCCGGTTGGCAACGACGAAGCCGGCAACGTCGAAGTGCGCCGCTGGGGCACGCCGCGCCAGTTCGACTTCGAGGTCAAGGATCACGTTGACGTCGGCACGCCGCTCGGCCTCGACTTCGAGACCGGCGCGAAGCTGTCGGGCGCGCGCTTCACGATGCTGCGCGGCCAGATTGCGCGGCTGCATCGCGCGCTCGCGCAGTTCATGATCGACACGCACACGCAGCAGCACGGCTATACCGAGATCTACACGCCGTACATCGTCAATCCCGACATCCTGTACGGCACGGGCCAGCTGCCGAAGTTCGCGGACGATATGTTCCGCGTCGAAAAGGGCGGCGGTGAACACACGGTCACGCAGTACCTGATCTCGACCTCGGAGATTTCGCTGACGAACACGGTGCGTGAAAGCATCGTCGAAGCGGACGCGCTGCCGATCAGGCTGACCGCGCACTCGCCGTGCTTCCGCTCGGAAGCGGGCTCGTATGGCCGCGACACGCGTGGCATGATCCGCCAGCATCAGTTCGACAAAGTCGAGATGGTGCAGGTCGTAGCGCCAGGCGCATCGTACGACGCGCTCGAGCAGATGGTCGGCCATGCGGAGGCGATTCTGCAAAAGCTCGAACTGCCGTATCGCGTGATCACGCTGTGCACCGGCGACATGGGCTTTTCCGCAGCGAAGACCTACGACCTGGAAGTGTGGCTGCCCGCGCAGAACACCTATCGTGAGATTTCGAGTTGCTCGAATACCGAGTCGTTCCAGGCGCGACGCATGCAGGCACGCTTTCGCAACGCGCAGGGCAAGCCGGAGCTCGTGCATACGCTCAACGGCTCGGGTCTCGCGGTGGGCCGCACGCTCGTCGCGGTGCTCGAGAACTTCCAGAACGCCGATGGCTCGGTGACGGTGCCCACGGCACTGCGGCCTTACCTCGGCGGCGTCGAGCGGCTGCAAGTGCCGGCGGCCTGAGCATCGCCGATGGCGCGCGCAGGCGCGGTGTCGTCGCGTGTCTGACGATGGATGCCGCGAATGGCATCGAGGTCCCGCGGAAATTTTTTAGAAATTTTTTCGACGAGGGGGCTTGGAAAACTAATTCGAGCTGTTCTATAATCTTTTTCTCCCAAGCAACGGCCCGCTTGGATCCGACGATGCAGTAGCGAGTTGGGATACCCGGAAAGGTGGCAGAGTGGTCGAATGTACCTGACTCGAAATCAGGCGTACGGTTTCCCCGTACCGTGGGTTCGAATCCCACCCTTTCCGCCAAATTCTGGAACCCCTTGATTTCACCGAGATCAAGGGGTTTTTTGCTTTGAGTTCTCGAATGGCTTTGCCAAGGCAATTCGAAATTATTCAAGCATCATTTCTATTTTGGCGGAATCCTTTGTTTCAATTTTTTACATAAGTCATTCGTTGCTCGTGGTCTTTTTCATCTCATTTCCATACACATATCTTAAGTCATCCGTGTTGCACTGTCCCCTAATTAATATACCGAACATATTCGGGCGTGGCTATTGCACGCTATAAGGGGTCGAAGTCAGAAAATTTGCGGGCGACCCGCCCCCCGATCGACTTCTGAAAGTGCGAATCTTCGCCGACCCCACAGATCTCCGCAAGATCTGCCCTTTTTTACAAATAAATACGATTTTTGGTTGGGCTCGGTCATTCGTTCAGGGTACGATTTACGCCGTCAGAAGCTTTTACAGGAAGAATTTTCCTGAAAATGAAAGCTTCGGCAATTAATCAGTAAAACGTTTGCACCGCAAACGTTTGCGAATCAACGCGCACCCAGCCCTGTCAATCTGAACCACCGCGAGGAGCACCGTCGCGCGCCTCGGTTCAATCGCACAACAAGACGTGCGTTCAAAGCACTTCGGGACAATAGTCTTTAAGGCCTGCAAATTCATTTGCATCGAATCCTTATTCATTGTCCGTCGAATCACAGCGAATCCACCTTTTGGTCTTTTTATCGGGAATTTTCCCGACATTTGGAATTACTCCGCGATGATAAAACGACGTCAATTCATTGGGGGCTTGACGGCCCTGAGCGCAAGTTATCTTTTGGCCGCGTGTGGTGGTGGCAGTGGGTCATCGAACGCGACTGGCAAGGCAGCCGCTGCGACCGGTGCTTCCGGTGCCGCGGCAGCTTCGGGTGCGTCAGCTGCCTCGAGCACTACGGGCAATACGTCGCCGGTCGCGAAGTCGAGTGTCTCGAACTTGTCGCCCGATGGCACCTCACTGCCTTCCGCGCCATACATCATCGACCAGTTCGGCGCGACGTGGACGCTCTCCAACGGCGTCATCTACCGCATGGGCGCGACGGTCGGCGATACGTACAACGTGTCGCTCGTGCTGTTCTACGGCGGCAAGATCTGGCATTGCGGGACGGGTGGCGAGTTCTACGTCAATGCGGACGTCCCCAACCTCTGGCTGCATTGCAACGATCCGCGCATCGCGATCACGCCGCAGGCCGGCATGTTCTATGGCATGAACGGCCACTTCGACTACACGTACACGCCCCAGCAGATCGTCTCGATCCTGAAGGGCATGGGCTGCACGAGCTATCGCGTCGGCGTCACCAACAATGCGACCCAGCTGAACGCGGCGATCGGGCTCGCACAGGCTTTCCAGGCGGCGGGCATGACGTTGGTCGTGCTGATCGACCAGGGCGTCTACGACTCCAACGGCAACCTGCTGGCTGGCGAGAATGCAGCTTACAGCCAGGGTTACGCGGTAGCGCAGTCGGTCGCGAACGCACTGAAACCGTATGGCGTGACCATTTATGAATGCGGCAACGAGTTGACGCGCACGAACGCCACCGTGCTCGACTTCAACGCTGCGGGCACGAAGGCAGCGGACTTCAACAACGCGAACTGGCCGGTGATGCGCGGCGTGATGCGCGGGATGATCGACGGCGTGAAAGCGGTTCAGTCGAACGCGAAGTGCGGCATCAATTTCTGCGTGAACGATGTCGGCGCGGCGGACGCGCTGTGGGACGGTAATCAGCCAGATGGCAGCGGCGGTCACCCGACCGTGCGCTGGGACATCACCACGTGGCACAACTACGAGGTGTATGGCGATGTGTTCTCCCTCGGTGCGGACGGCGCCCAACCTGGTTTCGATCTGCCGATCTATTGCAAGGCCCGGTATGGCGTGCCGTTCATCATCACCGAGTGGAACACCGGACCGGAGCAAAATGAGTCCTATCGTGGAAACTACATCACGACGAAGCTCGGCGAGTTCTATCAGAACCGCAAGACGCACAATATCCAGGCCGTCATGTATTACGTGCTCGACAGCGGCGACCAGAGCTTCGGCATCGTGATGAACGGCTCGCCGTTGAATCCGTCGTACACTGCGTTCCAAAGCTTCACGGCGGCCCATCCCGACAACTAAGCCGCGGATATCGACGTAAGCAGGCCTGCGCGTCTGTGGTCGATGCTGCCCGGTGTCAAGGGCAGCACGTCGCCGGGCCTGACTGCGGCGCCCAACCCTTGCCTTCAGCGTATCGAGGCCGGGGGACGGGCGTCTCATCCCACCCGAAACCCTTCCATCATCTCCCTCAACGCCCGCGCCTGTTCCGCGAGCGACGCGGCGGCCGCCGCGCTTTCCTCGACGAGCGCCGCATGCTGCTGCGTGACCTCGGCCATCTGCGTGATCGCGATGCCCACCTGCTGAATCCCATCGCTCTGCTCACGCGACGCCTGCGCAATGTCACCGACGATGCTGGTCACGCGCGCGATCGCCGCTTCGATCTGCCGCATCGTGCCGCCCGCGTCTTCGACGAGTCCCGCGCCGCGTTCGACGCTTGACGCCGAATCGGCGATCAGCGCGCCAATCTCGCGCGCGGCTGCGGCCGCGCGTTGCGCGAGGCTGCGCACCTCGCCGGCGACGACCGCGAAGCCGCGACCCTCGTCGCCGGCACGCGCGGCTTCGACCGCTGTGTTGAGCGCGAGGATGTTGGTTTGAAATGCGATGATGCTCTCGATCGCGCTGATGATGCCCGTCATCTGCGCCGAGCCCGTGTGGATCGCGCGCATCGTTTCGATCATGCTGCCGACCGCGTCGCGGCCATGCGCGGCGAGGCTCGACGCGTCGCGCGCGAGTTCGCTCGCCTGTTCGGCATTGCTCGCATTGAGCTGCACGGTCGCGGTCAGCTGCTCCATCGCGGAGGCCGTCTCGCCGAGCGCGACGACCGACGCATAGTGCACCGCTGCGTCGGAGAAGGCATTCATTCGCGCGTTCCGGCGCTGGTCGGCAATGGCGCCGAAGCAGTACGCCCGCAATCAGCGTGATCCGTACGATATGGCGAAGGGCGGAACGCAGCGGGCGGCATGACGGGACGCCCGAATTTTAGTTCGGCAAACTGAACGATCACGATGTCCCGCTCGATGATCGTTCGAGTCCCTTTGCCGCCAGTCCATCTGAACGAGCAGGCCCGCAAGCTGGCCGAGCAGAAGCCCGTCATTATGATTCGGGCGCGCGCCACGGCATAGCTCCAATAGCGCCACCGCCCCCTCCCGCGCACCGCTTCAGCCGATTTGCGCGGGGTCCATCCGCGATCCTCTGTACAATTGCCCGAAATCGCCCAATCGAGTGGCGGTTGCGGGCCGCCGGGCTTTCGGGCGCGGCGGGTCATCCCGCGCTTGACCCGCGACTCACATCGACTGAATTCATGGCCATTACCTACAAGACTCCCGACGATATCGCGAAGCTGCGCATTGCGGGCCGCCTCGCGGCCGATGTGCTGGCAATGATCGGCGAGCACGTCAAGGCAGGCGTCTCCACCGACGACCTCGACGCGCTGTGCAACGACTACATCGTCCACACGCAGAAAGCGATTCCGGCCAATGTCGGCTATCTGGGCTTTCCGAAGACCGTCTGCACGTCGGTCAATCATGTCGTGTGTCACGGCATCCCGAATCGCAACGAGATCCTGAAGGACGGCGACATCATCAACATAGACGTCGCGATCATCAAGGACGGCTATTTCGGCGACACGAGCCGCATGTACTGCGTCGGCCAGTCGAGCACGGTCGCGCGTGCGCTAATCGACACGACCTACGAGGCGATGGTGGCCGGCATCCGCGAGGTGAAGCCGGGCGCGACGCTCGGCGACGTCGGCCACGCGATCCAGAAGGTCGCGCAGCGCGAGGGCTTCTCGATCGTGCGCGACTACTGCGGGCACGGCATCGGCAAGGTCTATCATGAGGACCCGCAGGTGCTGCACTATGGGCAGCCGGGGCAGGGGGTGCGCCTGAAGCCGGGCATGGTCTTCACGATCGAGCCGATGATCAACGCGGGCCGCGCCGGCACGTCGGTACAGCGCGACGGCTGGACCGTGATCACGAAGGACCGCTCGCTGTCGGCGCAGTGGGAGCACATGGTCGCCGTGACCGACGACGGCTATGAACTGCTGACGCCGTGGCCGGACGGCACGGGCGACTACGACGCGCCGTGAGCGGGACCGCATATTCTGGTCAATAATAAATTTGACTCGCCGGCCGGTTCGGTTAAAGCTACGCGTTAGGGTTTCCAGGGGTTTCGTCTGCATGAGTCCGTCATTGACCGTTCGCCGCATCACTGCTGATCAGGGCGCCGTTTTTCGCGAACTCCGCACGGCCTCGCTGCGGGAGGCGCCGTACGCCTTCGGCGCGACGCTCGAGGACGCGTTGTCGGCCGATGCCGCCAGTTTCGACGCGACCGCGGCGAATCACGCGGTTTCGCAGTCCGTCGGTGCATTCCTGCTCTATACCGAGGGTCATCCGGCTGGGCTGATCGAGGCGCATTTCGACGACACCGCGGCGCGTCGCGCGTTCGTCTGCGAGTTGTGGGTGGCGCCGGCCGTGCGCCATCTGCGCGGCGGCGAGCTGCTCGTCGATACCGCGAGCAGCTGGCTCGCGAATGCGGGCGCCACGGAAATCTACGCGTGGGTCGCCGACGCGAACCGCAACGCGATGCGCTTTTATGAAGCGCTCGGCTTTGGCCCGACCGGCGAGCACCGGCGCATCGAGCGCGCACCCGAGCAGGTCGAAAGTCTGCTGGTGCGGCACGTGCCGACTACTTCGCAGGTGTTACAGCAGTGATCGCCCAAGCGGCGCGTCGCGCGCGCCGCTCGTCTTCGCCGTCCCTTCATCACGGTCTTTTTTCCGCCAGCGTTTCTTTCGCACCGTCGCGCGTCGATCGCATCGACGACACGCGTTGCGCTCGCGCGCGCGAGCACCGATTCTCCCGGGAAAAATAGTGGCCGCGCGCTTGTACGCCTGTAAAATACGCAAAATTTTTCGCCGAACGCTATGTCGCCCAAGAAATCGCCCTTTTTCGAACTGCGCAGCGGCTCTGTCGACACGCTGATGTTCGTGGTCAAAACGACCGACCTCGATGCGATGCGTGCCGAGCTGACGCGACGCTTCGAGGCGACCCCTGAATTCTTCGCTAACGACGTCGTCGCGATCGACGTGCGGCGTCTCGCCGGCAACGAACGCGTGCCGCTCGCCGACATCGCGCAACTGCTCGACAGCGTGCGCATGCGTCCGGTCGGCGTGGTCGCGAATGCGGAGCAACAGTGGGCGACGGAGTCGGGATTGCCGTTGCTCGAAGCGCGCGATCGCCGCGGCGCGCCGGCGAAGCAGGCCGATGAGGACAGCACGGCGAGCGCGGCAAACGCGGCGGCAGGCACCGAGGCAAGCGCGGGCACGAGCGCGTCCGCCAGCTCTGCATCCGCAACCGCCAGCGCGGCCACGGGCACGGCCGCTGCCGCCGCCGTCGAGCCCACGCCCGCCGCCGAGCCGGTGCGTCTTGCCACGTCGCCGCAAACGATGGTGGTCGACAAGCCGTTGCGCTCGGGTCAGCGTATTTACGCAAAAGGCGATCTGGTCGTGCTCGGTCTGGTCAGCTACGGCGCCGAGGTGATCGCGGAAGGCAACATCCACATTTACGCGCCGCTGCGCGGCCGGGCATTGGCCGGCGTGCAGGGCAATCACGACGCGCGCATCTTCTGCACGTGTCTCGAACCGGAACTGATTTCGATCGCGGGCATCTATCGAACGACCGAGAACCCGCTGCCGGCCGACGTGCTCGGCAAGCCGGTGCAGATCTGGCTCGAAGAAGAAAAACTGATGATCGAACCGCTGCGGCTCACGTAAAGCGCCGCGAAACGCGCGCCGCCCCGAGCGATTGCGGCACGCGGCGTTTCACGGCGAGGCGGGCCGCGCACCAATTGACGCATTTGACGAACACAAGGTAAGGGTAATGGCAAAAATCATTGTGGTGACTTCGGGCAAGGGTGGCGTGGGCAAGACGACCACGAGCGCGAGCTTTGCGTCGGCCCTCGCGTTGCGCGGCAGCAAGACCGCCGTGATCGACTTCGACGTCGGCCTGCGCAACCTCGATCTCATCATGGGCTGCGAGCGCCGCGTCGTGTACGACCTGATCAACGTGATCCAGGGCGAAGCGAATCTGAACCAGGCGCTGATCAAAGACAAGAAATGCGAGAACCTGTTCATCCTGCCGGCCTCGCAGACGCGCGATAAAGACGCGCTGACGATGGAAGGCGTCGAGAAGGTCATCAACGATCTGATCAAGATGGACTTCGAATACATCGTCTGCGATTCGCCGGCCGGTATCGAGTCGGGCGCGCTGCTTGCGATGCACTTCGCCGACGAAGCGCTGATCGTGACGAACCCGGAAGTGTCGTCGGTGCGCGACTCCGATCGCATTCTCGGCATCCTGTCGTCGAAGACCAAGCGCGCGATCGAAAGCAAGGAGCCGATCAAGGAGCACCTGCTGATCACCCGCTACAACCCGAAGCGCGTCAGCGAAGGCGAAATGCTGTCGCTCACCGACATCCAGGAAATTCTGCGCATCGATCTGATCGGCGTGATTCCGGAATCGGAAGCGGTGCTGCACGCGTCGAACCAGGGTCTGCCGGCCGTGCATCTGGACGGCACTGATGTGGCCGAAGCCTATAAGGACGTCGTGTCGCGTTTCCTCGGCGAGCAGAAATCGCTTCGCTTTGTCGATTACCAGAAGCCCGGGCTGCTGCAGCGCCTCTTCGGCACCAAGTAAGGGGAGCGCACGTCATGTCGATTCTTTCGTTTTTGCTGGGCGAGAAAAAGAAGTCCGCGTCGGTAGCGAAGGAACGCCTGCAGTTGATCATCGCGCACGAGCGCGCCGGCGGCCATGCGCCCGCCGATTATCTGCCTGCGTTGCAACGCGAACTGGTGGCCGTGATCTCGAAGTACGTGAAGATTTCCGACGACGACATACGCGTGAGTCTCGAGCGTCAGGACGATCTCGAAGTGCTCGAAGTCAAGATCGAAATACCCCAGGCCTGAGCTTCGGATGGACCGCGGTCCGTCTCGCATCATGTGCAGGACGTCGCATGGCGTCGCGTCGTCCTCGCGCATCTACTGACGCGGCGAGTCGGCGGTATCCGTCGTGATGTCGTCTGCGGCATCGTCGGCGCTCGGCTCGCCGTTTTCGCTTTCCGCTTCCGGCACCTCGACCTCGGGCACTTCCGGCACTGGCGCAGGCGTGGGCTGCGGCAGCGGCGCCACGTAGCGCTCGGCGAGCGACTCATAGAGCGGCGGCGCGAACAGGCGGGACACTCGGCTCGCGATCAACGCGGTGGCCATCAGCGAAATCACGAGCGCGTGGCCGTCGATCATCTCCATCACGATCACGAACGAAGTGATCGGCGACTGCGTGACCGCGGCCAGATAGCCGACCATCGCGAGCGCGATCAGCATCGGCAATTGCATCGAATCGAACACCATGTGCAGCAGATTGCCGAAGCCCGCGCCGATCGACAGCGACGGCGCGAAGATGCCGCCCGGAATGCCCGGCAGGTATGAGCCGACCATCGCGATCATCTTCAGGAACGGATAGAACACCGACAACTGCTCGTGTCCCTCGAGCAGGCCGCGCGCTTCCGTATAGCCGCTGCCGAACGTCGTGCCGCCCGAGATCACGCCGACCACCGCGATCGCGAAGCCGCACAGCGCGGCGAACACAACCGGCCGCTCGCCGTGCAACTGACGCAGCGGCTCCGGAATCCAGCGCGCGGTATTGAGCAGCAGCCAGCAGAAGATACCGCCTGCGATTCCCGTGACGATCGCGGTGAGCACCACCGCGACGGCGAGCAGATCAGGGAAATGCGCGCCGATCTGGATCGTGCCGAAATACGTGTAGTTGCCGTTCAGGCCCAGTGCCACGACACCCGCAATGATGATCGCCGTGATCAGCACGCCACTCGTGCGCGCCTCGAAGCTGCGCGTCAATTCCTCGATTGCGAATACGACGCCCGCGAGCGGTGTATTGAACGCCGCCGACAAACCCGCTGCCGCGCCCGCCAACGCGAGCTGCCGTTCGATCTGCGCATTCGAGCGCGGATAGAACCGGCGCAGATTGAACATCAGCGCGGCGCCGACCTGCACGGTCGGTCCTTCACGGCCGATCGTAAAGCCGCCGAGAATCGCGAGAAACGACACGCCGATTTTGCCGAGCAGAATTCGCAGCGACAGCAGCCGCGTGCCGTATCCGCGCTGTTTCGTGTGCAGCGTTGCGATCACCTGCGGGATGCCGCTGCCCTCGGAGCCGCGAAAGAACTTGCGCGTGAGCCAGACCGCGAGTGCGGCAACCGCGGGCGTGATCACGAGCGGCGCCCACACATACCGCTGCCGGACATCGAGAAACGCGTCATAGCCCCAGTCGATCAGACGCGCGTACAGCACCGCGACCAGGCCGACGGCGATTGCACCGAGCCAGAAGATGCCGTATTGCCGCCACAGGCGTTTTGCGCGACGCATGACAGCGGGCGAACGGGAAGGGAAGGGCCGGGACATGAATTAGATTCGTGCAAAGGGCCAAGTATAAAGCGTGCGGGACCGGCCAGAATACGTGAAAGATGTTTGAAATAATGAAGTGAAGTGAATCATCAGGCGGATATTTTTTTGCTGTAACGTGCCGTATTGAGAATCGGACCGTGCGCAACGGCCGTTTGGCGGGATCGGTAAAAACGTCAGCTAGAATAGTTTCAACTTCGAATAACGAACAGACCCTCAATGAAGCGAATACTTATCGTCAAGGTCACGTCACTAGGCGATATCGTGCAGGCGTTGCCAGTCGTCGCCGACATCAAACGCGCATTTCCTGGCGTTCAGGTGGATTGGGCGGCGGACGAAGCATTCGCGCAAGTCGTGCATTGGAGCCAGGGCGTCGATCGCGTGCTGTGCGCGCCGCTGCGCCGCTTCAAGAAGGCGCGTCGCTGGAGTGATCTGAAGGCGATCTGGGCATCCATCGCCGAGCTGCGCGCGCATCGCTACGACTACATCATCGACATTCACGGCGTCTACAAGAGCGCGATCATCGCCTTCCTCGCGCGCTCGTCGCGGCGCATCGGCTATCAATCCGTGGATCTGGGCGAGCGTGGCGCCGCGTTCGCCTACACCGGGCGTTTCGGCCCACGTCCGCAAGGCAGCGCGTGGCACGGCATGCGCATCAGCGCCAGCGAGGCGCTCGGCTACGAAGTGGAAGGGCCGCCCATCTACGATCTGCAGCTACCCGAAACCGTCCCGCAGCCGTTCGCGACGCAAGACGCGCCTGTCGCGGCGCTCTTTCACGCCACCTCGAAAGCCGACAAGAAATGGCCGCTCACGCACTGGGCGGCGCTTGGACGCGAGTTGAGCGAGCGCGGTTTTCGTGTGGTGCTGCCGTGGGGTTCGGACGGTGAGCTTGCCGAAGCCGGGCAGATCGCCGCGCAGGTGCCCGGCGCGACCGTGCTGCCGCCATTGAGTGTGACCGAAGTTGCGCAGATGATCGGCGCGTGCGCGCTCGTGGTTGGTACCGATACGGGTTTCGTGCACCTCGCGCATGCGCTGCAGAAGCGCACCGTGATGATCTTCGTCGCGACGTCGCCATCGCATTGCGGCGTCGAGGCGCCGTATCGCTCGACCTCGATCGGCGACGGCCACTCGGTGCCGCCCATCAGCGCGGCGCTCGAAGCGATCGACTACGTGTACGCGGCAGAGCCGGTGCTCGCGATGCAGCAAGGATCAGCCGCCGCCTGAGTTCGTCCGCGCGCTCGCGCAATCGTTTGCGCAAAAGAAAAGAGGCGCGACGTGTAGTCCACCCTTGCTGGCGGGGACAGCATCGTCGCGCCTCAAAGAACGCCCGTGTCGGGGAACAGCGGGCGGAGAGGAATCGATTACACGTCTGTTAAAACTGTCGCTTTTCGTTGGACGCCGAAGCGTCCGATGCGCGGACGCCAGGGCGGCAAGCTGATACGCCGCGGTGCGTCGAGGCTCGCACGGCGCGCGTCGAACCGCTCGATTGCGGCGACGCTGGCGCGGCCAGCAAGGTTTCTATCGCGACAGTGCGCTCAACCGGAGTATAGGCGGTGTTTCCCGCCATGGTGGCGCGATCTGGCGGCAGCGGGGCGGTCGATCGAACGCGCCGATCCAGTGCGCCGGTCCTGTAACAGCTCGGTGATGTTCCCTTACAAATGGCAACGTTCGCTGCGGCGCGCATCGTGTCCAATCGGGTCATTCGGGGTTTGCGCTCGAATCAATCTGACTCGATGGAGAACAACATGAAACGCTTGATCCTGACTCTCGTGGCCGGCACGCTGCTCGCATCGGCACTCGGCGGCTGCGTTATCGCGCCGGCGCCGGGCTATTACTACGGCGGCGGTGGCTACTACCATCACGGCTACTACTACCGCTAAGCCGCGCGCCGTGCTCAGGCCCGGAGCACCAGCCTCAGGCGACCAGCATTTCGAACGCGACCACCGCGGCAATGGCCGCGGCGTTCGCGGCCAGCGCCTCGACGACGATGGATTTCCATGTCGTCGGACGGAAGCGCAGCGCGAGCAGCAGCGAGCCGAGCAAGGCCAGCGCGATGATCGTCACGATATCGGCATTGTGAAGATGGACGTTCATGCGGATCTCCCCGTTTTTTATAGGGTTATGTCAGAGAGTATAGGCAAGTCAAAAGGACGCGCAAGGCGGGGGTTTTACCCGGGCCGGGCCGCGCAAACAGCGAGCAAATAATGCTCTCTGCATGCTGCCGCAGACGCGTAAAAACTGCGCGGGTGCAGCATCGATCGAACCTCGGCAAACGCGCATCGACGAAAGCGTTGTTCCGTCGATGCGCGTTGCATCATTTCATCAAACTCTCATCACGCGTCTCGCGCATGCACAGCACGCCGACAAGGCTCACGGCCGCGGCGACCGACACGTACGCGCCGACCCACGCCAAGCCGCCGTGCGCGGCGAGCACCTGCGCGATATACGGTGCGACCGACGCGCCGAGAATCCCGCCGAGGTTGTACGCGACGCCGGCGCCCGTATAGCGCACGTTGGTCGGAAACAGCTCCGGCAGCAGCGCGCCCATCGGCGCGAAGGTCACGCCCATCAGGAACAGCTGGATCACGAGAAACAGCAGCACGAGCAACGGCTCGCCGCTGCCGAGCAGCGGCGCCATCGTGAAGCCCGACAGGATCGCCGCGATGATGCCGGCGATCAGCACCGGCTTACGCCCGAAGCGATCGCTCGCACGGGCCGACAGCGGCGTCGCGATTGCCATGAACACGACCGCGATGCACAGCAGGCCGAGGAACGTCTGCCGCGGAATATGCAGCGACCCGACGCCGTACGACAGCGAGAACGTCGTCGCGTTGTAGAACAGCGTGTAGCAGACCACCATCGCGAGCGCGCCGAGCACGGTCGGCCGCCAGTGCTGCGAGAACAGCGTCGCGATCGGCACGCGCACGCGCTCCTTGCGCTCGATCGCTACCTGGAACGCGGGCGTTTCGGCAATCTTCAGCCGCACGTACAGCCCGAGCGCGACGAGCACCGAGCTGACGATGAACGGCACGCGCCAGCCCCAGCTGCGGAACTGCTCGTCGGAGAGCGACATTGCGAGCGCGAAGAACAGGCCGTTGGACGCGAGAAAGCCGATCGAGGGCCCGAGCTGCGGGAACATGCCGAACCAGCCGCGTTTGCCGGCCGGCGCGTTTTCGGTGGCGAGCAGCGCGGCGCCGCCCCATTCGCCGCCGAGGCCGATACCCTGGCCGAAACGCAGCACGCACAGCAGGATCGGCGCGAGGCTGCCGATCGCGTCGTAGCCCGGCACGAAGCCGATCAGCGTGGTCGACAGGCCCATCACGAGCAGCGACGCAACCAGAGTCGATTTGCGGCCGATGCGGTCGCCGAAGTGGCCGAACAGGAACGAGCCGATCGGTCGCGCGACGAACGCGATGCCAAACGTGACGAACGCCGACAGCGCCTGCGCGGTGGCCGAGCCATGCGGGAAGAATACCGGTCCGATCACGAGCGCCGCGGCGGTCGCGTAGACATAGAAATCGTAGAACTCGATCGCGGTGCCGATGAAGCTCGCGAAGATGATCCGTGCGGTATTGTTTTGCCCGCTTGCGGGCTGAGCGGCGGAAATCGGCGAAGTGGACATGCAGGGTCTCCAATTGTCGTGAGGCCGCGGCGCGCTGAGCCGTGCTTCGCAGACAGGCGGCGCGCAACGGCGGCATCCTCGTTGAGGTATAGGTTTGGGCGCCGCACGCGGGGTGGCGGCGCGGCACTGCAGTCGGCTCATGCGCCGCGCCGGCGGGTATGCGGACGGCGTGAGCCAAGCCGGAAGGCTCCGGCGCGGGGAATCGGAAAATTATAGCGAGCGCGCTCGTCGCGCAGCAATGGCGGAGTAAGTTTGTGCGGCAACGAGGGGGGCTTTATGAGTTATGCGCGATGACTCGAGTAGCTCGCGCATGGCCGACCCGTGCGCGGATGCGTGTCAGCGCACGCGCCAACCGCGCTCAGTCGTACGTTTCCGCTTGCGGCGAGGCGAGCTCGCGCAGCTGGAATTTGCCGTTGTCGTTGAACAGCCAGTCTTCGAACAGCTCGAGCTGGCCGCGGCCGTTCAGCAACTTGCCGGGCGGTAGCGGCAGCGGCGCCGAGCGGCGCAGCGTCGCGAGCGCGGTGCTTTCGGCTTCGTCGTCGCCGTTCGTGCGATACACCGACGACTCGACGATGTGTCCATAACGATCGACCGTGAACGACACCACCACCAGCGAGCGCAGCATCGGCTGAGGCCTGCCCTGGAGCACATACGACGGATTGCGCTCGACGATCTGCCGTGCGACGGCGTCGCGATATTGATCGAGCGTCGCGCTGTTGATCGCGGCCACCGGTGTGCTGACGGTTTCGCGCGGCGTCAGCGGTGTGATCGTGCAACCGGCCACGGCGACAACACCGAGCGCGGCGAGAGATAGCCGATGCATGCGAGCGGCCGTGAAGGAGCGCAGAGCCACACGGTGAGAAACAGGAGGGGGAGAAGTGCGAGAGAGCATCGTCGACGAACCGCGAGGAGAACCTGATTGAATGGTAGTCAAAAAGCGCCGGGATTCAATTGGCGTTCGCCCGCCGGATGTCATCGTGCGTGCCCCGCTGAGGTGCTTTGCTTTCCGCTGTAATGGCCGGAAATGTGCGCGCATTGGTCGGCGAGCGAAACCCGCCTACACTCTGATGGCCTCTTGCTGAGGCATCGGTGGAAGTCTTTTCAGCCCGCTTCTGGCGGGCTTTCTTTTTCCTTCGATTCGCCATTCACACGCGGCAATAAAAAAGGCGAACCCGCCAAACGGGTCCGCCTTTTCGATCCCGGTTCAACCAGCCACGCCGCAAGCTTAGGTTCACGGCGCTGCCCAGGCTTCGATTACCTCAACGTCGCACGCGCCGCTTTCACCGCGGCCAGCACCTGCTCGGGCGCGGTGCCGCCCGGATGATTGCGGCTCGCCACCGAGCCCTCGAGCGTCAGATACGAGAACACGTCGTCGCCGATCAGATGCGCGACGTTCGGCAGTTCGCCGCGCATTTCGTCGAGCGTCAGGTCCGCGAGATCGCAGCCGCGATCGGCGCACACGCGCACCGCGAGCGCGACTGCTTCGTGCGCGTCGCGGAACGGCAGGCCGCGCTTGACGAGATAGTCGGCGAGGTCCGTCGCGGTCGAGAAGCCTTGCAGCGCGGCGTCGCGCATCGCCTGCGGCTTGACCGTGATGCCGGCGACCATTTCGGCGAAGATGCGCAGCGTGTCGGCGACCGTATCGACGGTGTCGAACAGCGGCTCCTTGTCTTCCTGGTTGTCCTTGTTGTACGCGAGCGGTTGGCCCTTCATCAGCGTGAGCAGCGCCATCAGATGGCCGTTCACGCGGCCGGTCTTGCCGCGCGCGAGTTCGGGCACGTCCGGGTTCTTCTTCTGCGGCATGATCGACGAGCCGGTGCAGAAACGGTCGGCCAGATCGATGAAGCCGACGCGCGGGCTCATCCACAGCACCAGTTCTTCGGAGAAGCGCGACACGTGCGTCATGACGAGCGCGGAGGCGGCCGTGAATTCGATCGCGAAGTCGCGGTCGGAGACTGCGTCGAGCGAGTTCGCACAGATGCCGTCGAAGCCGAGGGTCTTCGCCACGGCGTGACGGTCGATCGGATAGCTGGTGCCGGCGAGCGCGGCCGCGCCGAGCGGCAGACGGTTCACGCGCTTGCGGCAGTCGATCATGCGCTCGGCGTCGCGCGAGAACATTTCGACGTACGCGAGCAGATGGTGGCCGAACGTGACGGGCTGCGCGACCTGCAGGTGCGTGAAGCCCGGCATGATGGTCGCGGTGTTCTTCTCCGCGATCTCGAGCAGCGCCACGCGCAGTTCGGTGAGCAGCTCGCCGATGCGGTCGATCTCGCCGCGCAGCCACAGGCGGATGTCGGTCGCAACCTGGTCGTTGCGTGAGCGGCCGGTGTGCAGGCGCTTGCCGGCGTCGCCGATCAGCGCGGTCAGGCGCGCTTCGATGTTCAGGTGCACGTCTTCGAGATCGAGTTGCCATTCGAACTCGCCGCGCTCGATTTCACCTTTGATCTGCGCCATGCCGCGCTGGATCGCGGTGAGGTCGTCGGCGGAAATGATCTTCTGCGCGGCGAGCATCGACGCGTGCGCGAGCGACCCCTCGATGTCGACGAACGCCAGACGCTTGTCGAAGAAAACCGACGACGTGTAGCGTTTGACGAGTTCCGACATCGGCTCTGAGAAGCGAGCCGACCAGGCTTCGCCTTTTTTGTGCAGTTGGGACGTCATGGTGTTGGGCGGTAAAAACGAGCGGTGAAGAGGCTGGCAACGCGAGTGCGCGAATCGTGCAAAAGCGCCGCCGCAGCGAAGAAAGACGAAGATTTTAACACCGGGTGAGGGCGGCCAAAGCGCTGCCGCCCATCGCGGGCCTATTCGCGCACCAGCACCACGAGCTTCAGATCCTCGCGATGCGCGGGCTTGAACGTGATCTGGTCACAAACGATGCGCCCGTCGCGCGGATGGTTGAACTCGCGCCTGCCGCCTTCGCGCCCGCCGACGTCCTGGGAGGCCCAGTAGCGTGCGAACTCGTCGCTCGCGGCCGACAGCGAATCGATCAGCCCACGGGTGGGCGCATCGTTCAGATGGCGGATCGAGTCGGCGCGGAATTCGGCGGCGAGCCGCCGCGCGCGCGTTTCCCAATCGACGATCAACGCGCGCGCGGCCGGCTCGGTGAACGTGTAGCGCAGCAGGTTGCGGTCGTGCGCGCCGTCGAGCCAGCCGACGAACAGATCGGCCGCGCGCTCGTTCCACGCAAGCGCATTCCACTGCCGGTCGAGCACGTAGGCGGGCGTGTCGATGAGCTGCACGGTTTGCAGCAGCGTGGCGGGCGCATCGGCGGCGGCGGGGTCGGGCTCGGCTGGATCGCGTTGCGCGGCCAGCTCGAACAGATACGCGCGCTCGGCGCGCGATAGCTGCAACGCGACCGCGATGCGCGCGAGCGCATCGGCGGAAGCGGACACTGGCCGGCCCTGCTCGATCCACGTGTACCAGGTCGGGCTCACGCCGCACAGCTGCGCGACTTCCTCGCGCCGCAGACCGGGGGTGCGGCGACGCGGCCCCGGCGGCAGCCCGACCGCCTGCGGCGACAGCCGCTCGCGATGGGCGCGGATGAAGTCGCCGAGCGCGCGGGCCGGGGTGGCGTCGAGCGGCGGCGGGTGAGCGGCGGAAGACGGCGTCGTCATGCTATCGGCTGCGCGTGGAGGGGGTAATAGAGATACCAGAATAATTGCCGAACTTGTACTGGTACATGGCGGGCTCTATTGTAGCGGCTGGATTCGCGCAATGAGAAAAGCCGGGTGTGGCCTGCGTCGGCCACACCCGGCTTTTTGTCCGCCAATGCGGCAACCTCAACCGGTATTGCGCAACCCCGCCGCGATTCCGTTGATGCTCAAATGAATGCCGCGCCGCACGCGCGCATTCGTGTCGCCCGCGCGATAGCGTTTGAGCAGTTCGACCTGCAGGTGATTGAGCGGATCGAGGTACGGGAAGCGATTCTTGATCGAGCGCGCGAGCAGCGGATTCTCGGCGAGCCGGTCGCTCTTGCCGGTGATCTCCGACAACACCTTCGACGTGCGCTCCCACTCGGCGACGATGCGCTCGAACACATGCTTGCGCAGCTTCTTGTCGGTCACGAGCGCGGCATAACGCGACGCGACCGCGAGGTCGGTCTTCGCGATGACCATGTCCATGTTCGACATCAGGTTCGAAAAGAACGGCCAGCTCTTGTGCATCTTCTGCAGCAACGCGAGACGGCGCGCGCGTTCGGCGGCGGACGGCGCGCTGCCGAGGTGCTCGGCGACTGCGCTGCCGAAGCCGTACCAGCCGGTCAGCAGCAGCCGGCATTGACCCCACGAGAAGCCCCACGGAATCGCGCGCAGATCCTCGATCTTGCGTTGCTTCGGATCCTGCAGCTTGCGCGACGCGGGGCGGCTGCCGATGTTCAGCTCGGCGATCTCCGCGATCGGTGTGGACTCGAAGAAATACTCCTTGAAGCCCGGCGTTTCGTAGACGAGCGCGCGATACGCGGCCATCGCCGTATCGGACAGCTGCTGCATCGTTTCCTCGTACACCGGCAGCTCGGCCAACGTGTGGTCGTGCGGCAGCAGCGACGCTTCGAGCGTCGCGGCCACGACGGTTTCCAGATTGCGCCGGCCGATTTCCGGATTCGCGAACTTGCTCGCGATCACTTCGCCCTGCTCGGTCAAACGGATCTGACCGTCGACGGTGCCCGGCGGCTGCGACAGGATCGCCTGGTAGGTCGGGCCGCCGCCGCGCCCGACGGTGCCGCCGCGCCCATGGAACAGACGAAGCGTCACGCCGCGTTCATTGAACAGCGACACGAGCGCAAGCTCCGCGCGATACAGCTCCCAGTTCGACGTCAGGAAGCCGCCGTCCTTGTTGCTGTCCGAGTAGCCGAGCATCACTTCCTGCTCGTTGCCCTGATGTTCGATCAGCGCGCTAATGCCCGGCAGCGCGATCAGATCGCGCATGATGTGCGGCGCGTTGCGCAGGTCGGGGATCGTCTCGAACAGCGGGATCACCATCAGGCCGGCGCGCGCGGGGTCGCGCTCGTGGCCGAGGCGTCCGCGCAACAGGCCGGTTTCCTTCTGCAGCAGCATCACCTCGACCAGATCGGTAACGGTCTCCGTGTGCGAAATGATGTAGTTGCGCACCGCGCGCGCGCCGAACTTCTCGCGCGTGATGCGCGCTTCCTCGAGCACCGCGAGTTCGCTTTTCACGAGCTCGGAGTAGTCGGCGGAGGGCACGCGCAGCGCGCGCGGCTGCGCGAGCTCGGCGAGCAGCACGGTCAGCTTGTCGGCTTCCGGCAACGCCGCGTAATCGTCCTCGACACCGGCGCGCTTGAGCAGTTCGGCGATCACCGCTTCGTGGATGTCGGAGCTTTGCCGCAGATCGATGCTCGCGAGATGGAAGCCGAACACTTCGGCCGCGCGCGCGAGCGGCGCGAGACGCGGCGCGGCGAGCGGCGCGCCGTGATGCTCGGCGAGCGAATCCATCAACACGTGGAGGTCGCGCACGAAGTCGGCGGCGTCGTCGTAGGGGATCGCGCGGACCGGCGCGACGCCGCGGCCGGCGCTGCGCAGCGGCACGCTGCCTTCGCCGAGGCGCACGCGCGCGCTTGCCGCGAGCCGCGTGTAGATGCCGATCAGCGCGCGACGATACGGCTCGTCGGTGCGATGCGGCGAATGGTCGGGCGAGATGGCCGCGAGCTCATTCAGCGCATCGCTCGCGCCGACGAGCACATTCGACATCGATAGCTCCTCGCCGAGCTTGTGCACCTGCTCCAGGTAGTGCTCGAAGATCACCGCGGCCTGACGCGTGATCGCATTTTCGAGCGTTTCGGCGGTGACGTTCGGATTGCCGTCGCGATCGCCGCCGATCCAGCTGCCCATCTGGAAGAACGGCGGCAGGCGCGCTTCGAGGCCATGCTCCTTCAGCGCCTCCTCGATGTCGGCGTACAGCGCCGGCAGTTCTTCGAGGAAGGTGCTGCGGTAGTACGACAACGCGTTTTCGATTTCGTCGGCGACCGTCAGACGCGAGTCGCGCAGCATGCGCGTTTGCCACAGCGACGTGACGCGCGCGCGCAGCATCGCTTCGTTGTGCGCGCGCTCGCGGTTCGTCAGCGGCTGGTCGCGCTCGGCGAGCAGCCGCGCGATGTCGTGCTGCGCGTCGAGAATGCTCTTGCGCTGCACTTCGGTCGGGTGCGCGGTCAGCACCGGCATGATCAGCGCGTCGTCGAAAAACCGCTGCAGCACCGGTGTCGCGGCGGCACCAGCCGCGGCGAGCCGCTCGAGCGCATGGGCGATCGTGCCCGGCTGCGAGGCCGAGCCCGCGAGCGCGTGAATTCGGTGACGGCGGTTGCGGTGACGGTCCTCGGCGATGTTCGCGAGATGCGAAAAGTAGCTGAACGCGCGCACGACGCTGACGGTCTGCTCGGGCGTCAGCGTGCGCAGCTTCTTGTCGAGCGTCTGCGCGGCGGCGCTGTCGTCCTCGCGACGGAAACGCACTGCCGTCTGCCGGATCGTCTCGACGATGTCGAACACCGCCTCGCCTTCCTGCTCGCGCAGCACGTCGCCGAGCAGACGCCCGAGATAGCGGATGTCCTGGAACAGCGGGTGGTCCTTGTCCTCGCGCGTGCGGCCGCCGCTCTTCGCGGTGGTCGCGGCGGCGGACTCAGCTGGCGGCAGGTCCTTCGGTTTCGACGGTTTCGCGGCGCGCGGGAGTGTTGCGTCGCCATCGACCTTGGCCTTGGTCTTGGCCGGCTTGCGCGCGGTGGCCGACGTGGCGGCCTGTTCAGCCTTGCTGGCCTTGCCGGCTTTCGACGCCTTTTGCGCCTTGTCCTGCTTGACGGGCATCGAGGTCTGCGCGGCCTTCGGGGCTTTGGTGGCGCGAGCGGCGAGGGCGCGGCGGCTGGCGCGCTGGTCGGCGCGCGTGTCGCCATGTTGACCGACGCTCGACGATATGGCGTGCGCGGCAACGTCCGACAGGGCGTCAGGCGCCGCGGCGTCGGCCGGGCGAGCGGGGGGCGAGGCAGTGTTGCGGCGGGCGGGGCGCGCCGATCCGGAAGACGTCACGATGAGTTTCCTCGGGGAAGCCAGGGTCTGTTGATTGATGAACTGCGACTGCGCAACTGCAACCAGCAAGTGCAACGTGAACTGCGTGCAACAGGGACTACGCAACGGACTACAAGACGGACTGCTAGTGCAACTGCAACGGAGACTTGAAACGGCGACTGTACACGGCGATTGCTCGACCCACTGGAAGCGGGGCCCGCGCGTGCCGCACCGCGTACGCGGAACGACACGAGCGCTGCCGAATCGCGACGCCGACGAGGGAGAAAGGAGCCACGGGCTGCCAGCCCGCGCTGGGACCGAACACGCGGCAGGCATTGCCTCAGCATGTTCGCCGCATTGCATCATCCCGCATGCCGCCGCGCAGTGCGCGAACGACCGTACGAGACAACGCGCAATGGGCGCCTTCGCGCATGGCGCGAAGCCCGTCTCCTCCGTCGATGCCGCTTGCGCACGGCGCTTCGCCGTGCCTTGGAACCAAAGGGCGCGAACGAGGGCGCGTGCTAACATTGATTGTTATTCCATCCCGACATCCAGCAGCAAGCTAATGAACACCGAGACGTTTTCCACGCCACCCCACACGCTTGTGATTGCGTCGCGAGAGAGCCGCCTTGCCATGTGGCAAGCCGAGCATGTGCGATGTGCGCTGCACAAATTATATCCATCTTGTGACGTAAAAATCCTCGGAATGACGACACGCGGTGATCAGATTCTCGATCGCACGCTCTCGAAGGTGGGTGGCAAGGGGCTCTTCGTGAAGGAGCTCGAAGCCGCGCTCGCCGATGGCCGCGCCGACCTCGCGGTGCATTCGCTGAAAGACGTGCCGATGGAGTTGCCCGCCGGTTTCGCGCTGTCCACCATCATGGAGCGCGAGGACCCACGCGACGCGCTCGTGTCCAATCAGTACGACTCGCTCGCCGCGCTGCCGGCCGGTGCCGCGGTCGGCACCTCGAGTCTGCGGCGTGAGGCGATGCTGCGCATGCGCTATGCGCATCTCGACGTGCGGCCGTTGCGCGGCAATCTCGATACCCGACTCGCCAAGCTCGATCGCGGCGACTACGCGGCGATCATTCTGGCCGCGGCCGGGCTGAAGCGGCTGGGTCTCGCCGATCGCATCCGCGCGCTGCTCGATCCCGAGGACAGTCTGCCCGCGGCGGGCCAGGGCGCGCTCGGCATCGAGATTCGCGCCGATCGCGCGGACCTCGCCGCATGGCTCGCGCCGCTGCATCATCCGCACACGGCGGCGGCCGTCGAAGCGGAGCGCATGGTATCGCGCGTGCTCGGCGGCAGCTGCGAGGTGCCGCTCGCGGCCTACGCGACCTGGGGCGATGGCGCGCTGCATCTGCGCGGCATCGTCGCGACGCCGGACGGCCAGCGCGTGCTGAGCGCGCAGGCATCGGCGCCGGCGCCCACCGTCGAGCGCGCGCGCGCGCTCGGCGAGGAAGTGGCGCACTCGCTCGCGCAGCAGGGCGCGCTCGACATCGTCCGCGCGCTCAGTACGGCGAGCGGTCCCGCGGCCGCGCCCGGCGCGGCGGCCAACGAGTGATGGCCGCCGTCTCGCCCGAGAAGGCGCCCTTCACGGTCGTGATCACGCGGCCGGCCGGCCAGTCGAGCGAACTCGTCGAACGGCTCGAAGCAGCCGGACTCGCGTCGCTCGACTTCCCGCTGATCGACATCGCGCCCGTCATCGACGACGCGCCGTTGTGCGCGGCGCTCGCGTCGCTCGAACGCTACGCGCTCGTCGTGTTCGTGTCGCCGAACGCAGTCGATCACGCGTTCGCGCGCCAGGACGATATCTGGCCGCATGCGCTGCCGATCGGCGTGGTCGGCCCGGGCAGCGTGCATGCGCTCGCGCGCCACGGCGTCAGCGCGCCCGAGCATCGCGTGATCAGCCCCGCGGCGGGCGCCGACGACGAATCGACGAGCTTCGACTCCGAGAGCCTGTTTGCTGCCCTCGAGGCGCAACTCGGTGCCGCGGGCCTCGAAGGCAAGCGCGTGCTGATCGTGCGCGGCGACGGCGGCCGCGAATGGCTGAGCGAGCGCCTGCGTGAAGCCGGCGCCGAAGTCGACGCGGTGGCCGCTTACCGGCGCATCGTGCCGGAGCCGTCGATCGGCGCATGGGCGCGCGTGCACGAACTGCTCGCGGGCACGCCGCACGCATGGCTTCTGACCAGCTCCGAAGGCGTCCGCAATCTGCACGAACTCGCGCACGAGCATCTGACCGCCGGCGAGATCGAGCAGCTCAAACACGCGCCCCTCGTCACGCCGCATCCGCGCATCGCGCAGACCGCGCGGGCATTGGGTTTTGATAGGATTACGGTGTCCGGCGCGGGCGACGAGCGCATAGTCCGAGCCCTCGTTGCCGCGGCCGCCGTGCCTCCCGTCGTCCAACCGGTATCGTCCAACCCGGCTCAACCACGCATGACTGAAACGAACGCATCCACGAACGCCTCACCTCAGCCGCCCGCAAGCGGCGCCTTGCCGCCGAACCAACCCTTCACGCCGTACGAAGCGCAAAAGCGCCGCAGCGCGAGCGGACCGCTGCTGTGGTTTGCCATCGTGGTCATCGCGTGCGCGGCGGGCGTGGGCGGCTTCGCGATGAACCGCAAGCTGGTGCGCACCGAGCAGGAACTCGCGCAGCGTCAGCAGGCCAACGACACGCAGACCAACGAACTGCGCATCAAGATCGACCAGGCGCTCGCCACCGTGCATCAGTCGGACTCGCAGGTCGCGCAGCTCGAAGGCAAGCTCGCCGATGCGCAGGCCGCGCAGCAGGCGCTGCAACAGCAATACGCGGATCTCGCGCGCAATCGCGACGACTGGACGCTCGCCGAAGTCGGGCAGATGCTGTCGGCGGCGAGCCAGCAGTTGCAGCTGACCGGCAATACGCAGCTCGCGCTGTTCGCGTTGCAAAGCGCCGATACGCGCCTCGCGGCGTCGGACAGTCCGCAGGCGGTCGCGGTGCGCAAGGCGATCGCGCAGGACATCGACAAGCTGAAGGCCGCGCCGTCTACCGATCTGACCGGCCTCGCGATCAAGCTCGACAACGCGATCGATCGCGTGGACGGCCTGCCGCTGTCGGGTGAAGCACCGATTCCGCGTGCCGCGCCGCATGCGGCCACGTGGGCCGACACCGCGAAGGTGGCCGCGGCCACCGGCAAGCCGCGCTGGGAAGTGTGGATCGACGAGGTCACGCACGGCATCGGCGAACAGCTGACGAGCCTCGTGCAGGTGCGCCGTATCGATAACGCCGACGCGATGCTGGTCACGCCGGATCAAGGTTACTTCGTGCGCGAGAACCTGAAGCTGCGTCTGCTGTCGGCGCGTCTCGCGCTGCTGTCGCGCAACCAGACCACGCTGAAGTCCGACCTGCAGGCGGCGCAGTCCGCGTTGACGCGCTACTTCGACGCGTCGTCGAAAGACACGCAGACGGTCATCGATCTGGTCAAGCAGGTGGACGCCGGTTCGGCCGCGGTCGCGCTGCCGAACCTCGATACGAGCCTGCAGGCCGTCAATCAATACCGGAACCGGGGTTAATCATGGCGATCCGGGGACTCCTGTGGCTCGCGGCGCTGTTCGCCGTCGCGGTCGTGCTCGCGGTGGGCGGGCGCTTCGACGCTGGGCAAGTGCTGCTGATCTATCCGCCGTACCGCGTCGACATGTCGCTGAACCTGTTCGTCGTCGGGCTGGTGGTGCTGTTCATCCTGCTCTATGCGCTGTTGCGCATCATCCGCAATATCTGGCGCATGCCGCAGCGCGTCTCCGCGTACCGCGCACGCGCGCGTGTCGCGAAGGCGCACGCGGCGTTGCGCGATGCGATCGGCAACCTGTACGCGGGGCGTTTCTCGCGCGCGGAAAAGGCCGCCAAGGACGCGCTCACGAATGGCGACAACAAGGGCGCGGCCGGTTTGATCGCGGCGACCGCCGCGCATCGCATGCATGAGTACGCGCGGCGCGACGAATGGCTCGCGCAGATCGACGAAGCCGACTGGCAGGACGCGCGCCTGATGGCCACCGCCGACATGCGCGCCGACGGCCGCGACGCCGACGGCGCGCTCAATGCGCTGACCGAGATGCAATCGCAGGGCGCGCGGCGCATTCACGCGCAGCAAATCATGCTGCGCGCGCAGCAGCAGCTGAAGAACTGGGGCGAAGTGCTGAAGCTCGTGAAGACGCTGGAGAAGCGCGAGGCGATCCATCCGGCGGTCGCGGTGCGGCTGCGTCAACTGGCGGCGGAAAATCTGCTGCGCGATCGTCGCCACAATGCGGACGCGCTGCTCGAACTGTGGAACTCGCTGTCGGCGACCGAGCGTCATTCGCCGCGCCTCGCCGACACCGCCGCCGAACTGCTGGTCGCGCTGAACCGTCCGCAGGAGGCGCGCAAGCTCGTCGAGGAGGCGCTCGCGCAGAACTGGGATGCGCGCCTGTTGCGACGCTATCCGGACACGGCCGGCGGCGATGCATTGCCGCTGATCCAGAAGGCCGAGGCGTGGCAGAAGGATCGGCCGGAAGACGCGGACCTGATGTTCGCGCTGGGGCGCCTGTGCCTGCATCAGCAGTTGTGGGGCAAGGCGCAGTCGTTCCTCGAACGCGCGCTGAAGCTTGCCGACAACGAGACGCTGAAGATCCGCTCGCATCGCGCGCTCGCGCGTCTGCACGAGCAGCTGGGCGATACCGACAAGGCGAGCCAGCACTATCGCGAGAGTGCGTTGGCGATGAACGTGACGTGAGTTCGGCGTTTTCGGCCATGCGCTGAAGCGCGCAAGCCTCGGAAACCGCTACCTGATGGCCGCAGCCCCGCGCTGCGGCCATTTGTTTTTCCGGCGGCCGGCGCTCCGGCGGCCGGCGCTCCGGCGGCCGGCGCTCCGGCTGCCGAGCGTGCGCTGGACTCGCGCGCAATTCGCGGATCCCCAGCTCGAATCGTCGGGACTGCGCTTTGCTTCACCACCTCACTGGATGCGCAACCTCGGAGGTGTTCAAAGTGGCCAGCGACGCTGTGACGGTGCAAACCGAGACCCGCAGCGGCGACGTCGAGCGCAAGGGCGTCGTCGTCATTACAGGGGCAAGTGCCGGCGTGGGGCGCGCGAGCGCGTCCGAATTCGCGCGGCAGGGCTACGACGTTGGGCTCATCGCGCGCGAGCCGCGACGGCTCGCTCGTGCCGCCGAGGAGATCGCCGCGACCTATGGCGTGCGCGCACTCGCCATGCCGGCCGATGTCGCCGATGCCGACGCGATCGAGCGCGCGGCGCAGCGTGTGAAGCGCGAGTGGGGCGGCATCGACGTCTGGGTCAACGTCGCGATGGCGACCGCGTTTGCGCCGGTGTCGGCGCTCAGCGCGCGCGATGTCGAACGCGGCACGCAGGTGACCTATCTGGGGCAGGTCAACGGCATGCTGGCGGCGCTCCCCGTGATGCGCGCGCGCGGGCACGGGACGATCGTCAATGTCGGCTCGGCGCTCGGGTACCGGTCGGTGCCGTTGCAGTCGATCTATTGCGGCGCGAAGTTTGCCGTGCGCGGCTTCACCGATTCGTTGCGTTCCGAGTTGCTGCACGACGGAGTCGATATCCATCTGACGATGGTCGATCTGCCCGCGGTCAATACGCCGCAATTCGACTGGGCGCTCAATCGCACGGGGCGCAGGGCACGGCCGGTGGCGCCGGTGTTTCAGCCGGAAGTGGCGGCACGGGCGATCTACTTTGCGGCCACCCATCGGCGGCGGCAGGTGTGGGTCGGGTGGTCGACGGTCAAGGCGATCCTCGCGAACCGGATCGCGCCGACGCTGCTCGACCGCTATCTCGCGCGGGCGGGTTACGACGGGCAATTGACCGATGAACCGTTGCCCGCCGATGCGCCCGCGAATCTCTACGAGCCGGTGCCGGGCCACTACACTTCGCATGGTCGCTTCGATGACGAAGCGCATGCGTACTGCTGGCAGATGTTCACCGATCGGCATCGCAATGCGGTGTACGGCGCGGCAGTGATGGCGCTGGCGGGGGGCGTCGCGTGGCTGCTGAGGCGCCAGCGGCCCTGATGCGCGGCCGGTCGGCCTCATCCCTGTCGCCGACGGAATGTCTGGACTATCCTTCGAATGACGGTACCGCCCACAAACCGTGGTGCGGCGTCCTCGACTACGAACATTCCACAAATGGAAGCGAACAGGCCAGTTCCTCACAAGGAACAGACTGCTGTAAGCAGCGCGCGCCGCTGGATGCGCTGGCTGCCGGGACTGACGGTGTTCAAGACGTACCGGCTGAGCTGGCTGCCGAACGATCTGACAGCGGGACTGGTACTGACCACGATGCTGGTGCCGGTTGGGATCGCTTACGCGGAGGCATCCGGCGTCCCTGGCGTGTACGGCCTCTACGCGACGATCGTTCCGCTGTTGGCGTATGCGCTATTCGGTCCGAGCCGGATTCTCGTGCTCGGTCCCGACTCCGCGCTCGCCGCTCCGATTCTGGCGGTCGTGGTGCAAATCGCCGCGGGCGACCCGTCGCGCGCGATTGCGGCGGCCAGCATGATGGCGATCGTGTCGGGCCTGTTCTGTATCGTGATGGGCTTGCTGCGGCTGGGATTCATCACTGAATTGTTGTCGAAACCCATTCGATACGGCTATATGAACGGCATTGCGCTTGCCGTGCTGATCAGTCAGCTACCCAAACTGTTTGCCATCTCAATCGAGGAGCGCGGGCCATTGCGGGACATCGTGAGCCTCGTGCAGGCCATCGCCGATGGCAAATCCAACTGGTATAGCTTCGCGGTGGGCGCTGGAAGCCTCGTGCTGATCCTGTTTCTCAAGCGCTTCGAAAAGCTGCCGGGCATCCTGATCGCCGTGATCGTTGCGACGTTGTGCGTAACCGCGTTGCACCTCGATAGCATGGGTGTGAAAGTGCTCGGCAAGATTCCTCAAGGCCTGCCGACCTTTGCGCTGCCGTGGGTCACCGATGCCGATCTGGTCAAGATTCTGCTCGGCGGCTGCGCGGTCGCGCTGATCTCGTTCGCGGATACCAGCGTGCTGTCGCGAACTTTCGCGGCACGTTTTCGCAGCCGCGTCGACCCCAATCAGGAGATGGTCGGGCTCGGCGCGGCCAATCTTGCGGCCGGCCTGTTCCACGGCTTCCCGATCAGCAGCAGTTCGTCGCGCACGCCGGTCGCCGAGGCGGCGGGTGCGAAGACGCAACTGACGGGCGTCGTCGGCGCGCTGGCGGTCGCGGCGCTGCTGATGGCCGCGCCCAATCTGATGCGCTACCTGCCCAACAGTGCGCTCGCCGCGGTCGTCATCGCGGCGGCGATCGGTCTGTTCGAGATCACGGACCTGAAGCGGATTTTCCGCATCCAGCAATGGGAGTTCTGGCTGTCGATGGCCTGCTTTGCCGGCGTCGCGGTGTTCGGTGCGATTCCCGGCATCTGCTTCGCGGTGGTGATCGCGGTCATCGAATTTCTGTGGGACGGCTGGCGACCGCACTACGCGGTGCTGGGAAGCGTTGAAGGTTTGCGCGGCTATCACGACTTGCAGCGCTATCCGCATGCCCAGCGAATCCCCGGGCTCGTGCTGTTTCGCTGGGATGCACCGCTGTTCTTTGCGAATGCCGAGCAGTTTCAGGAGCGCCTGCTGGAAGCCGTCGCCGAATCGCCGGCACCGGTGCGGCGTGTGGTGGTGGCGGCCGAACCGGTGACGAGCGTGGACGTCACCTCCGCCGACATGCTGCGCGAACTGACGCGCACCCTCGACGAGCGCGGGATTGCGCTGCACTTTGCAGAGGTGAAGGATCCGGTTCGCGACAAGCTCAGACGCTTCGAGCTGACCGATCTGATTGGCGATGCGCGCTTTCATCCGACAGTGAGCAGTGCGGTTGATAGCTATGTCGAGGGGGTTGGGAAGGAATAGTATTCGGACTTGGAGCTGGATCACCGGAGAGCCGGCATGACCCTGCCGTCCGCTTCTAAAACGCCTGCGAAAACGGTTTGGGACCGCGCCAGTTCACGTCCGCGGCATACCGTGATCCTGTGTTTCGGCGTGGTATTCGTCGTCACGTTGATTCTTGCTGTACACCAATATTTTCTCGTACGTGCCCGGGAGCTCGATAACCGTTCGCATCGGCTCGAGATTCAGGCCAGGGTTCTCGATGTCGCGGTCCGCAATAACAGGCAGCACTTGCAGTTTCTTCGCGAGAGTGCCGAGCGGCTCCTTGCGGACCGGACAGCACAGTTCGATCGAACACCGGATGCCTCGCTCCAGGCAGTACTCCGGGCGCAGGACGAGCGCGTCTGGAATCTTCAAGTCCGCGATATCGACGCCCCCATTCGGGGTATCGGAACACAGCAGCTCGCGGTGACTCCTGATTTGCACCGTGACGAGCCCACATTTGTCGAGGACCTGCGGCTCGCCCAATTGATGAGCCGGCTGTTTGCCGTGCAATTCCAGATGGGCACGGGTCTCGAACGCGCGGTATATGTCTCGCCGACCGGTATCGTGGTCGCTCACCCAACCATTGACGACGACGAGGTAGTCCGGCTGTTGCAAATGTACGGCAGCTCGCGCCTGTTACAGCTGGCCAACCAGAACCCGCTCGACTATGACGTCACGTTCGATCCGGTTCGCGGGCGCAAGAACCCGGCAGGACCTCGCCTGCTGTTTGGGACACCGGTGATGAGTAACGACGTGGTTCGCGGCCTCATATTCTTTGTGGTCCCGCAACGCATCGTTCAGGACTATCTGTGGAACAACACCACAGCGGATGAAACTCACGCTCTGATAGACCCGAGCGGGATGCCAGTTGCAACGAGCGGAAGTACTTTCTCGGTCAATGATGAGAATTGGCTGAAGACTCTGCCGGCGCAGTGGAACACGCTCTCTGCTTCCACGCTGTTTCGGACACCCAGCGGAACGTTGAGTGCGGGACAGGACTTCCTGCTCTTCAGAAAGCTGGATACGGCAGATCTCGTATTGACCGATTACGTATCCGCTGCGACCGTATTCTTCTCGGTCGTTCGCTTGAGCAGCGCGCTGTTCGCCGGGGTGTGGATACTGATGGCATTGCTTCTCTGGGCCACTCTTTTTGTCGTCGACCAGCTTCTTTCCACGCAGATGGCACTCAACGGGCGGCTGCGGGAATTGTCGCTCGCGGACCCCCTGACCGGTCTCGCGAACCGCCGCCGTTTGAATGAGGAATTCGACGCACTTTCACGGCGCAACGACGAGCGCCGCATTGCGCTGCTGATGATCGATATCGACCATTTCAAGGTGATCAACGACAACTGGGGGCACGCTGCCGGAGACGAGGCCTTGAAGCACCTGGCCAACGTGGTCAGGATTGCCGTGCGCCCGGGGGATCTGATGGCACGTCTGGGTGGCGAGGAGTTCTGTGTGCTGCTGCCCGATACGACCGCGGACGACGCGGCCCGAATTGCGGAGCGCGTGCGCGAGGCCGTCGCCCGCAACGCCTGCGTCCTTCAGGAGACGCAATTAACCCGCACCGCGCCGGGCCGTGAGATATGGTTCACGATATCGATCGGGGTGGCGGAGAGTGTCTCGGATAACTGCTTTGACCTCGAGGGGTTGATCGCGATCGCGGACCAGCGACTGTACGCCGCGAAGGCGAGTGGGCGAAACAGGGTGGTGGCAAGCGAGTCCATGCAAAGCTGAAAATGCGGATGTCGTCTCTGTACATGCGGCGCTTTGCCACCTGCTGTTCAAGACGGGCTCTATTCACGGTGTTGCCGTTTCAACGCGGAATAGTCACGACTGAGGAGAACGTCCATCAGGACCGGCGTTTTGGGTTCGTCCGGCGCCGGATCGTTCGGGTCGGGGTCGCCGAAAGCAAATTCGACATCCACCGGAAACCGGCTCGTCGGCAGATTCGAAGCACGATAACGATAGCCATGCAGCCGAATCTGCGGTGGCGTCGTTCCCATATCGTTGCCGGGCCGCCGCTCGCCGTTGCCGTCGATCCAGTAGCCGATATCGACATGGAGGAGGTCTTCCAGCGTCGAACGGTTAATGTCTGTCAACAGTGGACTGAAACGGATCGTGAAGTGCGTCACGACTTGCTTGCCCTTCGTGCGGTCGGCGGAGGGGGCGGCCGGATCGGGTACCACGAATAGAATGATTTGCGTCCGCGGAAATGCCGGATTGACGAAGGAGTACTGCATACCACCTACACGACCGCGCAGTGGGTGCGCCGCAAGAATGCGGCCGAATATCGTATGCGCGGGATCGAAGGGCTGGTCGTCCCGCAGGATCGCCATTGCCGTGGTCAATATCCTGAATGCCATGTCGCGCTGGGCGTCGGTCACAGTCGGTCTCATCTCAACTCCTGGCCCCGACTGTCCTGAGGGCGTCGACGTACTGAGCTGTGCATGTACCGGGATTGCGAAGGAGAGGATCACCACGATTCTGCCAGTAGGCCTGAACCACTTCCGCGCGCCGTGGCGCGTTGCCACCTGCTGTTCAAGACGGGCTTCATTCACGGTGTTGCCGTCTCAACGCGGAATAGTCACGACTGAGGCGAACGTCCATCAGGACCGGCGTTTTGGGTTCGTCTGGCGCCGGATCCTTTGGGTCGGGGTCGCCGAACGCAAATTCGACGTCCACCGGAAACCGGCTCATCGGCAGTTTCGAAGCACGATAGCGATAGTGATGCAGACGAATCTGCGGTGGCGTCGTTCCCATATCGTTGCCGGGCCACCGCTCGCCGTTGCCGTCGACCCAGTAGCCGATATCGACATGGAGGAGGTCTTCCAGCGTCGAGCGGTTGATGTCCGTCAATTGTGGATTGAAGCGGATCGTGAAGCGCCTCACGACCTGCTTGATTTTCGTGCGGTCGGCCGAGGGGTCGAGCGGATCGGGTACCACAACTACGATGATTTGCGTGTCCGGCAACACCGGATTCACGAAGGAATACTCCGCAACACCTACCACACCGCGCTCAGGCCGCGCCGCAAGAATGCAGCCGAATATCGTATGCGCGGGATCGAAGGGCTGGTCGTCCCGCAGGATCGCCATTGCCGTGGTCAATATCCTGAATGCCATGTCGCGCTGGGCGTCGGTCACAGTCGGTCTCATCTCAGCTCCTGGCCCCGACGGTCCTGAGAGCGTCGGCGTACTGGGCTGTGCATGTACCGGGATCGCGAACGAGAGGATCAACAGGATTGCGCCAGTAGGCCTGAACCACTTCCGCGCGCCGTGGCGCTTTGCCACCTGCTGTTCAAGACGGGCTCTATTCACGGTGTTGCCGTTTCAACGCGGAGTAGCCACGTTTGAGGAGAACGTCCATCAGGACCGGCGTTTTGGGTTCGTCCGGCGCCGGATCCTTTGGATCAGGGTCGCCGAAAGCAAATTCGACATCCACCGGAAATCGGCTTGTCGGCAGATTCGAAGCACGATAGCGATAGCCATGCAGCCGAATCTGCGGTGGCGTCGTTCCCATATCGTTGCCGGGCCACCGCTCGCCGTTGCCGTCGACCCAGTAGCCGATATCGACCTGGAGGAGATCTTCCAGCGTCGAGCGGCTAATGTCAGTCAATAGTGGATTGAAACGGATCGTGAAGTGCGTCGCGACTTGCTTGACTTTCGTGCGGTCGGTGGAGGGGTCGAGCGGATCGGGTATCACAAATACGATGATGTCCGTCCGCGGGAAAGCCGGATTCACGAAGGAATACTCGGTACCACCAACTTTACCGCGCAGGGGATCAGCCGCAAGAATGCGGCCGAATATCGTATGTGCGGGATCGAAGGGCTCGTCGTCCCGCAGGATCGCCATTGCCGTGGTCAATATCCTGAAGGCCATGTCGCGCTGGGCATCGGTCACAGTTGGTCTCATCTCAGCTCCTGGCCCCGACGGTCTTGAGAGCGTCGGTGTACTGAGCCGTGCATGTGCCGGGATTGCGAACGAGAGCATCACCAGGATTGCGCCAGTAGGCCTGAACCACTTCCGCGCAGGCGTAGGCATCTTCTTCATGAAGTTGGCTCCTATAGCCGGTTTCGAATTGCGCCATTTTTTGTGCTGTTTCAGCAGAGACGTTCAGCAGTTCACATACCTTCCTTTCAGCACTCGGGAGATCTCGCCTGACGTACTCCCAACCCCGTTTGTCCTGCATGTAGGAAATCAGCCAGTAGTAGTGGAATACAAGCATCCTGTGCAGACCGATGTGAACGCGGTGATCGTCGGGTAGCGGCGAATTTCCAGCCACTTCATAGGCTTCGCTCAGCATCGTCGACCGATACAACGTCTGGATATTCGGCAGGTCCCTATAGTCGTCTGGAAAGTGCTGAAGCAAAGAAAACATCCAGAAGTACTGCTGGCAGTGGCGACACTCGTGATACAGCGTGTCGGCAAATGCGCTGAGACGGTTGTCCAGCGAGGGCTGCTGGTCTCTGAGTTCGACGATGTGCGCGATCTCGCTCTCGTTGACGGCGATAAGCCAGTACTTCCCGATGAATGCGGCGCTGACATCGTGTCGCAGGTTAAACTCCGTTGCCCGCAGTGGATTGACAATCACAACCTGTGGCATGGAACCGTTATTTTCCGGGCTAGCGGCATAGCCTCGTGGCAATCCAAAGGGCCCGGCACCAAGCGCGATTTCCAATTGCGGCGTGACCGCGTTTTGAATGGTCTTTATCGAATCGGAAGTCAACGGCCACGTCACCCCGGCCCAATCGATTCCCTGCAACGCCGTCTTGATCGCAGCCGTATAAGCCTTGGTCACCGGATATTCAACATCCTTGCGCATCGACATACCGGCCGGCGCATCAGCCTCGGTCGCACCGTTGATGAAGTGATGAAAGCGCAGACCGAAGTTCATCGGATCGCACGAAACGAATTCGGGCGGCTTGTCTTCCGTCGTCGCGCTTTGATTGGGAGAGGCCACGGCCTTTCCTGCGACCCTGGCGGTGCGTTTCTCGGCGTTGGGCACTGCGCCCGCAAACGGCTCGTTCGTCTCCCTGATCACCGCGCCTCTGCTCACCGCAATAATCTTGTCCGGTTCACTCGCGGCGAACAGTTCAACCGTCGCGAATGCAAGAAGATTGCTCGTGACGAGACTCGTTTCTCCAAGCGCGTTGGTCACGCCCTGAATCACCTGACCATCGTCGAGCGTGATCCGGTACGGCTGGTTCGGCAGTGCAAAGCCCGTATCGTGTTCGATCAGAACGTGATGCGCGGCCAGCTTGCCCGGCTTTCCGGGCGTTACCGGCACACTGACAGGCCGCCCCGCTGGCCTGTCAGTTTGATGACCACGCGCATGGACCCGATGCTCTCCATCCGTATAGACCCGGTACCCCTCCGAATTGATGACCACCTTCGTGCTTCCCGCATGGAGCACGATCTCTTTGCTGGCCATCAGATTGATCGAATCGGTTCTACTGATGATGCTGACGACCCGCTGCGCGATGACCTCGACATCATCGCTCTGCGCGTCGATTCGCACCTTGCCTGACGCGGCCTTGAGCCTGATGCCGAGATTCTGCGTGAACACCCGCACGCCGTTGATTGCCGACGCCAGCAGCGATTTCGCCGCCGCCATGCTGACGTGTCCGCCCGCTGTGAGCGCGATGTGTTCGATACTCGCCACGTGCGCGCTTTGCGCTGCGGTGAGACCGACCCCCGCCGCGCTGGCCAGCACCATGTCGGGCGCGCTCAGTTGCGGGAAGGGAAGGTCCGCACGCGCCGCGACGCCGCGTATCGCCTCGTTCTGCGCCTTGATGGCCCGCGATACGTCGCTTTGACTGGTCTGTTGCTCCTGTGCCTCATACTGCCGCGCGAGACCCGCGAGGTTCTCGTGGATATCGCGCGCCTGCGTGAGGCGCGCCACGGTCTCGCCGAGATCCTTTGCCGGCGCGGTCGCGCCGCGACGCGCCTCCGTGGTGATCAGCATGCCTCTGTTGGCGCGCGCGACACCCCATGCGTCGGTGGCCAGTTCCCAGCCTTCGCCGCGTGCCTGCTGTCGGCCGGCCTCGCGCACGACCTGCGTGTTGTAGCCCAGCACGAGGCGCGAGCGTGCGTGATCGCTGGCGAGCTGTGCCTGGAGTTGGCCCGGCGTGTCATCCAGTACGACGTGATTGGTCTGGCCGTCGCAGCCACCTTTGAGCTCATTGCTCAAGACGCCTGAAAGTGCCTGGTTATCCGGTAGCTTCCAGGGCGGCTGGTTCCAGCCATTGATCATCCGGCCCGATACGTACGGCTTGTCCGGGTCCTCTTCGTGGTAGCTGACCATGACCTCCTGACCGACACGCGGCGGATAGATCGCGCCGAAGCCATTGCCTTGCCACGGCGACGACACGCGCACCCAGCAACTGGCGCTCTCGTTTTTCGGGCCAAGCCGGTCCCACACGAAACGCACCTTCGCGCGCGCGTATCCATCGACCCAGATCGGCTGGTGCTCGGGCCCAACCACGATCGCCGTTTCCGCCGCGCAGCGCGGCTTTTTCTTCGGGCGGTTTCTGAAGAATGTATTGGCAGGCTGAAGCACGAAGCTGGTCACGCACCGGCGCAACGCGTCGTTCGTGTCGTTACCGGACGGCTGTGTGTTCTGCGGCGCGTTGCGAATGTCGAGCGTGGTCGATACCGCCAGGTACTCGGCGTTGATGTCGCATTGCGGATGGTTGTCGAGCCAGAATGTTTTCCCGGTTGTCAGGCCGCGCAGATTCCCTTGGCCCTTCAGACGCAGCCGGTGGCAGCGCATTGCATCGACGCGCACGCTCGCGAGGTGTTCGGCTTCATTGCGGAAGTTGTTTCGCCTACCCGACAATCCCGTCGCGCCGGCGAGCGGTTGCGAGTAGTCGCCCCAGCCGTGTTGCTCGATGTTGTCGAAGGCCCGTTCGCTGAAGCTCTCGTACTCGCCCTCGAAGTGCATGCCGGGGCGCGTGTAGTCGTAGTCGATCAGACTGACCTTGCCCGTCGTGATCTGACGCGAGACCTCGAGCCTGTGAATGTGTTCTTCGTCGACGTGCCGGCTGTCAGGCGCGTGATAGCGGATAGTGTCGTAGCCGTTGTCGTGCTGTTTGTGCGAGCCGGGCGAATCGCACAGTACCAGCGTCATTCCGTCGAACAGATAGTAGATTCCCCATTCTCTCCAGATCCGCGTGAGGAATTCGAAATCGGATTCCCACATCTGCCGGACATGGTCCCGCTTTGGGTAGCCTTCGCACAGACCGGTCGCGCCCAACTCCATCACCACCGGAAAGTGATAACGCTCCTTGAGTATCCGGTCAGTGATGTCCACTACGCTCGCGTCCTGAAAGATCCTGCTTTCGCGGTTCTTCGTGGCCAGCCACAACCAGGGGCGCACGACGAAGCGGTAATGGGCGCGCCGGTCGTCGGTGCCGGTCTGTTTCATGCCTGTGACGAGGCCCGAAATCGTGCGGCGGCCCGCGCCCGCGTGTGCCACGTCACCGGATTCCAACTCCTGTTGACCGAACAATCCGTTCCCGTCGAACGCGATCGAAATGTCGATGACTTTGCCAATCAGGTTATCGGGTACGACCAGTTCCTGTGCTTGCCACAATCCGAGCGTCGGACTTTCGATCGTCGCCACATCGAGCGTGTATCGATAGAGCTTGCCCAGGGATTCGGTGCCGCGCAGGCGGAGCGGAGCGAGCAAAGGCTCATTGCCCCATGTGGGTAGTGCGTCACTGGAAAGACCTAGCGTGCGGTCCTGTGCGGGTTCGACCATGCGTGCAAGGCGCTCGGTGTTTCGTGGCAATCGGGAAGCGATCATGAAGCGATCAGGATCGCGCCGCAGCCCGTCCTGTCGCCGGCATGGCTGACCCGCTTGCCGTTGTGGGTTCGCTGGCCGGTCGCGATGATCGGATAGACACCGCCACACCTCGGACACTCGACGCCGTGTCCATCGAGTGCAACCGGGATGCCCATGTGCATGAGGTCTGTCGCGGCCTCGATGACCGTGCCGTCGTGCGTCGTCCTGTCTGCGAGCCGGATCATCGGCTGGCCGTTGCCGTTCTTCATCGGTCATCCCCTGTTATGTGCGAATGACAGTATCGGGAGCGGGGCAACCAGGAGCATTCGGAATTGGATGAATTTTTAGCCTATGTAGGCAATTTGTTTGATTTGTCGGGCGAACGGGATCTCGCAGCCTCCAGAAGAGAAGTCGAGGCGGACTGAGGTCTGAGGGGACTTCGTGATTTCGGATCGATTGATGCAGCCGGAGCGGCCACCACGCCGCACGGCCGCATTCTTCGGCACGGCGCCGTCCATAGACGACGCGCCCTTCGCTTAGAAGAACCCCAGCGCCTCCGCCTGATAGCTGACCAGCAGACACTTCGTCTGCTGATAGTTCGACAACGCCATCTTGTGTGTTTCGCGCCCGATCCCCGACTGCTTGTAGCCACCGAAGGCCGCATGCGCCGGATACAGGTGATAGCAGTTGGTCCACACGCGTCCCGCCTCGATCTCGCGTCCCATCTTGTAAGCGCGGGTACCGTCGCGAGTCCACACGCCCGCGCCCAGGCCATAGTACGTGTCGTTCGCGAGTTCGATCGCTTGCTGTTCGTCCTTGAACGTCATCACCGAGGCGACCGGCCCGAAGATCTCCTCCTGGAACACACGCATATCGTTGTTGCCGAACAGCATCGTCGGCTTCACGTAGAAACCCTCGCCGAGGCCGGCGCCAGGGGTTGCGCGCTCGCCGCCGACGAGGCACTGCGCCCCTTCGTCCCGGCCGATGTCGATATACGACAGGATCTTGTCGAGCTGCTGCTGCGATGCCTGCGCACCGATCATCGTTTCGAGGTTCAGCGGATGGCCAGCCTTGATGCGTTCCACCCGGGCGATCGCCTTCTCGATGAAGCGCTCGTAGATCGACTCCTGAACCAGCACGCGCGACGGGCACGTGCACACTTCGCCCTGATTCAGCGCGAACATCGCGAGACCTTCGAGCGCCTTGTCGAGGAACGCGTCGTCGCGATCGAGCACGTCGGCGAAGAAGATGTTCGGGCTCTTGCCGCCGAGTTCGACCGTCGACGGGATCAGGTTGTCCGCGGCTGCGTGCAGGATGCGCTTGCCGACCGGCGTCGAGCCGGTGAACGCGATCTTCGCGATGCGCTTGCTGGTGGCGAGCGCTTCGCCCGCTTCCTTGCCGAAGCCGTTGACGATGTTGATGACTCCGGCAGGGAACAGGTCGCCGATCAGTTCGATCAGCACGAGTATCGAAGCCGGCGTCTGCTCGGCGGGCTTCATCACGACGCAGCAGCCGGCCGCGAGCGCGGGGGCGAGCTTCCATGCGGCCATCAGCAGCGGAAAATTCCACGGAATGATCTGACCGACCACCCCAGCCGGCTCGTGAAAGTGATAAGCGACCGTGTTGTCGTCGATCTCCGAGATGCCGCCTTCCTGCGCGCGGATGCAGCCCGCGAAATAGCGGAAATGATCGACGGCGAGCGGCAGGTCCGCGGCCATCGTTTCGCGCAGCGGCTTGCCGTTGTCGATCGTCTCGGCGACCGCGAGCAGCTTCAGGTTCTTCTCCATGCGCTCGGCCACCGCCAGCAACTGGTTCGCGCGCTCTGTCACCGACGTCTTCGCCCATTTGCGGCGCGCTGCGTGCGCGGCGTCGATGGCGAGGTCGATATCGGCAGCGCTCGAGCGAGGCACGCGACAAAACGGCTGCCCGTTGATCGGCGACACGTTGTCGAAATAGTCGCCGCCGACCGGCGGTACCCACTTGCCGCCGATGTAGTTTTCGTAACGCTGGCGATAGGGATACTCGATGTCGATGCCGAGGGCTTTCAGGTCAAATGGATTCATCACTTGTCTCCGTTTTGTGATGGTGATCGGGTGACTGCGCGGGACCACATCAGGCACGAACCGTACCAATGCATCGAAGTGGGCTATTTCAGGGACTGCGGTGGGCTGTATGGCGGAAGTGTTCCGTTTCGGGACAGTTGCGCGGGCAGCGGGTGTTCAGAAACGCCGCAGATTCGGCCGACGATGACGCAGATCAAGGATGCGGGCCCGCGCGGGGTCGCCGCACGCGTCGGGCGGACCGGCAAAGGGAGTATTCTGTCGACACGCATCAAAGCGTCCGGCACGACCCGGGCGCATTCAGGAGGAGACAATGCGCGACGACGTTCATCCGCTCGGCGTGGCGGCGGCTAACCGCTCCAAAGGTTGGCCCGCACCGGCGATCCAGAAAGCCCACGAACGCTCCGAGACGTTCGGCCTGCGCGCATCGATCCGGCCGGATTACGACATCCTGTCCGACACGGGCCTCGCGCTGAAGCGCGAACAGAACCTGGTGCTGTGCGCGCATGCGATGCCGGTCATGGAGACGCTGCGCGAGCAGATCGTCAACACGCAAAGCATGATCGTGCTGACCAACGCCGAAGGGTTGATCCTGCATTCGATCGGCGACGACGACTTTCTGCATCGCGCGGAAAAAGTGGCGCTGCGGCCTGGCGCGAACTGGGCCGAGGATCGTCAGGGGACCAACGCGATCGGTACCTCGCTGGCCGAGGGGTGTGCGATGGTCGTTCATGGGGACCAGCACTATCTGGCGGCGAACCGCTTCCTGACCTGTTCGAGTGTGCCGATTCTCGATCCGTACGGCGATCTGATCGGCGTGCTCGACGTGACGGGCGACCACCGCAGCTATCACCAGCACACGACGGCACTCGCGAAGATGTCGGTGCAGATGATCGAGAATCATCTGTTTTCGACTGCGTTTCGCGACGTGCTGCAAGTGTCTTTTCACGGCCGGCCGGAATTTCTCGGCACGCTGATGGAAGGGATCATTGCGTTTACCGATGATGGTCGCTTTCTGTCTGCCAATCGGAGTGCGCAGTTTCAGTTGGGCTTGTCGCTCGCTGCGTTGCGCGCGCATACGCTGTCGTCGCTATTTCAGATCTCGTATGCGCAATTGATCGATCGTTTGACGCATGGCGTCGCGCCGCATCTGATGCTGAATTTGCACAACGGTGCGGTGGTTTGCGCGCGCGGGCAGTTCAGGCGGGCGTCGTTTGGGCTGGGGCGTGGGGCCGTCGATGTGCAGGGTGCAGTCGCGCCGCGACCGGTGTGCGCGAATGCGCGTCAACCGGCTGCGGGACTGTCGCGGCTCGGCGATCTCGATACCGGCGATGCTCGTGTGTCCGCACTGATCGCGAAGGTTCGCAAGGTGCTCGGCAAGGATATTCCGATTCTGATCACCGGCGAGACCGGTACCGGCAAGGAGTTGCTCGCGCAGGCGATTCATAACGATTCGCCGCGAGGTGATGGGCCGTTTGTTGCGGTTAACTGTGCTTCGATTCCGGAGTCGCTGATCGAATCCGAGCTATTCGGGTATGAAGAGGGTGCGTTTACCGGCGCGCGGCGTAAAGGGGCGATCGGCAAGCTGATGCAGGCGAATGGAGGCACGCTGTTTCTCGATGAGATCGGGGATATGCCGTATTCGTTGCAGGTGCGGTTGCTGCGTGTTTTGCAGGAGCGGGTTGTGACGCCGCTTGGGGCGACGCGGGCGGTTTCTGTCGATGTCTCCATTATTTGCGCGACCCACCGCAACTTGCGCGAGATGATCGCGCAGAACCAGTTTCGTGAGGATCTTTACTATCGGATCAACGGGCTTGCGGTTCGGTTGCCGGCGTTGCGTGAGCGGAGCGATCTCGCGGTCGTCGTTCAAAAGATGTTGCAGTGGGAATCAGTCGAAAGCGGGGGGCGGCAGGCGCTCAGCGTTGCGGCTGATGTGATGGCGGTGTTCGGGCGACATGCGTGGCCGGGTAACTGTCGGCAACTGGCTAATCTGCTGCGGACCGCGGCGGCGATGGTGGATGAGGATGGGGTGATTCGGTGGGAGCATTTGCCGGATGATTTTTTGGATGATGTGGGGGGCGCGGGTTGCGGCGATGGCGAGGTTGGACAGGGGGACTCTGCTGCGTCGGCCGCTTCGAGCTCTTCAGCCATTTCGGCCGGTTCGGCTGCGGATGCCCCGGCTGCTGGCGATGCGTCGCTGCCCGACGGTGCTCGGCTGCAGGATGTTGCCACCTCTGTGGTTGCGATGACGCTGGCGCGCCACGGCGGAAACGTGTCTGCCGCGGCGCGTGCGCTCGGGGTCTCGCGGAACACGATCTATCGCAGGATGCCGGCTGTGCAGCCGGGGCGGGTGGCGGAAAAGGATTGAGGCGGGAGTTTTCGCAGGACCAATCGATAATGGCCGCGGTGACCGGCCAGTTTTCCCTATGAGTCGAGTCACATGGGTGACGAAGGCTGCGGCGCCCGATGGCCGCCCGCCGGCCGCGCGCGCCGCGTGATGATCATGGACGTAGCCCCCATTACTTCACGAGCTCCCGCAGACTGTCAACGACCTCCGGGTTAGCCAGCGTGGATACGTCGCCGGGGTCTTGATGGTTTGAAAGTGCTGCGAGCACGCGCCGCATGATCTTGCCCGACCGGGTCTTGGGCATGTCCGGAACAATGACCACCCGGTGCGGCTTCGCGATGGCTCCGATCCGATCGACCACCGAGTTCGTGACCCGCTTTGCAAGCTCCTCCGAAGCTTCCACTCCGGGCTTTAACGAAACGTACAGTTCGGGCACTCTGCCCTTGATCTCGTCGGCGACCGGCACGACGGCCGCTTCGACGACTTCGGGGACAAGCAGGGCGGCTGACTCGATTTCTTTGGTACCGAGGCGATGGCCGGCGACGTTGATCACGTCGTCGATGCGACCGAGAATCCGGAAGTAGCCGTCCGCAGCGTCGACAGCACCGTCTCCCGCCATGTAGGGCCAGTCGCGCCAGTCCTTGCTCTTGGGATCCCGGCAGTAGCGGGCATAGTACGTTTTCACGTAGCGCTCCGGGGCCCTCCAGATGGTCTGAAACGCGCCGGGCCACGGATTGAGAATACAGATGTTGCCCGCCTTGCCGGAACCGCTTGCAAGCTCATTACCGTCGTCGTCGTAAATCACCGGATGAATGCCAGGTATTCCCGGACCGGCACTGCCGGGCTTCATCTTGTGCAACGCCGGCACCGTGCTGCAAAGGAACCCGCCCGTTTCAGTTTGCCACCACGTGTCGACAATGACGGCCTCCCCCTTCCCGACAGACCGGTGATACCACTTCCAGACTTCGGGCTCGATGGGTTCGCCCACGGTCGTCATGTGCTTGAAGTGATAGCTGTACTTCGCGGGTTCGTCCGGTCCGCTGCGCCGCAGCGCGCGGATCGCAGTCGGCGACGTGTGGAAGATGTTGACGCCGAGGTTTTCGGCAATTCGCCAAGGGCGCCCGGCATCGGGGTAGACGGGCACGCCTTCATACACGACCGTCGAGGCCGCGAGCGCGAGCGGGCCGTAGACAATGTAGGAGTGACCGGTAATCCAGCCGATGTCGGCCATGCACCAATACACGTCCTCGGGGTGGATGTCCTGGATGTATTTCGATGTCCAGGCGACGTAGGCGAGGTAGCCTCCAATGGAATGCTGGCACCCCTTGGGGCGGCCCGTGGTACCGCTCGAATACATGAGGAATAGCGGTGCCTCAGCGGGCATCTGCACGGGCTCGACACGTTTGCCGCGGAACGCCTTGAGGGCGTCGTTGACGATGACATCGCGTCCTTCCACGAGCTGCGTCGGACTCGAATACTTGCCCGGATACCGCTGCCAGATCAGTACCTTCTCGGCCTGGTGACCCTTCCCGGCAGCTTCGGCGAACGCGGTGTCGGCTTTTTCCTTGTGATCGATCAGCTTGCCGCCACGCCAGTAAGCGTCCATCGTAATCAGCAGACGGCTCTCGGAATCCAGGATGCGGTCGGCGCAGGCCGCGCCGCTGAAGCCGCTAAATACCTGCGAGTGAATCACCCCGAGCCGGGCGCAGGCGAGCATCGTGATGGGTAGCTCCGCCACCATAGGCATATGGAGAGTAACCCGGTCACCGGCTTTTAGACCGCAGAAGTCGCGTAGCATGGCCGCGAACTCGCTTACGCGCACATAAAGTTCCTGGTAGGTGACATGCTGGACCGTCTCGTCCTCGGGCTCTGGCACGAAATGGATCGCGGCCTTGTTCCGGTAGGCGGCGAGGTGACGATCCACGCAGTTGTAGCAGGCATTGATCCGGCCACCGACGAACCAGCGCCAGAACGGAGGATTGCTCGCGTCGAACATCGTGTCCCAGTACTTGTACCAGTCGAGAAGGTCCGCGAACTCCTTGAAGCACTCGGGGAATTTGTCGAGAGAGAAACGTGCGAACACTCCCGCGTCTGTCAGATTGGCTTGGGCGATGAACGAGGCGGGCGGCGGGAAATATTCCTCTTCAGGCCAGTGCACGGCGATTTGCGCCTCGGAAACCTCGGCCGCTTGTTGCTCTGCGCAAGCGCGGCGCGATGACTTGTCTCGTGACATGACAGTTCCTCCTTGCTTCTAGGGGCCCAGGGACACGAGGTGTCCCACGCTACCCGCGGCAGCGCGTCTTTTGACCTGTCTCATGGGTCTGGACACCAGGCGCGACAGTCCGTGCGCTGCATAACGAATTTAAGGCCAGGGCGGATGCAATGCCAAGCAACGTATTCCCTGTCAAAGAGCTGCATCCCGAGGGCCAATGGTGTTAACGCGACGACGAGCGTTGACTTGCCGGTCGGTCAACCCTGAACTAAATTTTCGTTGGGGTTCATCAAACGGGAGAGGCGCCATGGATCTGCTCGTTGAACGTGTCGATGTATGGGCGGCCACAATCGAGGACAGGCCCGGCGGTCTCGCCGAAGTGTTAAGTGTCCTGCGAGATGCCGGAGCGAACCTGCAATTCATCATCTCCCGTCGAACTGCGGAAGCACCCGGGAAGGCAGTCGTGTTTCTCGCGCCGCTTCAGAACGACCGAGAAATTCGTGCCGCCTCGCAGGTGGAGTTCAACGTCCTCCCGAGTCTTCACTCGGTGCGGGTGATGGGCCCTGACCGGCCGGGCATCATTGCAGAGTTGACCCAAAAGTTGGCTACCGGGGGAATCAACCTTCGCGGCGTTTCGGCTGCCGCTATCGGCACACAGTTCGTTGCCTACCTGGCAATGGACGCGCTAGGCGACACGATTCGTGCAATGGAGATTTTGCAGCAGGCGTAGGACGTTGCGCCGCCGCGACAGCAACGGGTGCCGCAATGCCGTGTGCTCGGCATGGCCCACTCCTCAGACAAGACGAAGGCGACATGCTGCCGAGGCCCCGAATTTGTTCACCGGCCCCGATATACCAGCACTGGTATCTTGCTGGGTGTTAGCACCTTTTGCGCTTCGTTGCCAAAAGGAGTGTTTGCGTGCCGCGCCGGCCGTGGGACGCCATCACAGCAGCGCCCTGACACGTTTATGACGTCATAGAGCCGGCCAGCGATCACACCCGCCGATAGCGCGAATTGTCAGGGGGTATTCGTTCGAACATCAGAGTTCCTCCATCGAACGGCGATCCATCGCCTCGTAACGAGTCCAGTCGGTCCACATTTCTCGACCCACTTAGCTGATACCGGAAAGACTCGATACTCAGACCTGGTCTCCGTCTCCATGGAGCACCGCAGGCCTGACTGGCCGGCGCGCTTGCTGCACGCCGGCCGACCCTCGCCGAGTGGCTAGGCCGCTCGCGGATGGGCTTGTGCCCAGTCGTGTGTCGGAAGCACGGTGTGTCCGAAGCTTTCGTTGATCACCATCGCCGCCGACGCATAGAACGCCAGTAGAGCGGTAATCAAGCCTACATAGCCGCCGGCCCGCGTGGCAAGGCTCATACCTGTCCATGCGCCGATCGCCAACAGCAGATAAGTGATCCACAGCGAGAGAAACACCAGTTGCACAGACGTACTCGTGTGCATCGAGCCGATCCACATGTAGAACGTGAAGACCCCCCACACAAACAGATACCAGCCGATGAAGGCCTCAGGCACCTTGGTGCCCAGGAACGCGACAAACAGCGCAAAGGACCACCAGAAGGCGCCGTAACTGAGGAACGCCACCGTGCCTAGCGTATTGCCGCGTGGAAATTCGAGCACGCCCGCGATCATCTGCGCCGTGCCGCCGAAAGCGAACGCTAGCGCCAGCACGAGCCCCAAGGCATCCTTGTCGAACCAGCCGGCATTCACCATGCTGAGCATCCATGTGGTGAATGCGAATCCAGCGAGCCCGAGCGGCGCCGGGTTGGCTAACTTACTGTTCATAAACCGCCTCCTTGGTGGTTAGTCTCTGAGACATATCCGGAGGCGATACGAATCCCTCGGTCGCCGCCGAACGCGACCGCGCCATGCTCGCTATCGATGGCCATCAGCGCAATATGCGTTCGGCCCAATTTGTGGCGCAGCCACGTGCAAGCCTGCGCGGTTGAACTTAAGTGTAGGATGCGTTGCGCCGCTCGCCGAATCGGATGGTACTTATCTGGCTGGAGGATGACCGCCAGATGGACGCAGCGTGTCGCTACCCGTATGAACGTGATCGAAAGCGGGTCAATGGCGTTCGAGCGTCGGTTGGCACGGGTGCGGCCATGAAGGGACAGTCGCGAAGCGCAGGCGAATGGCCTTTGATTTCGCCATACCGGCCGGTCGCGGACGGCGGCCAAAGGTTGCTCAACGTCGCGGCCCACGCGGCCACTTCCCAGAGCTCAGCCATGGGAGGGCCGGTAGTCAATGTGACTCCAGGAAGCCTTGAAGAAAGTGATGGGATTCGGCTCGCTCACCGTCGCCCGTTTGGACTCACCTAACCCCTGCTTGACCGGGAGCCTCGATTTCAATCGGATCAAGATGGACGGCGGGTGCTCAGCGGTACCGGCAACGTTCTTGCGCGAAGGCTGCCGATACAGGGATACGAAAGCATGATCCCGCGTGCACATCTCCCCGCGCGGGGGAGATGTGTCTAGCGCGCCGCGATCCCTTGTGCCCCCGGCGGTACGCCGGTGACTGTGCCAACTGGCTCGAGTGTTCCGTCTGGCATCACGCGAAAGCCACTTACAGCGCCGTTACCTTCACGAACGTAGAGGAATTTGCTGTGACCACTGAGCGCCATGTCAAGGGGAGCGCTGAGTGTGCCTGCAGTCGGATTGAGCAAGCGTACCGTACCGTCCGCCGCGATCCGCAGACTGCTGATCGAGTCGCTCCCGGCATTGGCCGTGTAGGCAAAACGTCCATCGCCCGTGGTGACAAGCCAGCAAGGGGCGCTCTGGCCCAAGGGAATTGCTGCACTGATCGAAGTCAGATGTTTGCTGTCCTCGACCTCATATGAGGAAACAGAACCAGACCCGGCCTCGGAGACGATCGCGTAACCCCGGGTCGTGATGGAAAACCCGAACGGCGTGACGCCGTTTGACGCATGGGGGGTTGGAGTCTTCGAGGCGTAGCCGGTGAAGCCGACATAATACGTGTCAATGAGTTGTGTGCCCTTTTCGGTCACGAGCAGTTCGTTGCCTTCCGGCGCAAACGTCACTTGCGCGGGCTGGGCGGAGTTTCCGCCGGCAAGTGGTCGTTGTGAGCCTGGTAATGGAACGAGACGCTTGCCAAGCGCGTCGACGATAAAGCCATTGATGTTCGGCGTGCCTCCGGCATTAAGCACATACGCGATGGGCCCCTTGACTGTCACGCTGACGGGCATTTGACCACCTGATGGTTTTCTGTCGAGCAGCGTCAGTTTGCTGCCGTCGACCGCGAACAGCGAAACATCATTGCTGCCCGGATTCACGGCGAAGAGAAAGCCCGCTGCTAACGTTAGGGAACCCTGCGAGCCTAGTGGATCGGCTCCCGTGCCTGCTCCTTTACCGCCAGTTGAGTACGTGGCCTCGTAGTTCAGTATTCCGTTGGCAGCGCGCGAATAGACAAGAACCGAGTTCCCGGACGGCTGGTTTGACAGAACGTAAACCGCTCCTGGCGGATCAACCTCCGAGTCGGCTTGCGCAATGCTGATTGAAGCGAATCCTAACGCCGTCGCGAACGCGATGGTTCGCAATAGAAACGTTAAACGGCACGTGATAAATGACATGGCGTACTCCTTGCATCGGCGACGAGCGAACGGGTGACGTCGGATGGACGAGTTAAATTGGGCTACAGGCAGAGCTGCAAGAGCGTTACCCAGTTCGCGATCTGTTTCATTACTTCACCCCTTGTCGCGTTTACTTCACGGTGGTTAAGGAGGTCGAACAGGGAACATCGGGCAGCGGTGGATTGGTCGGGAACGCGTCGCCCCCGGCAATGATGCTAACGCTGCGACCCACTGACCGGTCTATGTGGGAAAAGACGGGTCGCGACTATTCGGCGTCGTACATCTCCGTTCGGCTTGACTGCGGCTCTCGCGGACCTGAGTCAAGGGCGGTTTTCGTTGGACGTACAGCCATTCGCCGCCCTTCGTTTGTATATAGTCCATCTGGTCCGCTTGACCATGAACATTTTTTGACGGTGCTCCCGATGCCGTTGAATCCCGGCAAGGTATGACTGATCCGCCAATAAGTGCTGCCAATGGACTACCTTCGACCTTGACTTGAAAAAGCCCTTCGGGGCGAACAGATTGACGATGGCCTCCTGTAGGGGCAGCAAGGGGACATTCGTCAACGTGGATTGAGTGACTCGAAGGGGTCGCGTGCCGCCAATCGCTGCCGGGCTGCAGCCGGGGAACGAGCGACACTCGCCCGCGCCGGGGCAGTACACTACCGGTCTCGGCAAAAGCCAGGTAATCCCATCCACGTCAGACAGTCCATGGACTACTTCGCCGCAGTACGGGCCTTCGTTTGCGCAGCGGAACTGCAGAGCTTCAGCAAGACGGCCAATGCACTGTCAGTCAAGACCTCGACTGTCTCCCGCTACGTAAGCGAACTCGAAAGAGATCTGGGCATCGCCCTATTCAACCGGTCGACGCGCGGCCTCGTCCTGACAGAAGGCGGCCGGCTGTTTCGTGAACACGCCTTGTTAGCGTTGCAAGCACTCGATGACGCGCGCGACGTGACGTCGTCGCTAAATCGCACGCCACAAGGCGTGCTGCGCGTGACAATGCCACCGGCATTCGGCCGCCTGCACATCGTGCCGCATCTGCCGGCCTTCATGGCGCGCTATCCTGATATCGACCTCGACATCGTCTCTACGGACGAAACGCTCAACATGATCGATGCGGGCATTGATGTGGCGATCCGTACCGGCGTGCTGCCCGATTCGTCATTGATGGCGAGGCGCCTCGCACCGCATCGTCGTATCGTCTGTGGCAGCCCGGCGTATTTCGCGCGTAGCGGCACACCGCGTGTGCCTGGCGATCTGGCCGCGCGCGATGCGCTTCGCGTGTCCCTGGTCCCGGACGACAAATGGTATTTCACGCTGGTCACCACGGACGCGCGGGCGTCGCAAGAACAGGAACAGGTGCTGGTGGAGTTGCAGGGGCGCCTGCGCGCTGACGACTCCGAAGCCGTGCTCGCGCTCGCCGTGGCCGGTTGTGGCGTGGCGCTCCTGCCGACATGGCTCGCCTCTACGGCCCTGCGCGGAGGACGCTTGCAGCACGTGCTACCGGAATGGGAGGCACGCACCGGACGAGCCGAACCCGCGGTCTGGGCGGTCTATCCACCGAAGAAGATCGTCTCGTCGAAGGTGCGCGCCTTCGTGGATTTCTATGCCGAGGCGTTCGGCGAGCCGCCGTACTGGGACGACGGACTCGCACTGGAGCGTCAGCCTTAATGGGCGAAGCGGATGTCTAGCGTGCGCAGGTAAGTCTGCAAGCCTGCATCCTGGATCGGAATCAGATAGGCGTTTTCGTTCGTTTCGTTGAAATGCGCATGCCAGTGTCCCGGCGGCGTGACGAATGCCATTCCCGCTTCCCAATCGACGCGCGTCGGATTCACGATATTGCCATCGCTATCCAGTTCGGTTCCGACCAGCGTATAGACACCCGGCTTGCCGCTGGCGATGAAGTCGAGTGCAATCGACTGGTGCCGGTGCGGCTTCTGCACCGAGTTGGGCGGCACGATGCCGAACATCGCCCACAACACATGCGTGACAGTGCGCGTCTGCGGAAAGTTGGTGTTGCCCATTAGTACGCTGATGCGGTTGCGACGACCCGCGTTCGCTTGTTCCGCGACCGCGCGCAGTGCTGCCTGCGCCTCGGCGGCCGGATAGCGTGTCGGCGCAAAGCGCGCATGTACCCCGGTGGTACCGAGATAGGTGAGCAGTGGCGCGTCATTGACGTAATAGAGCGTGGCCGTCGCAGCAGCGGACAGCACCGTGGCATGGCCGCCAGGGAGCGTGAAGAAATCGCCCATCGAAAAGGGGAAGCTCGTTTCGGACTGCTGCACGCTACCCGCTCCGCTAATGACGTAGCAGACCTGCGAGGTCGCATTGGGATCGAGTGTCAACGCGTCGCCCGCATTGATGCGCAGGAAGTTGGCGCTCAAGCCGGGACCGGTCGCGGGACCCGGGCAGCCCAACTCCGCAGACAGGTCAAGCGGCACGACTCGGGTTGCGCCGTCTGCATAAAGCGAAGGCGAGAAGCTGCAGAACGGCACACGCGAGATGAGCTTCGCCCCAATCGGATTGGCGGACGAAGTGTATTCGAAGTATTGCGCGTCTTCCGTGGCGACATTCGGTTTGGTGAGAAGCGCGGGGGATGTCCTGGTCAGCATGGTTTTGCTCCTTTTTGAGTTTTGAGGGGGCTTCGCGCGGTTCCATTTGTGAGGATCCGCATCCGAAGGCTGACCTGACTTTAGGCGCGGGGCGTTGGCGCCGGAAGTGCCGGACATCGAAATCACCTTTGCGCAAAAGGAACACCGTGCCACGACGGTTTCGAGGCGCGGCGGGTCGTTCGTGCCGGGCCGCTATGCAGTTCATCATCGGCCAAGGTTCGGCCAGGAGGCAATGTTCAACGAGGTTGTGTTGACGGGCCGAAATCGTACCGGGGGACGTTTGATTTCGGACACTGATCGACCGCTTCACGCCCTGAGGCGGTCCGTTAAGCTTTTAGAAGGGGGAAGCATGAGGTTTGCAAGAAGGGGCGAGCCTCGCTTCCTCAATGCGTTTAGATAGACGCTTTCGTCGTATCGTGTCCCAGTCTGCCAGCAGCGGTAGAGGATGCGTATCCATTTCAACACCAGCCATTTCTCTTGAGGCCGGTCTAGCGGCGAAGCACTCATGCTGGCAGGCCGTCCTGTTCATGGATTTAGGGATTTCCCAGGCAGCCACAGGCCTGGGTAAACCAGAGATCCGGGCCCGACGACATTGGTTCGACATGTTGTTAAGTGCCGCGCTAACAGGATCTTTCAAGCCGCCTCTGGTGCCATCGCGAGAATATGCCCGGCACGATCAATTCGATGCTGACGTGACATGGCTTAGCTCCCTAAGCATTGGAAACGTTTCGGGTCTTAACGTTTCCTTCAGATCGGTCTAGTACGATCTTGGGCAACATGTGTTTCACCGTATTCGAGCACATGCTGCGCATCCCGTCGCGTTGTTACGCTGACGGCAGTTCCTCCTGCGGGCGGTTACGCATCGAGGCGCCAATTGAAGCATCGGAAGGTTTGAATAGATCCGGGGCGGACTGAAGTTGCCTTCAATCGTCGCCACCATGATCCATGGCGATCATGGTGCGGGCCGCGATCGTCGTTCACGTTGCGTCTTAGAGTAACTGCAGAAAGCTCTAGTTACGCGAACCTTTCGCCACACTGCTGCGCGAGGGCGAAAATGAGATCGATGACTTCTGGAATCAGGGTGACAGGGAGACGGTGCGGAGCCGCCGCAATCACGGCGTTCACTTTTTCGGGCGCATATGCCGGCGGGATCGATCATGAAGTCGCGCTGGATCAGAGCGGCATATGGAACCGCAATGTTCAGCTCGCACTTGAATACGCCGTGATAGCCACGACGGCGGGTGGGGCTCTGTGGCTTGGGAACGACAACGAACTGGGCCATACATTCTGGCAAACGGCCGACGCTACGGCGATATCGGCGGTCGCTGCTCAAGGCATGAAGTATGCGTTCGGTCGCCAGCGGCCCAGCGCTGGCCAGGGACCGAACCAATGGTTCAGCGGCGGAAAGAGTTTCCCCAGTGGTGAAGTCACCCTTCAGGCGAGTTTCGTAACGCCGTTCATCGTCAACTATGGTCGGCGTGATCCATGGGTTTGGGCACTCGAGGTGTTGCCGCTCTATGATTCGATCGCACGCGTGAAAAGCCAGGCGCATTGGCAGACCGACGTCCTCGCCGGTTGGGCGCTGGGCACGGCGGTAGGATACTTGAGCACGACATGGCAGACACCCCTGTTCGTGCAGATTCTCCCGCACGGTTTAACGATAGGCTTCGCGAAGCGGTTCTAGGTCTGGTTGCGAAACGCACGTGACTGGTGTGCAGGTGGCGGCGCGGCGACGTCCTGACCTCGTTTGAACAACGCTGCGTAAGTTCGACGCGCAGAGTTGCTCGCAACCACCCGTATCCAGCGTCGCGAACCGTCATCGCGATGGAATGGCCGTTTGAATCCGCCCTCCAAACCTGACGATTTCACCACGTTGCGTCGAAGGACGGAAAGGGGTCGACAGTACGCATTCGCTCGCAGCGAGTGCGACATTCGCCAACTCCGATATGCGAATGTCGGAAATGCGACTTGGAGCGGCCTCACAAACCCCGACAGCCGAACGTCGGGTATGGCCGATGAGAAGCGACCGCCATCCCTCCGATTTAATGGCTGCTTCCTGGGCGCAGTGGAAGCCTGAGTGTGCGAGCTGGTTACCGAAGATTGATTGTTGGCCGATCACCACAGGTGCCGCTGCTCGTGTACGGCTATAGCTTTCGGTTGGGAACTCACACGCGAGGCACTAACCAGACCGAGTCATTGCTCCAAATGCCAACGCGCCCAACACTGGGGGGACGCTTTTGAAGTAAGTCGAGCGAAGCTCGCCCGCCAATTTGACACCGACTGATTTTGCGTCTGCTTCACTAAGGTCATATAAACCCGACCTCGTCGGTGGCATTCCGCGAAGGCGGGCAATCACTCTTTCCGCAACATTCTCGCTCAACCTCTTCAGGAGGGTGTCCTCGCCAGCGGCCTGGAACATCTCCCTGGAGAATGAAAGGGACTTCCCCGTCCCGAGGCTACGGCGGAAGCCGCGAGTCCGCATCAATGTGCCAAGATGAAGTTGCAAATGTTCATCGATACCGGCGAGAGGGGAAGTCCATGCCTATTGTCACTATCGGAGTCGATCTTGCCAAGAATGTATTCGCCGTTCACGGTGTGGACGAGGGGCTCTCCGCTTGGAAGAACAGAGAGGCAGTAACGAGTGTCGCTAGACTCTCGCAGCGGCGACTCCACTCACTTATCAACCATCCTCGCCGGCACACTAATAGCAAGCAAACCGCCCAGTACCATAAACGCCGCGAGCATATACATGCCCGAATCGTTCGCCGCGGTAACCTCCTTCAACCACCCCACAGCATAAGGACTAAGGAAACCGGCAAGGTTGCCAATCGAATTAATCATCGCAATCCCGGCAGCGGCGCCGGTGCCTGCCAGAATCGCCGTAGGCAAACTCCAAAACAACGGCAGTGTAGTGAGGATGCCCATAGTAGCCAGCGTCAACCCAGTCATGGCAAGCAGGGTGTTATGCGCCCAAACGACGGAAAGCACGAGCCCCACAGCGCCAAGAAACGCCGGCAACGCAATATGCCATCTCCGTTCCCTCGACCGATCCGCACTCCGCGCCACAAACACCATCGCCACAACAGCCGCCGCAAACGGCACCGCCGATAGCAGCCCAATCAAAAACGCATCGGTAACGCCGGTCGATTTGATAATCGTCGGCAACCAGAAGCTCACCCCATAAAGCCCCATTACAAACGAGAAGTAGGTGAGGCTCAACATCAACACCCGCCCGCTAGTGAGTACCTGCCGAATCGGCATGTCGTGCTTGGTCGCTTCCTCAGCCGACACCTGACTCTCAAGCAACTGCTGCTCTTCCCGGGTCAGCCACTTAGCCTTCGAAATCCGATCATCGAGCATCACGAACACGATGATCCCGACCAGCACCGACGGCACCCCTTCGAGCAGAAACAGCCACTGCCATCCGTGCCAACCGTTCACGCCGTTGAAGTTCTTCAGGATGTACCCAGACACCGGCCCACCAATCACCCCCGACAACGCAATCGCCGTCATAAACCAGGTCGTCATCCGTCCACGCCGATGCGCCGGATACCAGTAGGTGAGATACAAAATAATCCCAGGAAAGAACCCCGCCTCAGCTAGCCCGAGCAAAAAGCGCATCACATAAAACATCGTCGGCGTGGTGACTAACATCGTCAGCATGGATATCACGCCCCACGAAATCATGATCCGCGCGATCCAGACACGCGCGCCGACCTTATGCAGGATCACGTTGCTCGGCACTTCGAAGATGAAATAGCCGAGGAAGAAAATCCCCGCGCCGAAGCCATACACCGCATCGCTCAAGCCAAGATCGGTGCTCATCCCCAGCTTCGCGAAGCCGACGTTCACGCGGTCCAGATAGGCAACGATGTAGCAGAGCATCAATAGCGGCGCGAGCCGCCAGGTAACCTTGCGATAAGTCGCCTCTTCGAACGTCGAAGGCGGCGCGCCAGCGCCGGGATGGTGGAGCGGATTTGCAGGACTAGCCATGACTATGTCTCCTCATTTTTATGGAATTGAAGTGCCGCCGCCGAACGATTCTATCCGCGCTAGGTCTTTTGCAGGACGAATCGATATTGGGGGAAAACACTGACCGCGCACGCAGTGCGTGCGCAGCGCTTCATCTACCGCTACACGCAGCGCCCCCCATCCACGTCGAGGCACACGCCGGTAATAAACTCCGCCTCATCCGAAGCCAGATACAGCGCCGCATTCGCAATATCCTGCGGCGTCGAAAACCGCCCGAGAGGAATCCCTGCCAGGAACTTCTGCCGGTTCTGCGGCGTATCCTCGACCCCCATGAACTCGGACAGCAGCGCGGTCTCACCGATCACCGGATTCACGCAGTTCACGCGAATCCGCTCCGGCCCCAGCTCAACGGCGAGCGACTTGCTAGCGACGATCACCGCGCCCTTGCTGCCGTTGTACCAGACGAGCCCGGGCCGCGGCCGCACGCCCGCCGTCGACGCGATATTGATGAAGCTGCCGCCGCCTTGCTCCCGAAAATACGGCACGAACTCCTGCACGCTCCAGTAGATGCTCTTCACGTTCACCGCATAGACGCGGTCGAACTCGGCCTCGGTCACTTCGAGTACCGGCTTGTTGCGATGCGTGGTGCCCGCGTTGTTGACGACGATCTGCACGCTGCCGAAGTCTTCCAGCGCGGCCTCGCGCAGCGTGCGCCAGTCGTCGCGTTGCGCGACGTTGCCGGGGACCGCGATCGCCTTGCCGCCCGCCATCGCGATCTCACTCGCGACGCGTTCGGCGGCCGGCCCGTTGAGGTCGTTGACCACGACGTTCGCGCCTTCGCGCGCAAAGGTCTTTGCGATGCCTTCGCCGAAACCCGAGCCGCCGCCCGTGACGATGGCCGTTTTACCTGTCAACCGCATGATGTCTCCGTTGTTTGTGATGGATAGAACGATGCGTTGCTGCGTGTAACGTGCTGCTCGCGCCGATCGCTAGCGAGCCCTACGGCACCCGCTAGCCGTGCCGGATCGCGATGGTCTTCAGCACCGTAAAGCCGTACAGCGCCTCGAAGCCTTTCTCGCGGCCATGTCCCGAATGCTTGACGCCGCCGAACGGCAATTCGACGCCGCCGCCCGCGCCATAGTTGTTGATGAACACCTGGCCCGAGCGCACGCGTCGGGCGAGGCGCATCTGGCGCGCGCCATCGCGTGTCCAGATGCCGGCGACGAGCCCGAACTGCGTGCCGTTCGCGAGCGCGAGCGCTTCGGCTTCGTCGCGGAACGACATCGCGGCGAGCACCGGACCGAACACTTCGTCGCGCGCGAGGCGGTGGCTCGCGGGCACGTCGCGAAGCAAGGTCGGGGCCTGATAGAAGCCGCTTTCAGGCGCTTCGGGAATCACCTCGCCGTGCGCGGCCATCGCGATGCCGTCGTGTTGCGCGTCCGACAGAAAGTCCCACACGCGTTGCTGCTGTTTCGCGCTGATCAGCGGTCCGCAGTCGAGGTCGGCATTCGACGGCCCGACGCGCAACGCCTGAAAGGCGCTGCTGAGTCTGTCGAGCAGCGGCTCGTAAATCGCCTGCTCGATCAGCACGCGACTGCCCGCCGAGCAGGTTTGCCCGGCGTTCTGCACGATCGCGGAGATCAGCACCGGCAGCGCGGCGTCGAGATCGGCGTCGGCGAACACGATCTGCGGCGACTTGCCGCCGAGTTCGAGCGTGACCGGCACGTGGTTTTCGGCGGCCATCTGCGTGACGAGCTTGCCGGTTTCGGGCGAGCCCGTGAAGGAGATGTGATCGATGCCCGGATGACGCGCGAGCGCGGCGCCCGCTTCGTGCCCATAGCCGGTCACGATGTTCAGCGCACCGGCCGGCAAGCCGGCCTCGGCGGCGAGCTCTGCGACCCGCAGCACGGAAAGGCACGCGTCCTCGGCCGGTTTGACGACGCACGCATTGCCGGTCGCGAGCGCCGCGCCGACGCTGCGCCCGAAGATCTGCATCGGGTAATTCCACGGCACGATGTGGCCGGTCACGCCGTGCGGCTCGCGGATCGTCAGCACCGTGTAGCCGGATTGGTAGGGCAGGGTTTCGCCGTGCAGCTTGTCGGCCGCGCCGGCGTAGAACTCGAAGTAGCGGGTCAGGGCGGCGGCGTCGGCGCGCGCCTGCTTGAGCGGTTTGCCGGTGTCGCGCGCTTCGAGCCGTGCAAGGTCTTCCTGGCGCGCTGCCACCAGCAGCGACAGCCGGTACAGCACGCGGCCGCGCTCGGCGGCGCTCAGCGCGCCCCAAGTGCCGTCGAACGCTGCGCGCGCGGCGTGCACGGCGGTGTCGATATCGGCCTCGGTGCCGCGCGCGATGCGCGTGAACGGCTGGCCGTCCGAGGGATCGAGTACGGCGATCGATTCGCCGCCGGAAGCGGCGCACCACTCGCCGCCGATGAAATGCCGTGCTTCTTCCATGCATGCTCCTTGATGACGTGCGGCCGGCGTGCGGCGGCGCGGGTTCGAAGGGGAGACACAAAACGGTAGAGACGCGAAGCGAGACTCGCCAGACGATTATCGCGCCGATCCCACCGCGGATGCCACCTGCCGATTGGCTATAATGGCGCATTCCGTACGGTCCGGTGCGCGGCCCCGTCGTTCGGGGCGAGAGGGTTTCAGTGCCCGACGTTCGCGGTTCGCACACACTTCGCACCGCATCCGCAGCCCGCGCGCCGTTCGCCGCCTTCCGATTTCCATCCCCTTCAGAGAGCGCTCATGAGCTTCAATCACGTTCCCGCAGGCAATGACCTTCCGCACGATTTCAACGTCATCATCGAAATCCCGGCGCAAAGCGACCCGGTGAAGTACGAAGCCGACAAGGACCTGGGCCTGCTCGTCGTCGACCGTTTCATCGGCACCGGCATGCGCTATCCGGCCAACTACGGCTTCATTCCGCAGACGCTGTCGGGCGACGGCGACCCGGTCGACGTGCTGGTGATCACGCCGTTCCCGCTGCTGGCAGGCTCGGTCGTGCGTGCCCGCGCGCTCGGCATGCTGCAAATGACCGATGAGTCCGGTGTCGACGCGAAGCTGATCGCCGTGCCGCACGACAAGATCTGCCCGATGACGGCGAACCTGAAGTCGGTCGACGACGTGCCGGCTTACCTGAAGGACCAGATCAAGCATTTCTTCGAGCAATACAAGGCGCTCGAGAAGGGCAAGTGGGTCAAGGTCGAAGGCTGGGCCGACGTCGATGCTGCCCACAAGGAAATCAGCGAAGGCGTGGCGAACTACAAGAAGTAAGCGCGCCGCGGTTCATCCGCTTGCTGCATGCAGTACGAAAACCGCGCGAGTCCGCAAGGACCGCGCGGTTTTTTCATCTGATTTGCGCGGCATTCGACTACCGTGCAAAAACGCCGCGATCTTCGTCTCGCACGCTTCGTCTCGCACGCATAACCTGAACGCATCGCTCCGATGAACGGAACGCATTTTTATATTTAGGTGTAAACCCTTATCATTCGCCGCACGACCTCGCGCGCGAACTCACGGCATCAACGCGCGTTTCCATCACTTCAAGAACCACGGTCCGGATGATGAACAGCAGCAAGTCCCACTCGACATCGCAGCGCTGGTCGACCCGGCTGCATTCGATCGTCACCGCGATCTATCGCAAGCGGCCGGTCTGGATGGTGTCGTTTGCGGCGAGCGAGGCGAATCTGTCGGAGGGCTTGAGGGCGGCGTGCGCATCGACGGCGATGCTCGCGCTCGGCAACGTGCTGCACGATCCGGTATTTGCGTGGGCGGCGATCGGCGCGTTCTGGACCTGCCTCGCCGATGCCGCCGGCTCGAACCGCGCGCGCTTCATGTCGATGATGAGCTTCGCGCTGCTGTCGACGCTGTGCGGCGGCATGACCGCGTTCGCGTCCGCCTCGGGTGCCGCGTGGGCCGCGCTCGCGGTGCTCGCGTTCACGACGCTCGGCGCGTTCGGCCGCATCTGGGGCGCGGCCACGTCGCAGGTGACGATCCTCGCGGCGACCGCCTGCGTCGTGATGGTCGATCGGCCGATGCACGACGCGCGCGCGGGTGTCGCGTTTCTCGGCGTCTATTTGGTCGGCTGCCTGTTCGCGATCGTGCTGAGCTTGACGGTGTGGCGCATTCATCCATTCGGCGCGAGCCGCGCGTCGTTGCGCGCGGTGTATCTGCGCCTCGCCGATGTCGCGTTCGATAGCGCGCGGCTTGTCGGCGGCCGTGCCGCGCCGCGCGAATGGGCCACGCATGCCGCGCGCTTTCGCGCCGATGCGCGCGCGTCGCTCGAACGTTCGCGCGATGCGCTCGCGAACGTGCCCGCATCGAAGGCGGGCGGGGCGGCCGTCTACGACACGTTGCTCGGTTTGCTGACCGGTGGCGAAGCGTTGTTCGCGTATCTGATCGCGGTGTCGGGCGCGGGCGCGAAAGTGCCCGACGATCCGCGCCGGACGCGACGCGCGGTGCGCTCCCTCAATGCGATCGGCGAAGTGCTCAGCGACATCGGCGGCGCGACCGGCGACGCGCGCTGGGAACGTCTCGCGGACCCGCAGGCGCGTCTGCGGCGTCTCGCGCATCGGCTCGAAAGCGCGTTGCTCGAACCGGTGAAGCTGCAATCCGGTTTCGAGCTCGTCGATTTCGCGCCGCGTGAGGTGCACGTCGAGCCGTGGAGCGCGTGCATCGCGCGTTATACGGCGCGCGCGTGGTCGACGCTGAAGGCCAACCTGTCGTGGCAGTCGGTCGGCTTGCGCCATGCGGCGCGTGTCGGCGTGACGACTACGGCGGGCTTCGTCGTGATTCGCGCGCTCGGTCTGCCGTTCGGCTATTGGGCCACGATGGCCACGCTGCTGATCCTGCAGCCGTCGATCGCCGCGACCTGGCCGCGCAGCATCGAACGCGCGACGGGCAGTATCGTCGGCGGCGTGCTCGCGGCGGCGATCGGCTATGCGATTCATTCGCCGCTCGGCATCTCGCTTGCGGTGTTCCCGCTGGTGATGGCGACGATGGCGCTGCGCCCCGTCAGTTACAGCCTGTTCGTGCTGTTCCTGACGCCGACCTTCGTGCTGGTCGCCGACTTCGCGACGCCGGGCGCCAACGAGTTGGCGTTCGCGCTGACGCGGCTCGGCAACAACGTGCTCGGCTGCGTGCTCGCGCTGCTCGCGACGTTCCTTCTATGGCCGACGCGCGAGAAGCTCGATGTGCGCGTCTATCTCGGCGATGCGGTGCGCGCGAATCTCGCGTATCTGCGCGCGTCGCTCGACGCGCCTCGGCATGGCGGCAAGGAGATCGAGCAATTGCGCCGCGCCGCGGGCCTCACCAGCAACAACGCGGAAGAAGCGATCGGCCGCGTGCGACTCGAAAAGCTCGAGGACTCGATGGCCGATACGGTCACGCTGACGGTGCTGAGCCTGCTGCGACGGATGGCCGGCACCGCGACGCAGTTGCGCCTCACCGCGAACCGTCGCGACATGCATAGCGAACTCGACGAATGGGTCGAGGCGATCAGCGCGGCGATCGAGGCCGCGCTGAATCGCACGTTACGGCCGGTGCGGCTCGACTTACCCGCTCGCGAGCAGTTGACGTCGCTGGAAGCAGATGTGGTGGGCGAGCTGGCGCGGGTGCATCGGCTGCTGACGGAGAGGATGCGGGAGGCGAGGGGGTAGCACGACTCAGCCGTCGGAACGCTCGCCGTCTTCCGCGACGTCATTCACCGCCGCAACCGGCAACACCGACTGCAGCGTGCACACCCCGGCCGCCAGCGCCCGTTTATCGGCCGCCGTGAGCCGCTTGACCCAATACTCGGCGCTTGACGCGCTCGACCGGTCCGCCAGCTCGAACGACGCCAGCACCCGCACCGGCTTGCGCGAGCGCGTATAACGCGCGCCCGTGCCGCTCAGATGTTTGTCGAAGCGAGCAGCGACATCGGTCGCGATGCCGGTATAGACGCTGCCGTCCGAGCATTCGAGCAGATAGAGAAACCACGCCATAACCGCGCTGCTAGCCTTTGAACGGATTGTGTTCGCGCAGCTCGTCCACGTACGCGTGGATGCTGTTTTTTTCGTTATCGAGAAAATGGCCGACCGCATCGGCGAACGCCGGATGCGCGAGCCAATGCGTCGAGCGCGTGACCGTGGGCAGAAAGCCGCGCGCCATCTTGTGCTCGCCCTGCGCGCCACCTTCGAATGCGCCGAGTTTTTCTTCGATGCAGAATTCGAGCGGCTGATAGTACGCGGTTTCGAAGTGCAGGCACGGCACGTGTTCGAGCGCGCCCCAGTAGCGGCCATACAAGGTGCCGCCGGTTTTCTCGTCGCGCTGATAGACGACGAGCGAGCTCGCGATCGGCTTGCCTTCATATTCGGCGATCACGAGCAGCAGATTCTCCGGCATCGACGCGCCGATCATCCGGAAGAAATCGAGGTTCAGATACGGACTCGAAAAATGCTCGCGATAGGTTTGCCGATAGCACTTGCTGAAGAAGCGCCAGTCGGCATCCTCGATGTCTGCGCCGCGGATCCTTCGCATCGTGATGCCGGCCTCGTGCACCTTGCGCCGTTCGGCGCGGATGTTCTTGCGCTTCTTCTGTTCGAGCGTCGACAGAAAGTCTTCGAAGTCGCGATAGCCGTCGTTGAGCCAGTGAAACTGCACGCCTTCGCGTTGCATCATGCCGATATCGGTGAGCGCGTTCGCTTCGCTCTGCGTCGGAAACAGCACATGCAGCGACGACACCTCGGCCTGCTCGGCGAACGCCATCAACGTGGCCGCGAGATGGCGCAACGCATGCTCGTTCGCCGACAGCAGCCGGTTGCCCTGTACCGGCGTGAAGGGCACCGCGCACAGCAGCTTCGGGTAATAGGGCAGGCCGTTGCGCTTGTACGCGTCGGCCCAGGCCCAGTCGAACACGTACTCGCCGTACGAGTGTCCCTTCAGATAGACGGGCGCCGCCGCCGCGAGCATGCCCGTGCGCGCGTCGGTCAGCGTGACGAATTGCGGCGCCCAACCGGTGTCGGGAACCGCGCATTGCGTCGCGTTGAGCGCGCTCAGAAACTCGTGCCGCAAAAACGGCGTGGGCTGCGCCTGCGCGGCGAGGAGGGCGTTCCACTCGGCGGCGTCCACCTCGGAGGGCGAGGCCAGAATGCCCGTGCGATAATCGATACGTTGCTGGTTCAATCTGAGTGACTGTATGCAATGACCGGCGCGGCGCTGTGAAACTGAAGCTGCCACGTCGTTCGTTGAGTTCGTTTATCCGGTTTGTTCAATCCCGTCGAGCCATCGAGCCGCGGTACCGCGAGCCGTGAAGGCTTGCCTGTCGATCCTGCCATGAAGACCCGAATCGCTCTTGCTCAAATCAATGTCACCGTCGGCGACTTCGCCGGCAACGTCGCGAAGATCGTCGCCGCCGCGCGCGCCGCGCACAGCGATGGTGCGAAGCTGCTGGTCGCGCCTGAACTCGCGCTGTCGGGTTATCCGCCCGAAGACCTGCTGCTGCGCCCCGCGTTCTACACCGCGAGCGCGGCCGCGTTGGCCGATCTCGCCGCACAGTTGAAGCCGTTCACCGGTCTGCATGTGATCGTCGGCCATCCGCTGCGCGACGGGTCGGACAACCTCGCGCACAGCCCGGCGAACGGCCATGGTAATGCAAACGCGCCGATCGAGCGCGGCGTGCCGCCAGTCGATACGTTCAATGCGGCGTCGCTGATCGTCGACGGCGAAGTGAAGGGCACCTATCGCAAGCAGGATCTGCCGAACACCGAAGTGTTCGACGAGAAACGCTACTTCGCCTCCGACCCGCAGCCGTTCGTGTTCGAACTCGACGGCGTCAAGTACGGGGTCGTGATCTGCGAGGACGCGTGGCATGCGTCGGCCGCGCAGATGGCAAAGGCCGCGGGCGCGCAGGTGCTGCTGATTCCGAACGGCTCGCCGTACCACCTGAACAAGGAGGCGGTGCGCTTCGACATCCTGCGCGCGCGCATTCGCGAAACCGGTATTCCGATGGTCTACGTGAACATGGTCGGCGGCCAGGACGAACTCGTGTTCGATGGCGGTTCGTTCGTGCTCGACGCGCGGGGCGAACTCGTCGCGAAGCTCGCGCAGTTCGAGGAAGCCACGGCTGTCGTCGAGTTCGACGCTGGCACGCCGCTGCCGGCCGCGATCGCGCCGGAGCAGTCGATCGAAGCGCAGGTCTACGCGGCGCTCGTGATGGGCGTGCGCGACTACATCGGCAAGAACGGTTTTCCTGGTGCTTTGATCGGTCTGTCGGGCGGCGTCGATTCGGCGCTCGTGCTGGCCGTTGCATGCGATGCGCTCGGCGCCGACAAGGTACGCGCGGTGATGATGCCGTCGCGCTACACGGCCGATATCTCGACCAGCGACGCCGCCGAGATGGCGCGCCGCGTCGGCGTGCGTTACGACGAGATCGCGATCGCGCCGATGTTCGACGCGTTCCGCGGCTCGCTCGCCGAGGAGTTCGCGGGCCGCGCCGAAGATGCGACCGAAGAGAACATTCAGGCGCGCATTCGCGGCACGCTGCTGATGGCGCTGTCGAACAAGTTCGGCTCGATCGTGCTGACCACCGGCAACAAGAGCGAGATGGCGGTCGGCTATTGCACGCTGTACGGCGACATGGCCGGCGGCTTCGCGGTGATCAAGGACATCGCGAAGACGCTCGTGTACCGGCTGTGCCGCTATCGGAACGCGGCCACCACGTTTGCGACGGGCGACGTGATACCCGAGCGGATTCTAACGCGCGCGCCGTCCGCTGAACTGCGCGAGAACCAGACCGACCAGGACAGCCTGCCCGAATACGAAGTACTCGACGCGATCATGCGCATGTATATGGAGGAGGACCGTTCGCTCGCGGAGATCATCGCGGCGGGTTATCAGGTCGACGACGTGAAGCGCGTCACGCGCCTGATCAAGATCAACGAGTACAAGCGCCGTCAGGCGCCGATCGGCATTCGCGTTACGCATCGCGCGTTCGGCCGCGACTGGCGTTATCCGATCACGTCGCGCTACACCGAACCGGTGGAGTGAAAGTCGACACCCGCGCGCGGATGCCGCAATGCATCCGGCGCGGCGTAGAATAAAAATCATCCTTTTCCTTTCCACTCTTCCCATCAAGAGACGAGGTTCGCCATGAAGCGCATCACCGCAGTCATCAAACCGTTCAAACTCGACGAAGTGCGCGAGGCCCTCGCGGAAGTCGGCCTCACCGGCCTGACCGTTACCGAGGTCAAGGGGTTCGGCCGCCAGAAAGGGCATACCGAGCTCTATCGTGGTGCGGAATACGTGGTCGACTTTCTGCCGAAAGTGAAGATCGAAGTCGTGGTCGCGGACAGCCAGTGCGATCAGGTCATCGACGCGATCATCGGCGCGGCGCGTACCGGCAAGATCGGCGACGGCAAGATCTTCGTCGCGGACGTCGAGCGCGTCATCCGTATCCGTACCGGCGAAGAGAACGAAGCAGCGGTATAAGCTGACGCAATCACGCACCGGCCCGGTGCGCGCAACGGCAAAAACCGTGCGCCGAATAAAAAACGGTGCAATACCCTTGCGGATATTGCACCGATACGCGCCTCTCGCAGCAGCGTGAAAAAGATTCTCTTGAAGAAACCTGTATTACGCCCCGAGGGATGACCCTCGGGGCGCACCGTTCGATTAGAACGAGTGCTGGATACCTGCGTACACGCCGCTTTGCTGGCGGCCTTGCAGCGGGTTGTCCGTTGCAGCGGCGAAGCCCGCATTGTTCGCGTTCAGACCGAAGTTAGCATTGCGGCTGTTGCGCACCGTCGCTGCCTGCAGGTCGAGCAGCGTGCGCTTCGACAGGTTGTACGAACCGCCGATCGTGTAGATCGTCGCATTGCCCGCGCCGTTGTTGCCGTTCACGTGGTAGACCGCCGCGATCAGCGCTGCAGCCGGCGTTGCCTGCCACGTCACACCGCCCCATTCGTGATCGAGCGTGGTCGGCTGACCGGGCAGAACGCCCGTTGCGCCTGCCGAACGGACCGCCTGGTAAGCGGCCTGAATCTTGAACTGGCCGAGGAACACGTTCAGCAGAGCCGAGTACTCGCGCGATGCCGCGAACACGCCGTTGCTCGTGTTATTTGTATTGATGCCGTTGTTGGCAACCGGGCCACCCCACAACCCACCGGTCGTCGGGTTGCGGATTTCGTCGTACAGACCGCGGATCTGGAACAGCGAGCTGGTGTAGGTGATCTGCGCACCAGCTTCGCGACCTTGCGGCGTCGTGCCGTTACCGTTCCAGCTCGTCGCGTTCGACAGCGCGTACTGACCGTAGAAGTCAAAGCCTGCGATCTTCGGCGACTGGTACGCGAAGTTGTTGCTCGACTGCGGCCAGTTGCGGCCACGCACCAGCGATGCCGACGACCAGTCCGACTGACCGAACGGGTCGAAGTCCCACACGCCGTTCGAGATGAAGAGCATGCGGCCCATCGTGAACGTACCGTACTGGTTGTTCGAAATACCGACCGTTGCCCAGCGATTGAAGAGACCGCCGCCGCCGGGACCTGCGCCCGTCATCGTGTTGAACGAGCCTTCCAACTGGAACAGGATCTTGTTGCCGGCGCCGATGTCCTCGACACCCTTCATGCCCCACAGGCTGGTGCCCCAGTCGCCGCTTTCCGCCTTGAAGCGGTTCGAGCTGGTGTTGGCCGCGCCGTTGGCGTTAGCGCCGGTCGGGACGCCCGACATGTACTCGAGACCTGCATCCAAACGGCCATACAGCGTGACGCTACTCTGAGCGTGTGCAACAACGCCGGCCGACATCAGCGCAGCGACGAGCAAAGCTTTCTTCATCTTCTCCTCCATACCCTGTCAAAAAAAAACCCAGTACTGCGAGTGGTGTTCGGACGCGATAAGCACCGAACAGAAAGCGGTACCAGGGAGAGTGGCGGGTGGATAGGGATTCTCCTGTCATGACATGTAGCGTCGAGCTATCTTTGCATCATGCCGATCCCACGCCGACCGGTTCTCCTCTGTGTTTTGAAGTGAAACTACTTTTAATCAACTTTGTTTTGCTACTTTGGTTACCAATTTATCAAAAATAACTTTAACTGGAAGAAGAAATTAGTACCGTCCACAAGGGGTGTCGCCAAATTGCAATACGAATGTGGGCCGACACCCGAAGCAGTTCCTCGGGAAAAGGCGCCAAGTCTTGTCCGGCAAGGGAATCGCGGCCTGGAAGCGGTCGCATTAAGGATTGCCACTATTGACGAGTAAAAAGTGGCAGTGTAGGGCGAAAACTCGGCCTGAATGGCCCGTTTTTTGGGATTTTCGGCGCTTTTTCGTCGTTCGAATGGCCGGGCGGAAGGACATGGTAGAAACGAAAAAGGCGCTCGTAAGCGCCTTGTAAAACTACATTGACTACATTTTCGATGCCATTCGCATCATAAGTCGCGGGTAATTTTATTACTTGAGACTGCCCGACAGGAATTGCTTCAGACGTTCGCTCTTCGTGTTCCTGAACACATCGTCGGGATGGCCTTCTTCCTCGACGCGGCCCTGGTGCAGAAACATCACGTGGTTCGACACGTTGCGCGCGAAGCCCATTTCGTGCGTGACGACGATCATCGTGCGGCCCTCCTCGGCGAGCTTCTGCATTACCTTCAGCACTTCGCCGACGAGCTCCGGGTCGAGCGCGGAGGTCGGCTCGTCGAACAGCATCACGTCGGGGTGCATTGCCAGCGCCCGCGCAATCGCGACACGCTGCTGCTGGCCGCCCGACAGATGCGACGGATACTGCTTCTCGAGACGCGGCGCGAGACCGACCTTCTCCAGATATTCGCGCGCGCGGTCCTCGGCTTCCTTGCGCTTCAGACCGAGCACATGCACCGGCGCCTCGATGATGTTCTCGAGCACGTTCATGTGCGACCACAGGTTGAAGTGCTGGAACACCATCGAAAGCTTGGTGCGCACACGCTGCAACTGCTTCGGGTCCGACACGCGCAACGCGCCGTCCTTGGTGGTCTGCGTGCGCACTTCCTCACCGTCGACGAAAATGCGCCCCGCGTTCGGCTGTTCGAGAAAGTTGATGCAGCGGAGCATCGTGCTCTTGCCCGAACCGGACGAACCGATCACGCTGATCACGTCGCCGGCATTGGCTTTCAGCGACACGCCCTTGAGGACTTCGTTGTCGCCGTACTTTTTGTGAAGCTCGTCGACGAAGAGCTTCTGCTTCTTGGAGTTCATCAGGATCCTTAACGAGCTTGCTTGTCCAGGGATGCGCAGTTACTTGCCTTGCGGCCGCAGGTAAGCGAGCCAGCGACGCTCGGCGCGGCGGAACAGCCACACGAGCGCGAAAGAAATACACAGATACAGCAGCGCGGCGATGCCGAACGCGTTGAACGACTGGTACGTCGCGGAGTTCACGTCGCGCGCGATCTTCAGGATGTCCGGCACCGTGGCCGTGAACGCGACGGTGGTCGCGTGCAGCATCAGGATCACTTCGTTGCTGTAGTAGGGCAGTGCGCGGCGCAGCGCCGACGGCAGAATCACGCGCCGGTACAGCGTGAACGACGACATGCCGTACGCGCGCGCCGCTTCGATCTCGCCGTAGGGCGTCGCCTTGATCGCGCCCGCGAAGATTTCGGTCGTGTACGCGCAGGTATTCAGCGTGAACGCGAGCAGCGTGCAGTGCATGCCGTCGCGGAAGAACGCGTTGGTCAGCTCGTTGTTGCGGATGATCTCGAGGCTGTAGAGACCCGTGTAGCACAGCAGCAGCTGCACGTAGAGCGGCGTGCCGCGGAAGATATACGTATAGAGCCACACGAGGCCCGCGAGCCATTTCTTCTTCGACACGCGCGCGACCGCGAGCGGCACCGACAGACAGAAGCCGAGGCCGATCGACACGACCAGCAGCCATAACGTGATCGCGACGCCGGTGAAGCGATAGCCGTCGGTGAACAGATAGTTGCGCCAGTATTGCTGAATGATCTCGATCATAGATCCGCCTTTCGCACGCCGGTCGAGTAACGCTTTTCGAGGTACATCAGCACGAAGTTCGACACGGTGGTGATGACGAGATAGATCGCCCCCGCGAGCAGGGTAAAGAAGAAGAACCGCAAGGTACCCTTGCCGGCGTCCTGCGAGGCCTTGACGACGTCGGCGAGACCGATGATCGACACGAGCGCGGTCGCCTTGACCATCACCTGCCAGTTATTGCCGATGCCCGGAAGCGCGAAGCGCATCATTTGCGGGAACATCACGCGCGAGAACACCTGCCAGCTCGTCATGCCGTAGGCGGCGCCCGCTTCGAGCTGGCCGCGCGGCACCGCGATAAACGCGCCGCGGAAGGTCTCGGTGAAGTACGCGCCGTAGATGAAGCCGAGCACCACGACGCCGGCCACGAACGGGTCGATGTCGATCTGCTCCCAGCCGAGCGCGTCGGTCAGGTTGTTCAGCCAGATCTGGATGCTATAGAACAGCAGCAGCATCAACACGAGATCGGGCACGCCGCGCACGAGCGTCGTATACACCGTGCCGATGCCGTTCGACAGACGGTTCTTCGACAATTTCGCCGCCGCGCCGAGCAGGCCGAGCACGAACGCGAGCGCGAGCGAGAACACCGCCAGCTTGACGGTTTGCCAGGTGCCGCTGAGAAGCAGCGGGCCGTAGCCTTGAAGGAACATAGGTAGTCCACGACGATGCGCTACGCGCACCGCGAAAGACGCGGTCCGCGTAGCGCCGCGTCGGGGACGAGCGCCTGGCTCGCCGTGATCCGCGGCGCACAGCGTGCCGCTGTGCAAATCATGCTGCAGAAACGTTGGTGCTCCTACAGCGCGCTTGTGGGACTTTCGTCTCGGATTGTTTTGAATCTACTGCCTGGTGTCGCCACCTTCGTTGCCGCTTTCACTGCCACCGGCACGAGCCGGCTTACCACGCAGTATCCTGCCTGTTTCGCTCAACGGCCAGGATAAATGTCGAAATCGAAGTACTGCTTTTCGAGCTTCTTGAACGTGCCGTCCTGATGAACCTCGGCGAGCGCCTGATTGAACTTCGCCTTCAGCTCGGCATCGCCCTTGCGCAGACCGATCGCGGTGCCTTCGCCGATCGTCTGCGGATCCTTCACTTCCGGACCGGCCAAGGAGAATCCTTTGCCGCGCGGCGTCTTCAGAAAGCCGGCGTCGGCCTGCACTTCGTCCTGCAGCGCGGCGTCGAGGCGCCCCGACGCGAGATCCGCGTACACCTGGTCCTGATTCTGGTATGACACGACGAGCACGCCCTTCGGCTCCCACCAGGCCTTCGCGTACTGTTCCTGCGTCGAACCCTGCTCGACGCCGACGTGCTTGCCTTTCAGCGATTCAGGGGTGGGCAGAAGCGGCGAACCGGTTTTCGGAATCATGCGGGCGGGCGCGTCGAACATCCTGTCGGAGAAGTCGATCTGCTCGCGGCGCTTGTCGGTGACGCTCAGCGAGGAAACGATCGCGTCGAACTTGCGAGCTTTCAGCGCCGGGATGATGCCATCGAGATCCTGCGAGACCCACACGCACTTCACGTTCATCTTCGCGCACAGCGCGCGGGTCAGGTCGGCATCGAAACCGACGATGTCGCCATCAGGCGCCTTCGATTCGAATGGCGGATAACTGGCGTCGACCCCGATGCGCACCGTTTTCCATTCTTTCGCCATCGCGCCGGTGGCCATGACTGCCAGAGCCACGCACAGTGCGAACTTCTTCATGTTTCTCCTGAATCAAACTGATCGTCGTGATGACACGACTCGACGAGCACCGGCCGAGGGCCGACGGTCGCTATTCTAGGCGGTCAAAATTGCCGTGCCGCTGGGATTGTCGCCGCGCTCTGGTCGTCCTTGCGCGGGCGGTTCGTCCGACGTGGCGCGCCGGTCCGGCGCGTTCGGTGCTTATCGGGCGTGGCTCGCACGGTTTGGTGCCGAGTCGAAGCCCGTCGCGCACCGGTTGCGGCCCGCCCGCCGAGGCTTGCCGGCGCGCCCTGCACGTCCCGCGGGACGTCCAGGCGGCTCGAAAAGCGCGGTATTTTACCCGAAGAGCGGCAAGCTGCCAGCGCAGCGCGGCATCGAGCGGCAAGACGCCGTGCAACGCGTTGTGCGTGCGCGACGCCGGCGTGGTTTTGCGGGCGCCGGGCATCCGGGCGCCGGGCTTTCCGCGCGATGGGCTCGCCGGTCGCGCGATTGCACGCAGCGATGGAACGCTGCGGTGCGGTTGCGCACGATTGTTATGGGGCGGCGCAACCCCTACATTCCCAACATCGCTCTGATTGACTACTTACCGGGAGACTTTCCATGATCGAGATTCGCCGCTCCGCAGAACGCGGTCACGCCAACCACGGCTGGCTCGACTCGTATCACAGCTTCTCGTTTGCCGATTACCGCGACCCCGAGCACGTGCACTTCGGGCCGCTGCGCGTGATCAACGAAGACCGCATCGCCGGCGGTCAGGGTTTCGGCGCGCACGGGCATCGCGACATGGAGATCGTCACGTATGTGCTCGAAGGCGCGCTCGCGCATCGCGACAGCTTGGGCAATGGCTCGACGATCCGTCCCGGCGACGTGCAGCGCATGAGCGCGGGCACCGGCGTGCAGCATAGCGAGTTCAACGCGTCGCGCGACGAATTCGCGCACTTGCTGCAGATCTGGATCATCCCGCGCCGCGCGGGCGACCAGCCCGGCTACGAGGAAAAGCGCTTCGACGCCGACAGCAAGCGCGGCCGCCTGCGCGTGATCGCGTCGCCCGACGGCCGCGACGGCGCGGTGACGATCCATGCGGACGCGTCGATCTACGCGGGACTGTTCGACGGCGCCGAACACGCGACGTTCGCGCTGCCGGCGGGGCGCCTCGGCTATCTGCACGTCGCGCGCGGCACGCTGAGCGTGAACGGCACGGTGCTCGAGGCGGGCGATGCCGCGAAGCTCAGCGACGTCGACACGGTGACGCTGGAAAAGGGCGACGACGCGGAAGTGCTGCTGTTCGATCTGGGTCAGTTGAACGGCTGATTCAAGCAGTTGATTCGCGCTGGCCGCCGATCGGGCAGCGAGCAGCGCCAAACGGCAACGCCACGGAAAACCTCTTCCGTGGCGTTTTCCTATTAGCGAGGCGCCCTCCCTGGTCCGCCTCGCGAATGCGCCGCTTATTGATTGGCGGCCGGCGCCGACGCCGCGCCCTTGTGATGCTCCCAGCGCTCGCGCATCTTCTCGTGACGCTGCTCCATCCGCGCGAAGCGCTGCTTCAGCGCCGTGCTGACGGTGGTCTTCTGCTGGTCGTTCAGGCCGTTATAGAACTTCAGCCACGCGTCGGTGGTTTGCTGACGCAGTTGCGCGTCCTTCTGCTCGATCTGCTGATGCGTCGCGGCCATCGCGTTCAGATCCAGGATCGGCTGTTGCTGTGCGGCCTTGAACTGGTCTTGAACCTGCTTGTGGTTGGCGCGCATCGCTTCGTGGTTCTGCTTCATCGTATCGAGCGCGTTTTGCCACAGCTTTTCCTGATCCGCGTTCAGCTTCAGCCGGTCGTGGAGTTGGGTCAGTTCCTTCATGAAGTGGCCATGCCAGCCGCCGGGCCCGCCGTGCGCCTGCTCGGCGGGTTGGGCGGCGTAAGCGGCGCCCGCGCCGATGGCGAGAGCGGTGGCAGCAACGGCGAGAACGCGCGACATCTTTTTGGTGGACATATGAGGCTCCTTGTAATGGAATAGCCGACGAAGCAACCGGTCTTTGGACTGCCTGCACTCGGTAAGGCACAGCGTAGAGAACCGGGTGCGCCGCTGTGTTACGCGCCCGGACGCCGCTATTACCAGCAATTACGTGTGGCTTTCACCGTAACACCCGGTAACCCTTCAGACCGTTTGGAAAACGAAATCCCTTTTAGCTGCGCGTTAAACTTCATTCCATGGCTACTCAAATCCTGGTCGTCGACGACGACGTCGAACTGCGCGATCTGTTGCGCGACTATCTCGCCCGTCAGGGCATCGAAGTTTCGGTGCTGCACGACGCGGGCTCGCTCGAACGGCGCCTCGAGCGCGAGCGCCCCGACCTCATCGTGCTGGACCTGATGATGCCCGGCGTGGACGGCCTCACCGCGCTGCGCAAGCTGCGTGCGTCGGGCGACGATATCCCCGTCATCATGCTGACCGCGCGTGCGGACGACGTCGATCGTATCGTCGGGCTCGAACTCGGCGCGGACGATTACCTCGGCAAACCGTTCAATCCGCGCGAACTGCTCGCGCGCGTGCAGGCGGTGCTGCGGCGGCGCCGCACGCTGCCGTCGGCGGCCGCGCCCGAGCAGCGCGAGCCGTTCAGCTTCGGCCGCTTCACGCTGGATTTCCAGTCGCGCACGCTGCATCTCGAAGACAAGCCGCTTACGCTGTCGGGCAGCGAGTTCGCGCTGCTGAAGATTTTCGTCAATCACCCCATGCGCACGCTCACGCGCGAGCGCCTGCTGGAACTGCTGCACGGTCCCGAGTACGACGGCACCGACCGCGGCATCGACGTGCAGGTGTGGCGCCTGCGCCGCATTCTCGAAACCGATCCATCCACGCCGCGCTTCATCCAGACCGTGCGCGGCCGCGGTTACGTGTTCGTGCCGGACGGCGAGCAGCATGCGCCGGCCCATTGATTCGCTGTTCGGGCGGCTCGCGCTGCTCGTCGTCGCGGTGCTGTTGCTGTCGCATTTCGCGTGGTATGCGCTGATGCGACTCGAACGTTCGCAACTGCAAACGCGCTACGCGGTCGAGGAAGCGACCTTCCTCGTCGACGCGGTGCGTCAGCACGTCGCCCGCACACCGGATCAACCGCTGCCGTCGCGTGTGAAGCTGGTCGACCCGGCGAGTCCGGACGTGCCGGCGGCCAGCGCGAACATGCCGCCGCCGCTCGCGCGTTTCGTCGAGGACGTGCGCGACCGCATGCCGGCCGACACCCAGGTGCGCGTCGGTCCGCCCGGCGCTCCGCCCATGCTATGGGTGCGCGCCGTGACCGATCAGAACTGGATCGTCGTGCCGGTGCAGCCGCTGCGCATGCCGCGCTCGCTCGACCGCACGGTCTTGTGGCTCGTCATCATTTTCTCGTTTGCGGTGATGGCGGCGCTGTTCGCCGCGTGGGCGCTGCAGCGGCCGCTGCGCTTGCTCGCGCAGGCGGTGGCGCGCTTCGGTCGCGGGCTGCCGGTGCCGCCGGTGCCCGAGCGCGGGCCGCGCGAGTTGCGGCAACTCACCCATGGCTTCAATCAGATGGTGCAGGAAGTCGCGCGAACCGAGAACGATCGCGCGGTGATGCTTGCCGGTGTCGCGCATGACCTGAAGACGCCGCTCGCGCGTCTGCGGTTGCGCGCCGAAATGATGGACGACGCGAAGACGCGCGACGGCGTCGTGCGCGACGTCGATTCGATGACGCATATCGTCGAGCAGTTCCTGCTGTTCGCGCACGACGGCGCGGACCGCAGCGAACCCGTGGAAGTGGATGCGCAGTGCGAGCGTGTCGTGCGCAGCTATCGGGCGGTGGCCACCAGTGCGCCGACCGTGCACACGGAACTGAACGCCGGGCCGTCATTTCTGCTGCCGGCGGCCACGCTCGATCGGATTCTGTCGAATCTGATCGACAACGCGCATGCGTATGGCGCGCCGCCGGTGGTCGTCGCGACCGCGCGCACACCGCAGAGCTTTACGCTATCAATTAGCGACAACGGCACGGGCATCGCAGCCCAGGACCTGATCAACGCGAGCCGGCCGTTCGTGCGGCTCGATCCGGCGCGAGGCGGCAACGGCCATAGCGGGCTGGGCCTTGCGATCGTCGAGCGGCTCGTGCGGCGCGCGGGCGGTGAATGGGAAATCGGCAATCATGGCGGCCGCGGTTTGCGGGTGTTGATGAGTTTTCCGTTCGACGTGCTGCCGCGGGTCGCGACCGCCTCGGAAAACGCCTGGTAGAAGCAGGGGTGTTGGAGTCGTGATGCGCGCGCGAAGCGTCGGCATCGCGAGCGGCGAGAGCTCAGTCCGAAAACAGCGTATTCAACGCGTTCGCCGTTTCGCTATCGACGGTATTCCACGTCACCGATTCTGCCTCGAAAATATAGTGCGTCGTGTATTTGCCGAGGCGCGCGAGTATTTCCTCCTGAATCAGTTCCGGCGCGACCTCCAGCTTCAGATACCACGCGGTCGACGACAGACGCGTCTGGAACGCGCCGTATTCGGCGAGCAGATGGTCGAAAGCATCAGCGTCGTGATCGCGACAGACGATCACCAGATTTCCCTTCATGCGAATCTCCCGTTAGTGCGGTAGTGACAATCCGATATCAGGATTGATGATACCTGCTTCGTTGCGGGAGGCTCGGCGTCGTTTTCAGCACGGGGCAGGGGTCGGCGTGGGTTGGCTGAGCGGAGAGGGCGATACCGTCGCGCGCTGAATATTTCGGCGAGCGTCAGGCATTCACCAGGCATTCACCGCGGTGCGCGTAGGCGGCGCCGTATCGTCGGGCGGCAGTGCTTCGGTGCGGTCGCGTCCGCCGGTCTTCGCCGCATACAGCGCGGTATCGGCGCGGCTCATGAGACGCTCGGGCAGATCGTCGGGCGACAGTTCGGTGATGCCGATGCTCACGCTCAGCCCCGCCGAGGCCGGCAGCTTCGGCGAGGGCACCGCTTTCAACCGCAGCCGCAGACGCTCGACGACCTCGCGCCCGCCCGTCAGATCGGTGGCCGGCAGCAGCAGGCCGAACTCTTCGCCGCCGAGCCGGCCGACCGCGTCGGAGCCACGCAGCTCGGCGCGACACGTATCGACGAAATGTTCGAGCGCGCGGTCGCCGGCGGCGTGGCCGAAGCGGTCGTTGATCTGCTTGAAGTGGTCGAGATCGGCGATCGCCATGCACAGCGGCTCGCGCCCCGCGTGCGCGCGATCGATCTCGTGGCGTAGCAGGTCGAGGAAATAGCGCCGCGACAGCGCGCCGGTCAACGCATCGTGCCGCGCCTCCGCCGACAGCAGCGTATTGGCCGACTGCAACTGCTCGGCGAGATCGCGTGTCGCGCGATGGTGGCGCCGCTCGCGTACGTAGGACACGGTGATCACCCACGCGAGCGCGACGGTGCCGGCCAGCGTCAGGAACACCAGCAGGTGGTCGCGCTTGTGGTTGCGCAGCAGCTCCGGCCACGCGGCGAGCGGATCGACCAGGTGCGCGGAGAGCCCCGAGTTCAGGCCGCCGCGGTTCTGATAGAGCGCCGGGGCCGGCTGTTCGATCATGCCGAACAGCTGCGCGGCGACCGACGCCGGCACCCACGGCGCCTGCTCACGCACTTGCGTGTCTTCGCGGATCAGCATGTCGGGGAACGTCTCCCGGCGGTAGATGATGCGCCGCTCGGCGGGGCTCATCAGCGTGACGCGCGAGTTCGGCAACGCGTGGCCTTCGAGCGCGCTGTTGTGCGCCATGATGATGACGCCGTTGTCGTCGGACACGAAGGTGCCCGCGTGCGCGACCCAATGGCGCAACCGCGCGATGCCGACCTTCGCGACCACCGCGCCGACCAGCAGCCCGTCCGCATACACCGGCGCGGCGATGAAGATGCCCGGCTCGCCGCTCGCGCGACCCACGCCGTAGGCTTCGGAGAATGCGCCGAGCAGCGCGTTGGTCAGATAGCCGCGCGCGCGCATGTCCACGCCGACGAACGATTGCTGCGCACCCTCGGGGTTCGACATCGTGCCGCTCGACGCAACACAGATGCCGTTCGCGTTGACGATCCAGACCTGATCGAGCCCGGAGAAGCCCTGCGCTTCGTGCAGGAACCTGCTGACCCCGGCCATCTTCGGATCCTTGAGCAAGGCGGATCGCAAGGCGGGTTCCGCCGCCTCGCTGTTCACGGCATAATTCTGCGATTGCACGAGGGCACGCTGGACCACGTCCATTTCGGCCATGGTTGCGGGGATGGCGCGGGACATCGCGAGGTCGCTGGCAATCACTTCAGCCATGTTGTCGACGATCGACGTGGACATTTGCCGCTGCGTGTGCAACGCCGCGTCCAGCTCTTGCTGTACCATCCGGTCCGCGACCATGCCAGCCACGAACCAGCAGACGAGTACGATCAGCACGAAGCTGACCGGCCCGGCTACCTGGCGCAAGGTTGTCCTGTTCATCGACCCTCTGATCCGTCTGGCTGTGACATGCAACTTGCTCGTTCGTGGGCAGCGCGCTCTCAACGCTGTGTCGTTATCTGCATCAGCTGCGGTTTCGTCCCGTCGCGAGCGAGGTGCGCTGCGCCGTCGCCATGTCCGGGATGAACCGCTGATAAACAGGTACGTCGTTTCCCGATTTTAACCGTCGCGGGGCACGATGCCACCGTTATTGCTGGGATGCCGCCTGCATATGCCGCGCCGATCAGATTCTTAACGGCAACCGCGCCGCTTTCTTGATAGCTGTGCGGGCCAATGAAGCGATCGAGCGACGATGGCCGGATGGCCGGGGGCGACGCGCCGATGTGGCTTGCGCGCCACGCCGCGAGACGGCCTCGCGACGTGTCACGCTGAAGCACGCGGCAGCAGAGTACAGTGCGGCGCGGCGACGCGTGCCGGGGCTTGCTGAAGCCTTACGCCACGGCCTCGCGAGGCCGTATCGCAATTTGCGGCGAAAGGTTGTGCCTGAAACATAGGATGGTGTAGTGTCGTGCCGTCCAAAACGAGGAAAGCCCGCCAGCCCTCGGGCGGCGCCCGCGGCGACAGGAGTTCGGCGTGATGGTTGTGGTCGTGGCCGACGCGTTCACGAACCTGTCCATTGCCGGCCCATGTGTCTCCAACGCTAACGATTTACCACGCACGCGCGTTTTGCCATGCCTGATTTCCGCTTTCCGGACCGACCCATAGACCGCCGCGGAGCAGCCGCGGCCTCCTTCGAGCGTTCGAATGCCTGTTTGAAGAGGGAGGGCATCTGATGGATTTCAGCTTCGACCTGAAGCGCACCGCCAATGCGTCGGCATGGCGCGTGTTGCCCAACCGCTGGGACTTCGTCGCGTTCCCGCTGATCATCTGCCTGATCGCGATGGCGTCGATCGGCTTTCACGAGACGCTCGCGCCGATGTCGACGCTAAAGACGCAGGCGATCTCGCTCGATCCGGCCAACCTGCCCGAGTACGCGATGCGCACCACGCTGCGCATGCTCGCGGCGATGGTCGCGTCGCTGATCTTCACGCTGGTCTACGGGACGCTGGCCGCCAAGAGCCGCCGCGCCGGTCTCGTGCTGGTGCCGATTCTCGACATCCTGCAGTCGGTGCCGGTGCTCGGCTACATCTCGTTTACGGTCACGTTCTTCCTCGCGATGTTCCCGGGCCGCGTGCTCGGCGCCGAACTCGCCGCGATCTTCGCGATCTTCACGAGCCAGGCGTGGAACATGACGTTCAGCTTCTATCAGTCGCTGCGCACGGTGCCGCGCGATCTCGACGAAGTCTCGCGCGGCTTTCATCTGACTTCATGGCAGCGCTTCTGGAAACTCGAAGTGCCGTTCTCGATGCCCGGCCTGATCTGGAACATGATGATGTCGATGTCGGGCGGCTGGTTCTTCGTCGTGGCTTCAGAAGCGATCACGGTCGGCAATCATACGGTTACGCTGCCGGGCATCGGCGCCTACCTGGCGCAGGCGATCAGCGACAAGAACCTGCACGCGATCGGCTGGGTCATCCTCGCGATGACGGTCGTGATTCTCGCCTACGACCAGTTGCTGTTCCGTCCGCTCGTCGCGTGGGCCGACAAGTTCCGCATGGAGTTCACGAGTTCGGGCGATGCGCCGGAATCGTGGCTGCTCGACCTGATCCGCCGCACGCGGCTGATTCACCGGTTGCTCGTGCCGCTCGGCTGGATGTTCGCGCGCGCGGCTCGGGTGCGCTTCCAACTGCCGGCGTTCAGCGCACCGCGCTTTCACATCCCGCAGCGCGAGAAGAACTCGAAGCTCGGCGACATCATCTGGGCGGCGATCGTGCTGCTCGCCACGGTGTATGTGGTGTACCGCGTGTTCCTGTATGTGCGGACCGGCGTGACGCTCGACGAGATCGGCCACGTGTTCGTGCTGGGCCTGATCACGCTCCTGCGCGTGGTCGTGCTGATCGCGATCGCTTCCGTGATCTGGGTGCCCGTCGGCGTGCTGATTGGCCTGCGCCCCGCGCTCGCGGAAAAGATGCAGCCACTCGCGCAGTTCCTCGCGGCGTTCCCGGCGAATTTGCTGTTCCCGGTATTCGTGATCGCGATCGTGCGCTTTCACCTGAATCCGGACATCTGGCTGTCGCCGCTGATCGTGCTCGGCACGCAGTGGTATATCCTGTTCAACGTGATTGCAGGTGCAAGCTCGTATCCGAACGACTACCGCGAGGCGGCCAAGAATTTCCACATTCGCGGCTGGCAGTGGTGGCGTCAGGCGATGCTGCCGGGCATTTTTCCGTACTACGTCACCGGTGCGATCACCGCGTCGGGCGGCGCGTGGAACGCGAGCATCGTTGCCGAGTTCGTGCAGTGGGGCGATACCAAGGTCGCCGCGCATGGCCTCGGCGCCTATATCGCGCAGACTACCGCGGCGGGCGACTATCCGAAGATCATCGTGGGCATCGCCGTGATGTCCCTGTTCGTGACCCTGTTCAACCGTCTGCTGTGGCGTCCGATGTACGCCTACGCCGAAGGCAAGCTCCGTCTAGATTGAGGAATGAAGGCTTAACGCGATGCAAAATCCTAAAGCTGCTATGACCGCCGCGCCGATCCAGACGCCGCCGAAGCCCCCGCGCCTCGGCGAGGAAATCCTGCGCGTGAAGGACGTGTGCCGCGGCTTCAACAAGACGCAGGGCGAACTGCTCGTCCTCGACGACGCGAATCTGTCGCTGCGCGAGGGCGAGATCGTCGGCCTGCTTGGCCGTTCGGGCTCGGGCAAGTCGACGCTGTTGCGCATCATCGCCGGTCTGATCGAGCCGACCGACGGCGAAGTCACGTACATGGGCAAGCCGCTCGCAGGCCCGGCCAAGGGTGTCGCGATGGTGTTCCAGACCTTCGCGCTGTTTCCGTGGCTGACCGTGCTGCAGAACGTGGAAGCGGGTCTCGAGGCGCAAGGCGTCGGCGCGTCCGAGCGGCGCACGCGCGCGCTCGCCGCGATCGACCTGATCGGCCTGGACGGCTTCGAAAACGCGTATCCGCGCGAGTTGTCGGGCGGCATGCGCCAGCGCGTCGGCTTTGCGCGCGCGCTCGTCGTCGATCCGACGCTGCTGCTGATGGACGAGCCGTTCTCCGCGCTCGACGTGCTGACCGCCGAAACGCTGCGTACCGACCTGCTCGATCTCTGGACGCAGGGGCGCATGCCGATCAAGGCGGTGCTGATCGTGACGCACAACATCGAGGAAGCGGTGTTCATGTGCGACCGCATTCTGGTGCTGTCGTCGAACCCGGGCCGCGTGATCGCCGAGATCAAGGTGCCGTTCAAGCATCCGCGCAACCGTCTGGACCCGGCATTCCGCCGCCTCGTCGACGAGATCTACGCGAAGATGACCGCGCGTCAGACCGACGAAAAGACCAAGAAGGGGCTGGAGCTCGGTAGCTGGCTGCCGCACGTGTCGACCAACCTGATGGCCGGTCTGATCGAAACGCTCGCCGCCGCGCCGTATCACGGCCGCGCGGACATGCCGGAAATCGCGCGCTCGCTGCATCTGGAGGTCGACGATCTGTTCCCGATCGCCGAAGTGCTGCAGCACCTCGGTTTCGCCGACGTGCGCGAGGGCGACATTTTCCTGACGCCGCCGGCGCGCGTGTTCTCCGAGTTCGGCACGCAGGAACGGAAGATGATGTTCGCCGAGCATCTGCTGCGGCACGTGCCGCTCGCGGCGCGGATCAAGAAGGTGTTGAACGAGCGGCCCGGACATCGCGCGCCGCGCGTGCGTTTCGAGCAGGAGCTCGAGGACTTCCTGTCGGACAGCGCGGCGGAAGAGACGCTCGACGCGGTCATCAACTGGGGCCGTTACGGCGAGATCTTTTCGTATAACGACCAGACCGAAATCTTCAGTCTGGAAGACGTGGAGTCTTAAGCCTGGGTTGCCGCGGAAACGACTGCGGTTCAGACAAAAAAGCGGCGAGGAAAACCTCGCCGTTTTTTTATTGCAGATTGCCCCAGCGTGCAACCGCCGGCTCGGCCGTCGCCCATTTCCAACCCTTGTCCTGCTGGCACGCGCTCGCCGTGAACCACCTCTCGGGCGCGTTCGGGCCGTCGCCGTCCTGCACCGAGAACACGAAATCCTTGCACAGCGCGAGCGCCGAGCTGAACGCGCGGGTCACGCGCACCTCGCCATGGCCGTTTTCGATCGGCAAGGTGTGCTTGACCGACCACGGTTTCGTTTCGCCGACCGGCATCGTGCCGACCAGCGCCGCCATCAGATCCTGCTGATCCTTGTGCATGCTGCGCATGTAGCGCGCGACCGCTTCGTCGGTCGCGGCCTGCACGGCCACGCCGACGCCGAGCGCGACGGCCGGATTGCTGGTCACGAGGCCCGACGTGACACCCGCCGCCGCGCCGCTCGCCGCGCCGATCGACGCGCAGCCGCTCGCCAGCAGGCTCGCGCCGACGCATAGCGCGCCGGCTGCGACGAGCCGCATCCGATCACCCATCGGAACGCCAAGCGAACGCAATTTCATTGCAGCGCACCCCAGCGCTCGGTGGCGGGTTCGGCCGATGCCCAACGCCAGTCCTTACCATCACGGCAAACCGATGCGATGTAGAACGCGCTGCTCGCGGGCTTGTCGCGCGTTGCGTTTTGATCGACGGAAAAGACGATCTCCTTGCAGTCGAGCGGGCCGGTGCTGATCAGACGGCTGACGGTCACGCGGCCGTGTTCGTCGTCTTCGATTGGGAAAGAGTGGGTGATGCTCCACGGGGCGACCGCGCCGACCTCGAGCGGACCGGCCGCCTGCGCGATGCTGTTCTGCGTATTCGTGTGAACCACGCGCTCCGAGTACTGCACACCGGCACGCGCGGCGGCGACCGCGCCAAGACCGATACCGGTCGCGACCGCCGCATTGCTGGTGACCTTGCTGGCGACCGCGGCGCCCGCGACACCGGCGCCCGCAACCGCGCCTTCCGTGTACAACGAACTACAGCCGCTCAATGCCGACGAAACCGCCAGCGCCAGCGCGATCAGCGCTGTTACGTGGGGGCGTTTGCCAGCGACAACGGACTTCGCGTTGACAACCCACACCATGTTCTTTTGCATTTCTCCCGTCCCCGCCCGTACAGGTGCCTGCGTTCACGCTTCGCGCGTGTAAACGAAGGACACGTCGTTCATTACGCAGCCGCATTGTGCAGGATGCGTTTTGTAATTGGCAGCGAAAAAATGCAAGAAATTGCAAAACATCGTGCGCTGCGATGTTTTCTGTCGCATGGGCGGGCTTACCTGGCTCTGCCAGGTATTTGGGACATCAGGTGAATTTGCCGTCGGCGTGAGACGTTGAGCAGGTGAATTCGGTGCCGCGAAACGCGCGGCGAAAGGATCATGACGAACAGCGCAACAGCTGGCCGCCGCCATCGGCGGACGGCTCGCGTTGCACCGTGCCTATGAGTCGGCTTCGTCTTCCCCGCTTTCGTCGCCGTATGCGCTCAGCCGGTTGTACAGCGTTTTGAGGCTCACGCCGAGCGCTTTGGCAGCGCGTCGCTTGTCGCCGCCGCAGTACTTGAGGGTGCCGAGAATGATCTGCTTCTGCGCGTCGGCGAGCGGCGTGCCGATCCACACGCTCATCGTATTGCCTTGCGTGACCGCTTTCTTGACTCGCGACGCAAGATGCGGATGCGGCAATTCGACCGTCTTTTCCGCGAGAATGAACGCGCGATAGACGGCGTTCTTCAACTCGCGCACGTTGCCCGGCCACGACCATGAACGCAGCGTTTCGATCGAGCGTTTGCTGAAGCTCTTGTTGGTGCCTTCCTGCTGATTCAATTGCGCGAGGAAGTGTTGCGCGAGCAGCTCGCGATCGTTTTCGCGCTCGCGCAGCGGCGGCGCGCGCAGCGGAAACACCGCGAGCCGGTACATCAGATCCTCGCGCAAGCCGTTTTCCTTGACGGCTACGGCGGGGTCGCGATTGGTCGCGGCGATCACGCGTACGTTGCCGCTGATCAACTCGTTGCCGCCGACGCGATAGAACGTGCCGGTTTCGAGCGCGCGCAGCAGCTTGACCTGGCGCACCGGCGCCATTTCGGTGATTTCGTCCAGAAACAGCGTGCCGCCGTTCGCATGTTCGAAGTAGCCGACGCGGCCCTGGACCGCGCCGGTGAAGCTGCCTTTTTCGTGGCCGAACAGTTCGGCTTCGATCAGCTCATCGGGAATCGCGCCGCAGTTCACGGCGACGAACGCGCCGTCCTTGCGGCCGCTGCGCTCGTGAATGGTGCGGGCGATCAGCTCCTTGCCGGTGCCCGATTCGCCGATGATCAGCGCGGTCGCGTCGGTATCGGCGACGCGTTCGATCTGTTCGTACAGATCGAGCATTACCGGCGACGAGCCGTACAGCAGCCCGTACGATTTCAGTCCCGAGACGGCGTCCGCGACGCGCTGCTTCGCTTGTGGCGAAGCATTGCCACCGGCGGACACGGTGGGCGAGTCCAGATCGATTGACGCCATAAAAAGGGAAGTCCTGTGCAAATGGAGTTCGTGTTGCGGCGCACAGGCCTTGAATGCGATAGACCGTACAGCCACTGTCTCGTAAAAGACGATTTAACCACTTCGACACCGATTCCGGCAATCGAACTGGCAGCCGCTGAAATTGCCTTGCGCGCAATCGGTCGAAAGTGCGCGAAATTGGCTTTATCAGCGCGCTGGGGCCGGTAAATATACCGGGCACATGCATTGCATCATTGACCGTTTGATCGAGTCGTGCGAGGTTTGACGGCTACGTCGCAGCGCCGCCGGCCAGCGCAAACCGGCAACCCGCATCGTGCGCCCGAACGCCGAACTGTTGCACCTGTCGACGCACCGATTCCGCGGCAACGCACGAACGCCGAATCAGACGAGGAGTGAACGATGACTGACACCACACAACAACTTGCACTCGGCGGACAGAAGATCGTCGAGGATCTTCGGGTGCTGCTGAGGGACTCGGAGGAAATGCTGCGGCTCGCCGCCAACGTGCCGGGCGAAGGCGTCGACGCCTTGCGCGACCGGCTCGGCACGCACGTGGAAACGCTGCAATCGGCGCTCGGCGATGCGCAACGCAACGTGCATCGCCGGTATCGCGGGGCGGCGGTCAGCACCGAGCACTATGTGCGCCATAACCCGTGGCGCTCGCTCGCGCTCGCGGCGGGCACCGGTTTTCTGCTCGGCGTGCTGGTCGCCCGTTAGACGCGGCGCACGCTTGGCACGGCTGCATTCATCCGCATCACGATCCAAGGAGTTCATGATGACACGACCCACAATTGGTTTCTTTGGCGCATTGATGGCAATCGGCGGCTTCCTGGCGGTTCGCTACGTGCAACACAAGCGCACGGGCCAGGTCTCACCGGCGCGCGAGCTGAGCCGCTGGGAAAACGAGGGCGGCGCGGTGGCGGCGCCGGCGACTTTGTCGACCGAGCTGGCGCCCGCCTCGCACAGCGCCAACGGCTCGGGGCAGGTCAACGGCGAACCCCGCGCATGGCCGTTTCCGCGCGGCTGACGCGGTTCGCTCGAATGCAACGCGGCCTGCGGCCGGCGCCCGGAACGGGATTGTTAAATGAATCTTATAAAGCCGTATAATAGGCAAATAGACAACAATGACGTCGAAGTTGGCGCGAATTTGGCCGTTATTGTTGCAATTTTTCATCAAATGGTCGGCGGAACGGAACGCAGTCGATTCCGCGTCATGCAGCCGACCGGACCCAGCCGCATGCCGATTGGCATGTTCCGCATATTTTCTGACCCACGCTTGCAGGCTTTCGAAACGCGATGCCACATGTACTCATAGTCGATGACGACGCAGGTACCCGCGAGGCACTTTCCGCCGTCATCGGGGAAGACGGGCTGACCACCGCCACCGCGGGCGATCTGCGCGAAGCGCGTATTCAACTGATCCGGCAGATGCCGGACGTCGTTTTCACCGACCTGAAGCTGCCCGACGGCAGCGGGGTCGATCTGTTCGAAGATCTCGATCCGCGCTCCGGCGTCGAAGTGATCGTGATCACCGGCCACGCGACGGTCGAGTCGGCGGTCAGCGCACTGAAAATGGGCGCGGCCGACTACCTCGTGAAGCCGATCAACATGCAGCGCGTGAAGTCGATCCTGTCGCGCCTGCCGCGCGCCGGCGACCTGAAGGCCGAAATCGGCACGCTGCGCGGCGAGTTGCGCCGCATGGGCCGCTTCGGTCTGATGCTCGGCAATTCGCCGGCGATGCAGGAGGTCTACGACCAGATCAGCCGCGTCGCGCCGACGGCGGCCTCGGTGATGCTCGTCGGCGAATCGGGCACCGGCAAGGAAGTTGCCGCGCAGACGCTGCACGAGCTGAGCCTGCGCCGCAAGCACGCGTTCCTCGCGGTCAACTGCGGCGCGATTTCGCCGAATCTGATCGAATCGGAAATGTTCGGCCACGAGCGCGGTTCGTTCACCGGCGCGGACCGGCAGCACAAGGGCTATTTCGAGCGCGCGAACGGCGGCACGCTGTTCCTCGACGAAATCACCGAGATGCCGATCGAGCTGCAGGTAAAGCTGCTGCGCGTGCTCGAGACCGGCATGTTCATGCGCGTCGGCACGACCAAGGAAATCGAAACGGACGTGCGTCTGATCGCGGCCACCAATCGCGATCCCGAGCAGGCGGTGCTCGAAGGCAAGCTGCGGCTCGATCTGTACCACCGGCTGAACGTGTTTCCGATCAGCCTGCCGCCGCTGCGCGATCGCGGCAAGGACGTCGAGCTGCTCGCGCAATCGTTCCTCGATGAGCTCAACGAGCGTCACGGCACGAAGAAGCATTTCCCTGTCGCGGTGAAGGACATGCTGCTGTCGTATCCGTGGCCGGGCAATGTGCGCGAGCTGAAGAACTACGTGCAGCGCGCGCACATCATGTCGAGCGGGGATTCGGATAGCACGGCGACGGTGCCGTTGCAAATCACGCTGTCGAAGCCCGCGGCCGGCACCGCGATCACGATCCCGTTCGGCACCTCGCTCGCGGAAGCCGACCGTCAACTGATTCTCGCGACGCTCGAGCAATGCGGCGGCGTGAAGACGCGCGCCGCGGAAATTCTCGGCATCAGCCTGAAGACGCTGTACAACCGGCTCGTCGAGTACGGCAACGATGCGCGCGACGACGGCGATCCCACCGACGAATCACGCGCACTCGGCGGCGCGGACGCCTGATTCGCGCCTCGTTCGCACGTCATCCGCGTCCCCAGTATCCGCCCGCTCGGGCTTCCGGGCGGGCACCCGAACGGCACAAGCCTTGCTGCGCTCCGGTGGAACGCAAAACGAGGTCACCGACATGCCGCACCTGCCGCCGCATCTGTCGCATTACGCCGCCGCTTCCGCGCCGTCCAGGCGGTTGCACGCTCATCGGCCCGAACCGGTCGAGCCGCCCACTGCACCGCCCATCGCGCCGCCGGACCCGGCCGAACCCGACACGATCCCCGGCCCGACACCCGATCCGATCGAACCCGTCGAACCGGTCACGCCGCCGATCGGCGATCCGCCGCCGCAGCCAACGCAAACGCCTCAGGCCGTCGACCGTCCGTCGCGACCGCGGCAATGTTGATACGACCGTCGATGTCGGCGCCCTGTCGCGCACTCGATGGAATCACATCCGCACTGCAAGGCGTCATGCCCTGGGTCGGTGCAGAGCATTGCTGTACTTGTTACAAAGCCGGCGCATGTTTTACCGGCAATTTACGGTTTCGCCCCCTAGACTGTAGGGATGCCGCGACAAGCGGCAGGCTTCCCCCGGAGGCACGATCATGAGACACCCCGCATTGCGACGTTCCGCGCGGCACTCCAAGCGCGGGCCACGGCCGGCCGAGGTCGAGACTGAGCCGGTCGCGTCGCCGGACCCGGCCGCGCAGAATCGGATCGCCCCGCATACGCCGCCGGACGGCGAGCACAACCAGGGCGGGGTGCGTCAGGAAGGCCTCGAATACCAGCGCGATCTGGGCTCGGAGCAGGATGCCTGAGGCAGCGTAGCACCCGGGCGGGGTCTCCCGGCGACCGGGATGCCGGTAAGAAAGACCTCCGCATTCATCGGATTTAACAGAAAAATTTTCTTCGCCATCCGTGATGATTGCGGGGATTCGCTCGTTTGTCACATTTCCATACAACTTTATTCCGGTATCTCATATATCGGCACGATGATTGCATGCACCGTTTTGGCGCAATTCCGCATACAACGAAACAATGGAGCACTAATGAGCAGATTGATCGTGGTATCGAATCGTGTCGCACCGATTCAGGAAGCGCGTCCGGCAGCGGGCGGCCTCGCGATCGGCGTGCTGGACGCACTGAAGGAGACCGGCGGCGTCTGGTTCGGCTGGAGCGGCGAAACGGTCAGCGAGCCATCCGCGCCCGTGATCGAGAAGCAGGGCAACGTCACCTACGCGACTGTGGGCCTCACCAAGCGCGATTACGACGAGTACTACCGCGGTTTTTCGAACACCACGTTGTGGCCGACCTTCCACTATCGCAACGACCTGTCCCGCTACGACCGCGAGGACTATGCGGGCTACCAGCGCGTCAACGCGACGCTCGCCAGGCAGCTCAAGGAACTGCTCAAGCCCAGCGACATCATCTGGGTGCACGACTACCATCTGCTGCCGTTCGCGCGCTGCCTGCGCGAGCTCGGCGTGAAGAACCCGATCGGCTTTTTCCTGCACATTCCGTTTCCGGTGCCCGAAGTGTTGCGCACGATTCCGCCGCATGAAGAACTCGTCAAGGCGATGTGCAGCTACGACGTGATCGGCTTTCAGACCGAGGCGGATCGCCAGTCGTTCGTCGACTATATCGAGCGCGGTCACCATGGCACGTCGAGCGAAGACGGCATGGTGCACGCGTACGACCGCTTCCTGAAGGTCGGCGCGTACCCGATCGGCATCTATCCCGACGCGATCGCGAAGGCCGCCGAGCAGTTCACCGACCGCAAGGCGGTGCGCAGCCTGCGCGACGGCATGCGCGGGCGCAAGCTGATCATGAGCGTCGACCGGCTCGATTATTCGAAGGGGCTGGTCGAGCGCTTCCAGGCATTCGAGCGGCTGTTGCAGAACGCGCCCGGCTGGCACGGCCGCGTGTCGCTCGTGCAGATCGCGCCGCCGACCCGCGCCGACGTGCAGACCTATCAGCGCATCCGGCATACGCTCGAAGGCGAGGCGGGCCGCATCAACGGCCGGTTCGCGCAGCTCGACTGGACGCCGATCCAGTATCTGAACCGCAAGTACGAGCGCAATCTGCTGATGGCGCTGTTCCGCCAGTCGCAGGTCGGCTATGTGACGCCGCTGCGCGACGGCATGAATCTGGTGGCCAAGGAGTACGTCGCGTCGCAGGATCCGGCCGATCCGGGCGTGCTCGTGCTGTCGCAATTCGCGGGCGCGGCCGAGCAGCTGCCGGGCGCGCTCGTCGTCAATCCGTTCGATCTGTCGCAGATGGCCGAAGCGCTCGAACGCGCATTAGCGATGCCGCTCGCCGAACGTCAGGCGCGTCATGCGGACATGATGGAGCCGATGCGCGAGAGCAACCTGTCGGTGTGGCGCGATACGTTGCTCGATGATCTGCGCCACGTCGCGACCGCGTCTTCGGTGACGGCCAAAGCGGTAAAGCTCGCTGACGTGACGGCATCGCCCTGAGCCGACAGGCGCGGCCCGCGCGGGCGGGCGGCGCGTGTGTGCCGCTCACGTCGTGCATGGAGTGACAGGGAAGATCAAGGCGAAAAGGCGTGCATCGCCTCGTGCGATGCGCGCCTTTTATCGTGCATGTCTTGCGCGCGTAACGGCCACACCCCTCAGGCCGGCTGCGCCGCCTTCTGCGTGACCCGCATCGTGCTGACGACCGCCGCGACCGCCGAGAACCCCGCGGCCACATACAGCGCGATGATTGTCCCGCTCTGCGGCGCGACGCCGAAGATCAGCGCGACCAGCGCCGCGCCGAGCGTTTGCCCGGTCAGGCGCGCGGTGCCGAGCATGCCGCTCGCGCCGCCGCTGCGTTCGCGCGGCGCGGACGACAGCATCGTGCGATTGTTCGGCGACTGGAAGATGCCGAAGCCCGCGCCGCACAGCGCCATGCGCCACGAAATCTGCAGCGCGTCCGGGTGAGGCCCGAGCGTCGCGAGCAGCAGCAGGCCGACCGTCATCGCGGCGAGCCCGACGCCGCCGAGCCAGCCGGCCGATATCCTGTCCGACAGCACGCCGGCAATGGGTGCCGCGATGATGATGATCGCGGGCCACGGCGTCATCAAAAGACCCGTTTCGACCTGCGACATGCCGAGCGTTTCCTGCAGCAGGAACGGCAGCGACACGAACGCGAGCATCTGCGCGCAGAACGAGCAGACCGACGTGCCGATCGACAGCGCGAACACCGGAATCCGCAGCAGGTCGATCGGCAGCAGCGGGGCGGGCCGCGTCAGCTGGCGACGCACGAAGAAGTAGCCGATGACCAGCGCTCCGAGCGCCTCGAGCGTCACGTAGCCGAAACGCTCGCCGTGGCCGAGGCCGTCGACCGCGAAAATCAGCAGGCCGAACACGAGCGCGTTCATCACCGCGCTCAGATAGTCATACGGGGATTCGTGGCCGGGGTTCATCGGCAGCGCCTTGAAGCCGCCGACGATCGCCGCAATCCCGATCGGCACGTTGATCGCGAACAGCCACGGCCAGCTCGCGATCGCGAGCACGCCCGAGGCGACCGTCGGCCCGACCGCCGACGACACCGCCACCACCATCGCGTTGATCGAGACGCCGCGCCCGAGCTGGCTGGGCGGATAGATCATGCGCACGATCGCGGTGTTCACGCTCATGATGCCGGCCGCGCCGAAGCCCTGGACCACTCGCGCGAGCGCGAGCGTCGCCAGCGAGTTCGACAGCGCGCAACCGAACGACGCGACCGTGAACAGGATCAGGCCCGACAGATAAATGCGCCGGTAGCCGATGCGGTCGCCGAGCGACGCGAGCGGCAGCAGCGAGATCGTGATCGCGAGCTGATACGCGTTGACGACCCAGATCGACGCGGCGGCGCTCGCATTGAGGTTGCGCGCGATCGTCGGCAGCGCGACGTTGGCGATCGCGCTGTCGAGCACCGCGAGCGTCAGCGAGAGCGCGATGACGAGCATCGCCCAGTAGCGTTGTGGGACCGGTAGGCCCAGTTCCTTGCCTTCGAAGCGGGAAGTGGAGGGCGTCGAGCCGTCCGTGCGCGGGGAGGGTGCGTGCATCGATTGTTTGATTTGTCGGAGATGTTGGCGCGCCTGTGCGCGGCTCACGCGCTGGCCGCTGCGGGCGTATCGGTCGGCGCGGCGCCGGCGTTACCGGGCGCCGGCGCCGCGCGTGCGTTATTTGAGTTCGTAAAGGCCCGTGTGGGTCGTCGAATCGATTTCGTTCAGGTGCGTCATGAAGCGCGCGACCGCGTTGGTGGTTTCCGCGCTGACCGGCAGATGCGGCACTTTCAGCGCATGCAGCCGGAAGATATAGCGATGCGTGCGATCGCCGCGCGGCGGCGCGGCGCCGCCGAAGCCGACCGTCCCATAGTCGTTGCGCACCTGCATCGCGCCCTGCGGCAGCAGCGAGCCGTCGGCCTTGCCGGCGTTGCGCGGCAGCGAGCGCGCGTCGGCCGGAATGTTCACGACGACCCAATGCCAGAAGCCGCTGCCGGTCGGCGCGTCGGGATCGTGAACGGTGAGCGCGAAGCTTTGCGTGTCCGCGGGCGGCGCTTCCCATTGCAGCGACGGCGAGATGTTTTCGCCGTCGCCGCCGAACGCCTTGTCGTTGTACTCGTGGGCCCTCGGCATGAAGCCGTTGGTGGGAAAATCGTCGGACCAGAGACGGAAGTCAGCCATGATGTGCCTCCCTTGTTGATTGGTTCTGGGATCGTCGGAGTTCGCGATGTCGCGGCGGGCGAGGCGCATCTCGTGGCATACCGAAGCGCGTGAGGACGTGCCGCGAAAGCGCCGGAAAGCACCCGGAAAACGCCGCCGAAGCGTGCCTCGAAGGCATCTCGAAAGCGCGCCGGGTGAGCCTTTCGAGTGTAGCACCAGCGGCCGCGAGACCCGCGCGAGCCGGGCAGGTCGCGCGCGGTTTTCAGCCGCGTTCCTCCAACTCCGGCGCGTCGCTTCCGATCCACGCGACGAGCCGCTCGATCACGCCCGCGATATCGCGATTCGCGCCCCGCAAAGCGCATTCCCACACGACCGCGACGCGCCAGCCGCTCGCGAGCAGCGCGGCGCGCACCTTGTCGTCGTTGCTGCGATTGCGGCCGATCTTGTCGCGCCAGAAGTCGGGCCGCGTCTGCGGCCATTTGAACAGATGACAGTCGTGGCCATGCCAGAAGCAGCCATGCACGAGCACCACCGCGCGATAGCGCGGCAGCACGATGTCGGGGCGGCCGGGCAGATCGCGCGCGTCGAGCCGGAAGCGCAGGCCCCGCCGATGCAGCAGGCTGCGGATCAGGATCTCCGGCTTGGTGTTGCGGCCGCGAATGCCGGACATCATCCGGCTGCGCGTCGCGCTATCGACGATATCGACCATCGTCAGCGGGCCAACGGGTCGCGCGGCCGCTCACGCGTCGAGCGGCAGGGAGTGTTTCGACGCATCGCGGGTCGGGTGGGCAAGCAGGGTTTGCACATGCGGCAGCATGATACGCGCCACTTCGCGCATCACCGGCATCACGACGCTGTTGCCGAACTGCCGGTAGGCCTGCGTATCGCTGACCGGAATCCTGAAGGTGTCGGGAAAGCCCATCAGTCGCGCGCATTCGCGCGGCGTCAGGCGACGCGGGCGCAGCGCCTCGCCCTGATAGACGAGAATTTCGGAGCCGTCCTTGTGATAGCGCGCCGACAGCGTGCGCGTCACGCTGTCCGGATAGGCCATGCCGAAACCGAAGCCGTTGCCCGCCGCACGATGCTTGGCCGCGTAGTTTTGCAGATACGCCCACAGCTTCGGGGTGAGCGTGTACTTCGGCTGCACGCGGCGCGCGGTGTGGTCGAAGAAGCGGTCGTGGTCCCACGGCAGCACCGGGTCCGTGCCGTCCGTGCGATGCAGGATCGCGCCGAGCCGCGGACCCTGTTCGGGCAGGCGCAGGTCGTCCCATGTGAACCCGGTCTTGCCGCGAAAGCCCACCATGATGATGCGCTCGCGATGCTGAGGCGTGAAATGCTGGCCATCGATCACGCGGTAGTGCACCTCGTAGCCGAGCTCGTCGCGCAGCGTTTGCAGGATCACGTCGAAGGTGCGGCCCTTGTCGTGCGACAGCAGGTTCTTAACGTTTTCGAGCAGGAACGCGGCGGGGCGCTTCGCGGCGATGATGCGCGCGACGTCGAAAAACAGCGTGCCCTGGGTCGTGCATTCGAAGCCGTGCGGCCGGCCAAGCGCGTTTTTCTTGCTGACGCCGGCGATCGAAAACGGCTGGCACGGAAAGCCGCCGAGCAGCACGTCGTGGCTCGGCACGTCCTCGGCGGGAAACGTGACGATGTCGCCGATCAGCGCGTGCGCGCCGCCGCTCGCGGAGTTGTCGCCGTGATTCTCGCGATAAGTCCGCGTCGAGAACTCGTTCCACTCGCTGGTGAACACGCATTCGCCGCCGTGCGCCTCGAAGCCCATGCGAATGCCGCCGATACCCGCGAACAGATCGATGAAGCGGAAGCGCGCCGCGTCGCCCGCGTGTTGCGCCTCACCCGCGCCTTGCCGCAGCAGATCGCGCAACGCGGGTTCCAGCATCGCGGGACAAGGCGTTTCACCTTTTTCCCAGCGACGCACCGTCTTGATGTCCTTGCCGACATGGGCTGCGATTTCGCGTTGGGTGAAACGGGCGCGCGCCTGCTTGAGCAGGTCGAACGGGGCGGCGAGGGTCACGTGGCGTCCTTGCTGGGAATTTTTGCGGACATTATGACCTAAGGTCGTCCCTTTTCCCTATTGTCGGCGCCGATTGATCAGGAATTTTTCGCGATACGTCGTGCCGCTGCGTTTGTCTGCGGCGAACCATGCCTGTCACGAATGCGGATATACGCTCGTCCCGTGACGCTGTTTTCCGGCGTTGCGACGTGTGTTGGCGGCCGCGACCTCGTGCCCGGCCGCTTTTTTTGCGGCACGCAAGACGAGCCGCGTGCCGGCTTGGCGCCACGCGTGCGGGTGCAGCGGGTGGGGCGGATGCGCTCAGGCCGACTTCACCTTCTTCACCGGGTCAGCCGGCTCGCATCGCGAGGTCGGCGCGGGCGCGAAGCGTTCCCATTCGGGCAGCGGCGTCGAGGCCAGCCGATCGAGTTGCAGCAGCAGGCTGTCGACTTTGTCCAATTGGGCGGTAGAAAGCTGGCCGCTGTCGACCAGCGCGGTCAGTCGTTTGCGCCAATAGGTGGCTGGCAGGATCGGACCGCCGAAATCGCCGCGCAGCGATACGTGCATCACCCGCGCGATGTGCGCGATGTCGTGATCGATCAACGCAGCTTGCGATGATCCCGAAATCGTAGTCTCCGTGCGGTCCATGACTCCTCCCTGAGCGCATTTACGGCGGTGCGCGGCGAGACTTTAGGCCTTTTGATAAAAAATTTGCCCGATCGCGCGTCGGCGTTCGTCGGTGCCGCGGCCCGGCGCGCGCAGCAGCTCCCAGGAACAGCCGTTGCTGCTTCCCACGCACCGGCGCAATACCGCGCCGGCATTTCCGTCGACTACGCATATGGGAGCCGAGCATGAACAAGGATCAAGTGAAGGGCGTTGGCGAGCAGGTCAAGGGCAAGGTCAACGAGGCCGTCGGCAAGACCACGAACGACCCTGCGAAGGAACTCAAGGGCGACCTGCAGCAGGGCGCCGGCAAGGTGCAGAAGGCCTATGGCGATGCGAAGGAAGACGCCAGGGACGATGCAAAGCGCGGTCGTCACTGAACCCGTTCGATGCAGGTTGCCGTAACGGCGGAGGCGTCGCGATCGTCGCGGCGCCTTTGCTTTTTGTACGGCGCAGGTCGGACACGACGCGTCCGATTTCACCAGTTGGCTCACGGCTGACGTTGGCGCGGCGGCCGGCCTGGGAGTAACCCGTGATCGCGATGATCGGCATTCCGCACGCGCTGCGAGCCCTTTAGACTTGGCGCAATCCCATCAGGAGGTCGCGCCAATGACACCCGAAAAGATACTTTCGATGTTTGAACGGCAGTATTTGGAAGGCAAGGCGCCGCCCGATCTCGAAGCGACCTGCGCGAACTTCGCGACTTGGCTCGCGGCCGCGTGGGAACTGCTCGACGGCACCGAAAAGACGCTGCTGCTGACGGTCGGCGCGGCGCTGTGGCGCGAGGGCTTCAACGTGCGCGCGGGTACGGCGACGAAGGACTTGTGGTGAACCGCCGATCGCGAACGGCGCTGTTGCCGCAGCGTTTGTAGGGTCTTCACGCGGCCTCGCACGCGTTGCGGCGAGTCGGTTTATATTGGGCGGTCTTGCAATTTCTGTCCCATAGGGCGACCCGAACCCATGACCGATTTATCCGCTTTCGCGATCACGAAGAAATGGCCGGCCGAGCATCCGGACCGGATTCAGCTCTATTCGCTGCCGACGCCCAATGGCGTAAAAATCTCGATCATGCTCGAGGAAACCGGCTTGCCGTACGAGCCACATCTGGTGCGCTTCGATACCAACGATCAGATGACGCCGGCGTTTCTGTCGTTGAACCCGAACAACAAGATTCCGGCGATCCTCGATCCGAACGGTCCCGACGGCAAACCGCTGTCGCTGTTCGAATCGGGCGCGATCCTGATTTATCTCGCCGATAAAAGCGGCCGGCTGATCCCGCGGGACGCCGCCGGGCGCTACGAGACGATCCAGTGGGTGATGTTCCAGATGGGCGGCATCGGTCCGATGTTCGGCCAGGTCGGCTTCTTCCACAAATTCGCCGGCAGGGAGTACGAAGACAAGCGTCCGCGCGATCGCTACATCGCCGAATCGAAGCGGCTGCTCGGCGTGCTGGAGCAGCGCCTGGAAGGGCGCTCATGGGTGATGGGCGATCAGTATTCGATTGCCGATATCGCGATCTTCCCCTGGGTGCGCAATCTGGTCGGCTTCTATGAGGCGGGAGAACTGGTCGGCATTCAGGACTTCCCGAACGTGCGGCGCGTGCTGGCGGCGTTCGTCGAGCGTCCGGCGGTGGTGCGCGGCCTGAATATTCCGCAGCGGCCGGGTTGATGGCCTGTTGCGCGCGCTCGCCGCGCTGGGCGTCGTCGCGTTTCATACCGACGGCATCGTCGCCGCGCATGGCTGGCTCGTCCGTGTTTTTCCGCGCGTGAGCGCCTGGCATGCGCTGTCGTCGTTTCTGGTGCTTCGACGGTTTTTCGTGTCCTTGAAATTAAGACCGCTGAGCGCGTATAACCTTTGAGGTGAGTAAAGTTCTTACCGGCTTGTCGGGCGAGAATCGCGCGACAGCGCTGTGATGCGACCGGACGAAAAGGTGAAGCAATGAGCGCCGTTACATTGTTCGCGTGGTCCGTTCCGGCGTATTTCCAGGATTCCGTGGTCGACCATACATGGGTGACGACCTACGACAGCCGCGTGAAGATTTACCCAGCGCTGGCGGACGTCCTGATCGCGGGCGAGCACTATTGGTACAGCTGGGGCGGCTTCCACGCCCGAGGTGGGACGCCGGTCAGTGCGGATGGTTTTTTGGCTTCCGGCGCGGCAAATCTGCTTTATGCTAGTTGTCTATGTAAGCCCGATGTGGACTCGAACATCGATCCGGCCGCTCGTGGAACGATCTTCAGCTATGGTCGCGATGGTGTATGCCATCAGCTGTCAAACCAGATTCTTTGGGCGACCGGCAGCGGTGGAGCGGCTCCAGCTACCGTCCGCATGTCGAGGGGCTACTGGTTGAGCATCGCGATCTTCGGACCATACGGCAAGCAGCATGCTGCATGGGCGAGCAAGAAGATTCAGTGCTCGACACCAAGCGGGAGTGATGCGATGAAGCCAGGACATCAGGAATCCGATGTCGACGATTTTCAGGAGCATCTTCAGGCGACTTTGAAGGGTCCCGACGCGGATGCGAAAATCAAGTCGTTGATGAATCATCGACGCGCATTCATGGTGCGGGTCGAGCGTTTGCAACCTGCCCCGCAGGGCGGCGATGTTCCGTCCGCCTCGGAGCTGAACCAGGCCTATTCGTCTTTTCTCCACGACGCTGCTGACATTCTGGGTCCCGAGGACTTCGAGCGAGTTTTTGGTGAACGCCCAAAGGATCAGATGAACGTCGTCGATCCTTCGATATACGAGCAAAGTATCCGTCGGCCGATGCAAAAATAATGGAGCCGCTGGACTGGCGTCGTCTCAAACGCGTTTCGCGATCACCGTCGTCGAACTCGCAATGTCGAGATTCTTTTTTGCGCTTAGCTGCTTCACAAACGATCGATCCAGCAACGTCGGCGGTCCTTGCAGAATTTCTTCGACCGTGAGCGCCTTGAATTCCTTCAGCGCATTCTCGTCGAGACCATCGGCCCATTCGCTCATGATCCAGTAAATCGACCAGATGGCCGATGTAGTAGTGATGCGGGTAGCCGTGAGTAGGTTGAGTGAGCGGAACCACCACGACCAGATCGCCTCCTGGCTTCAACACGCGAAGAATCTCTTTGGCGCCAGTGAATGGGTCCTTCACATGTTCGAGGACATTCAACGACAGAAGGCCATCGAACGATGCATCTTTGAATGGCAGAACTTCGCCGACACCTCGCACATCGGTGGATGGATAGTTGGTGATGTCGAAATTGATCACGTTTTCGTAGATCGCAGGACGGCTGCCGGCCCCACAATCCAGAATGATCCCCGACGGATGGCGCTCGATCATACTCAGTGCATCCTGATCGTACAGATTGCTTCCGGCCAGGTCCGAGTCGTAAATGTCGAACTGGGAGCGCAGATCGGGCGACAAAAAATCGAAATATTTTCCGTCGTCTCTAAATGGCATATCAGTGCGAAGGACAGACGTTATTCTTTTTCTTCGTTCCTGCCTGGATTGGGCCGCCACCTGTGCATCTTGCCTGCGATGACTTTCGGCGCTTCCGAAAACTTCGAAATGCGATCTTCCCGATCGTAATGCGCCGAGCCTGACGGCCTCCGCGACGTCCGGATTTGCGGCGAGATAGGCCTGCTCACAAAAATTCAACGCGGTAACGCATTCAAGCGCTTGATCCATGTCGGTCCTCGGAAACGTTTCGAAGTCGGCTCGCCGATTATAGCGATCTGAGATTTCCGGGAGCGGCCTGATTTTCCGGGGTTGTCGAACGGGTGGTTTGCCTGGAAGGCGGATCGGCAACAAAAAGCACCGCAGCGCAAGGTGTGCGGGGCTTTTAAGAGCACCGGTGGCGGTTGGTCCCCCTGACAGAATTTATACGTCAAGGCTGGCGGTGTTTGCGGGGAGTTTTCGATTTTTTGTGCCCCCCACCTGTGCCCCTAGAATCGGTCTCCTGAGGAAAAACGGGTGCGATTCCTGTGTGACTTAGATGTCGCGCAATCGATCGCCGGGCGATTGATTTGCTTGTATAGCCCCTAAAGCGGGGCCGCTTCATATCCGGCGTCACATAAGGGAGTAGTTTTTCGCCGCTTCGCCGCCTCAGTGCTGCTCTGCATTCAGCAGCATCTAGACTCGTCTCCTCCTTGGAGGAATCCTTGCAAGTCCGGTTTTTCGTCCGGCCTTTTTGGCGCCTCGGCGCGCGCACGGCCGTGCGTGGTGACGCATGGCGGACCGGCGCAGGGACGAGTGTCAACGATTGTGTCGGATCTGTCGCTCCGTTCCCGGCTTTGTGCTACATAGCCTCTTCAAATCGCTTTTGGAGGAGGCACAAGTTGATGGGATTACAGACAGATGGCGATTGACTTCGACGTCGGAACGCATCGGCGCTGCACGCTCTACACGCGACATGAGTATCACGGTAATGCCCTGAGCAACGAGGCGCGCGCCGGCCGCCAGCTCATTACCTCGGCAGGACTGCGGGAACTCACGCGCGACAGACGTCAGCTAGCGCGGCTCGTCGAATTCATGCGCAACGCGCGCAGTGGCGCATACGCGAGTAGCGCTGCTCCAGAGCAGACCGCCCGGGCGCTACAGAACGCCGTCGAACGTGGCGATGTGATCGCAGTCGTGCCCACGCCGCGTACGTCGCGCGGAGGCGGTGCGCCTATTGAGCAGAAGATCCGGCCGTACTACGCGACCGTCACGCCGTCGCAGCTATTCAGGCGCTCGCTGCCTGTGGTGAGTGCCGGGCGTTCATTCCAGCGTCCAGTACTTCCGCGACTGGCCGCCGACGATGATCTCGCCATCTGGTTCGCCCGCCCCGGTACGTGCTTCCGGATGGAACCATCGCTACGCCGGTATCAACGCCGCTTGGCGATGCGCAGGCGTTCGACTATCAGCCCGACATGCCGGGTGGCGCAGCAGATGAAGTTGCCGGGATGCCGTTCAAAGGCACGCCGGGGACGTGGATCTCCAGTATGCCGGGGACGATGCCGCAGTTGCGTCAGTTCGGGCCGAATGGCACGCCGCCAGCGGACTTTGACCTTGAAGCGCACCACGGCAATCCAAATCCGCACGCGCACAATTGGGACGGCTACATCCGCGACGAGGGCGCGCCGGTCTCCTTACTCCCTTGGTAAATCGATATGACGGATGAAATATTGAAGGCGTGGGGCTATTTCCACGATTGGTATCTGGACAGCGTGGTCATTGGCCCGAATACCGAGCCCCGGACGCTGACGCTAGGCCTGTACCTTGCCAACAGGCGCGCGTTGGTCACGTTCAACGGCGTGACGTGTGTTTCGGTTGAGCATCTTGGCTTGCTGAATATCGTCTACGGCATTCACATCGTTGCCCCGGACGACGCGAAGCACGCGCGGGCCAGTGCTGTGCTCGAAGCTGGAGAGCGACTTACCGACAAGAAAGCCGCACTGCTTGTTTTCATCTATTCCACTCTGGGTGCCGAACTCGCGATTGAGTGTGACTCGCTTGAGGTCCATGAGACCGACTGCGGAACATGTGGCCCTCGGCTCCCGTGATCGCAAAACGAAAGCGGGACCGCCTCGCTGGCGAGCGTGGTTGCTTCGTTCAGAAGTACGCGCGTAAGGCGCACGCCCGGCATGATCCGAACGACCGCCGATACGACAGGGAGATCGAGAAAGCGATGCGGGCGGTACGCGCAGACGAGCTTTCCGAACTGCTGTCCGGCGACGGCAACGAGGACGAACTGCCAGAAGTGCTGAGCGGCACAGTGGAGATTGACGAGTACCGCTAGAGCGGGCACGAATGGATGGGCTAGTGGCAATCGAAATCCAGTCGAGAGCCGGCAACCTTTGCGTGGTCTATGCTCGAGCGGAATATTGCGGCGACGCCGGGAGTAGAGAGGTACGCGCTGGCCGCAAACGCATCGTCACTGCCAGCCCGACCACTTTGGCGAGGGACGAACCGCAACAGGTGAAGCTCGCTGAATTTCTGCGCGCTGCCTCCGCACCGTCTCACGTTCGCGGCGACTCGTCAGTGCAGATTGGGCCCATGTCCAATACTTTTCTGGGCAACGCCGGGAAGCTATCTGGTCCCTGACATCTCACATTGTCGACGTAATGCGTTACTGAGTAAGGTTTTTCATGCCGATCGCCATTGCAGATACCCCCCAAAAGTACCCCCAATTATTTTTGCTGCCCCGTTTATCCACAAGCAAGCGGCCATGGATCAACGTTGCGTTGACAACCATCGGACACTTGCCATGGTGGCCTGCTCATTCCAGATCGAACAGCGCGCGGTCAGCGGGCCGGGATAGCGCACCGCCCATCATCTGCCGGAACTCGGCCTCATCCCACTCACCGCGATCGATACGCCGTAGAACCGCCGCACCGGCGGGCATTACCTTGCGGTCGCGATCAGTTTTGGCCTGCTTGTGCGCCCGGCGGCTAGACCTTGGGCGACTTCGGCGGCTCGTGACGTGCAGGAGGTGGATCGCGGCTTGAAATGTCATAGACCGGCGGTACGGTCGCTGCCCGCGAGCATCCGCGCTACGGGCGCGAAAAACCGCAACGTTCTTGGGGGCGCCTTTTTCTGTTTCATCGAAAGCCAGGGAGATTTTGGGCGGTCGCCCATGTACGTACTGCCTGTCGCACGGTAATTATCTGACTGCTGTCAACCCCGGCAGCGACTTCAGATAGACCATCGACACACCAATGTCCCTGTCCGTATTTGAAATGCACTCCGTGGAGCTGTTCTGCCAGCGGCCACCGGGTGGCTGTTATGTCATCTGCGACGAAAGGCACTATAAAGCGTGCCTCGGCAAGGCCGCAGACCTTGAGAGGGCCAGGGCGGAGACGCGGGAATTTCTTGCTATCGCCGCACTGAATCGCAGGAAGTGGGAGGAGGACCGGAAGCTGGTCAGGAATCTCATTGGCCGCAGCTGGCTGTTTTTTCATAGGGTCCGGGACCGCGATCCTGACGCCGATGGCTGGTGGGTCATCGTTGCGCTTCTCGAAGAGCTTCGCCGGGGCAAACTGCTTGCCGTTAAAGGTCCGCGTCACGGCCTGTTTCCGTCACCGTACAGCAGCACGCCGTTAATGAATCCCGTAGTGAAGGCCGGCAGTCAGGCGAACGGCGAAACCATTCTGTCTGTGCAGTACGATCCGGCCACCTGGCAAACCCAACTGAACGCTGCCCGCGCAGCCAGAGCTAGCGATAGAGGCGCCTCAACGCTGCTCGGCGACGCGCAGCCGTTTGAGTATGTGCCTGATGCGTTGAGCGGCGATGTCGTTGAACTCGCCGCGAGCACGAACAACCCAAACTACGCGGCGAAGATGCTGGGGTATGACCGCAAGACGTTTGGGGCTATCTTGCACAGGTTCAAGCCAGGCAATGGCTTGGGGCCAGCCGATAACGTCATCTGGCATGACAACGGCGACGTGTACTTTAATGGTAACCACATCGGAAATTTTCATGACTGGGCAAACTGAGGCCGCTCCAATGGCAGATCACCAACTTGCGCACGCGACCTTTTACATATCCGGCGACTCATTGGAGCCAGCCTTTTGGACGGCGTATTTCGACATCAAGCCGGATACAGCGATTACCAAGGGACAGCCGTTCACCACACCGTCTGGGCGACCGAGCAGCGCGCCGGGCCGCGTTGGCCTTTGGGGCGTGCGCAGTGAGGGCGCAGTTCGTAGCGATTCACTTGAGCCGCATTTGCGTTACCTGATTGGGCGCCTGAATCTGCCGAGAGCGGAACTTGGCCAACTGCTCGCAGACAAGGGACTTCGGATGCGCTTCTTCTGTTACTGGTACAACGAGAGCGGCGACCGCGTGCCCGATGTGCCCGACGATATCCGCACCCTGATGGAAGCGATGGGCGGCACGGTCGAGATTGACGAGTACCGATAGCGCGGCGTGAGCCGGCCCAAACGCAGAAGCCGACCCTCGCGAGTCGGCTTTTTTGTGCCCGTCTTTCCCGGCTGCCAGTTCGACGCCGCTCCCCCAAACGGGGGAACGGGAAATCTGGCGGCGCGTCTGCGCGTGCATCGCCCCGTCATTATTCCGAACTGGAATACCCCTCGGCTACGTTGCAAGATGCGTTTTGCCGTCTCGCGCACGCCTCGCGCTTCGACGGCCCGAAGCGCTTCCACGAGGCGATGCGCCTCGATCGCAGCAATAGGGCGGCCGCCAAGGGTCGGGAATACGTCACCCTCCAGCGACGCGATAACCTTGTCCGCATAGCTCGCCGTCCGTCCGCCGCGCTGCGCCTCAAACCACTCTCGCGCCACTGCTTCGAACGAGCTTTCCGCGTTGAGCCGTGCGGTGCGCCTGTCGTCTTTCCTTGCCTCGCCCGGGTCGATGCCAGCCGCCAGCAGTTCGCGGGCTTCGTCGCGCTTTTTTCGCGCCGCCACCAGCGATACATCAGGGTAGACGCCCAGCGCGAGCAGCTTTTCTTTTCCGGCAATCCGATATTTGAGTCGCCAGTATTTCTGCCCCGTCGACTTGACGAACAGGAACAGGCCGCCGCCGTCGAACAGCTTTTGCGGCTTCGCATCAGGCTTGGCGTTCTTGATAGTGGTATCGGTAAGCGGCATGGGGGTATCTCTTTCGGGTATCTGTTACGCACCCCCAGAGATACCCCCGAATATTCTGGCTGTCAATTGGCAATGATTGGCGACGCTGGAAACAAAAAACCCCGCAGCACATGGCTTTGCGGGGTTTTCTTGTAAAACTTGGGCGTCGCTTGGAGCATCTATGGTCCCCCTGACAGGAATCGAACCTGTATCTAGCGCTTAGGAGGCACTTGTTCTATCCATTGAACTACAGGGAGAGGACCGAGCCGGACAGATCGGCGAGCGCAGAGTATATCAAACCGGCGCGGGCAAAAGGAGAGCCAAGCCAGGGGCCGCCCGCGCCTCGCACAAATCCCGCAAAAACAAACGGCCCCGCAGACATCGCCTGCCGGGCCGCGCAAACCACCTGAGCATCTGGCGAAGCGCACGTAACCGCGCCTATCGCCCGAAGCTCATCTCACTGTCAAAACTCCACCACCGCGAACTCCGCCTTGCCCACGTCGCACAGCGGGCAGCGCCAGTCTTCCGGAATGTCGGCGAAACGCGTGCCCGGTGCGATGCCTTCTTCGGGCAGCCCGTCTTCCTCGTTGTAGATCCAACCGCAAATCAGGCAGACCCAGCTCTTGAATTCCGTCACTTCGATTACTTCGCTCACGACACGCTCTCTCGTTCAATGCAATGGCCGGCTTGCTCTGCCCCTTTATGGGGCGGCGCGGCGACCCGCAATATTACCGGAATTTGTCAAATCAACCGCAGACGACCGATGCGGCGCCGCCCCAACGCCTCTGCGGCGAGCCCGGGTTCGCGCGATGGGCCTCGTCACACAAGCCGTGTACGCTTTGACCTGCAAGCTATTTGATTGGACAGATGCGGCGCTCGCTTCGCACGTGTTGCGACGATCGGTCTCGGGCGAGGCCGCTGGCGGCGACGCATCGCCGGGTTTCGTTTCCAAAGGAGAAGACGATGTTTAAAAACCGATGGTTGGTCGGCGTCGCGGCGGCTTGGCTACTCGCCGGGTCAGGTGTGGCGCAGGCGGAGGGCGTGACCTTCGTGCAACCGGCGGACGGCGCGACCGTCACCAATCCGGTGCACGTCGTGTTTGGCCTCGACGGCATGAAGATCGCGCCCGCCGGCACGCTGACGGACGGCACCGGGCATCATCACCTGCTGATCGACGGCAAGCCGCTGCCGAAGGGCGAGGTCGTCCCCGCGACCGACAAGTCGCTGCACTTCGGCAAAGGCCAGACTGAAACCGATCTGACGCTGCCGCCGGGCGACCATACGCTGACGCTGCAATTCGGCGACGGCGCGCATCGCTCGTATGGGCCGGAGATGAGCAAGACGATCACGGTGCACGTCAAGTAAGCAACTGCTTGAAAGGCCGGCCCGGCGCGCGCGTCGCCGGCCCGCGCCGATCGCGTTGCACGCTGTGTCGCGCGCTTCATCGCACGGATGTTCCCGCCCGGCATACCTGCGACCGGCCCTGCGCCCGGTACAATGAGCAGTTCCGACTCATCGCTGTCTTCTCCCATTCCCATGTCGCTTTACACCATTACCGGAGCGCAGCTCGCGTTCGGTCACGTCGCGCTGCTCGACCACGCGGATTTCTCGCTCGAAGCGGGCGAGCACGTCGGGCTGATCGGGCGCAACGGCGCGGGCAAGTCGTCGCTGTTGAAAATCGTCGCCGATCTGGCCAAACCCGACGACGGCCTCGTCACGCGTCAGCAGCATCTGAGCACGGTCTACGTGCCGCAGGAGCCCGAGTTCAACGCCGACGACACCGTGTTCGACGCGGTCGCCGCCGGACTCACCGAGGCGCGCGCGCTGCTCGACGAATACGACGCGGTCGCGCATCAACTCGCCGACACGCCTGAGGGCGCCGAACACGACGCGCTGCTCGCGCGCATGAACACGCTGCAATCGTCGTTGGACACCGCGGACGCATGGAATTGGAGCACGCGCGTCGCGACCACGCTGCAGCAGGTCGGCCTGAACGGCGAAGCCCGCGTCGGCTCGCTGTCGGGCGGCATGCAGAAGCGCGCCGCGCTCGCGCGCGCGCTCGTCGTGCAGCCCGACGTGCTGCTGCTCGACGAGCCGACCAACCATCTCGACTTCGACGGCATCCGCTGGCTCGAAGATCTGCTGGTGTCGCTGCGCGCTGGGCTGCTGTTCATCACACACGATCGCGCGTTTCTCGACCGCGTCGCGACGCGCATCGTCGAGCTCGATCGCGGGCGGCTGCTGTCGTATCCGGGCAATTTCTCCGCGTACCAGACGCGCAAGGCGCAGCAGCTCGAAGTCGAGCGCATCGAGAACGAGAAGTTCGACAAACTGCTCGCGCAGGAAGAAGTGTGGATTCGCAAGGGCGTCGAGGCACGCCGCACGCGCAGCGTCGGCCGCATCGCGCGCCTCGTGCAGATGCGCAACGAGCGCGCCGAGCGCCGCAACGTGCAGGGCAACGTGAAGCTCGACGTCGGTCAGGGCGAGAAGTCCGGCAAGATCGTCGCGGAACTGACGGACGTGACGAAGCGCTATGGCGAGCGCGCGGTGGTGGACCGCTTCACGGCCTCGGTGATGCGCGGCGACAAGATCGGCTTCGTCGGTCCGAACGGCGCGGGCAAGACCACGCTGCTGAAGCTGATCCTCGGTGAACTCGCGCCGGACGAGGGCAACGTGCGCGTCGGCACGAATCCGCAGGTCGCGTATTTCGATCAGATGCGCGCGGCGCTCGATCTCGAAAAGAGTCTCGCGGACACGATCAGCCCCGGCAGCGAGTGGGTCGAAATCAACGGCCAGAAGAAGCACGTGATGAGCTATCTCGGCGACTTCCTGTTCGCGCCGGAGCGCGCGCGTTCGCCGGTCAAGTCGCTGTCGGGCGGCGAGCGCAACCGGCTGTTGCTCGCGCGCCTGTTCGCGCGCCCGGCCAACGTGCTGGTGCTCGACGAACCGACCAACGACCTCGACATTCCGACGCTCGAACTGCTCGAAGAACTGCTGATCGACTACGACGGCACGGTGCTGCTCGTCAGCCACGACCGCGCCTTTCTCGATAACGTCGTGACGTCGGTGATCGCCTCGGAAGGCGGCGGCAAGTGGCGCGAATACGTCGGCGGCTTCACGGACTGGCAGACGCAGCGCGATCGCTCGGAGCAACTCGCGCTCGAAGCGCAGAAAGAATCGAGCAAGGAAGCGCCGAAAGAAGCGGCGCCGAAGGACAGCGCGTCGGGCCGCAATGCGCAGCGCAGCGCGAAGCTGTCGTTCAAGGAGCAGCGCGAACTGGAGGCGCTACCGAAAATGATTGCCGACCTCGAGGCCGAACAGAAGGCAATCGGCGCGCAGCTCGAAGACGGCTCGGTGTTCGCGAAAGATGCACGCGAAGGCGCGCGTCTGACCGAGCGCTATGCCGAGATCGACGAGGAGTTGATGCTCGCGCTCGAACGTTGGGACGAGTTGGAAAACCGCGTCAAGTAACGCGGCGTGCGCGGCCGGCACAAAAACAACAGAAAGCGCCGCCGCGCACGGCACCGAAATTCAGCCGGCGCGCGCCCGTGCATGTTCCGCCGATACCTATCGCGCCGCCGTCCTGCGAGCCGTCCATCCTTCATTGCATGTCCCCCAACGCCCGCCGCGCCTTATCCAGTCGGCCAATTCAGCGCGGGGTCAATTGCCGCCGTGATCGAAATCAGTACAATACCCCGCGAACAGGCTTCCCCGGCGGGCTGTGCGTCCATCTCCGGCATTCGAGCGCGCCAACGGAAGCCGCGCGACAAAACAGCTTGCCCGCCTCGCGGGCGCTCCACCTAACCCCGTTGTTTCGTTTCGCTTTTTTTGAATACTCAACGCATTGTCCACGGCCCTGTCCACAGGACCTGTGGACAACGATGAACCGACGCACCGAGTCAATCATGTCTACGAAAAAGCCAAACGCCGCGTATAGCGAAGCGTCGATCAAGGTGTTGAAGGGTCTGGAGCCGGTCAAGCAACGACCCGGCATGTACACCCGCACCGAGAATCCGCTGCACATCATTCAGGAAGTCATCGACAACGCATCGGACGAAGCCCTCGGCGGCTACGGCCGGCAAATCACGGTCACGCTGCACGCGGACCATTCGGTCTCGGTCGACGACGACGGCCGCGGCATTCCGTTCGGCCTGCACCCCGACGAAGGCGTACCGGTCGTCGAAATCGTTTTCACGCGCTTGCACGCGGGCGGCAAGTTCGACAAGGCCGCCGGCGGCGCCTATACGTTCTCGGGCGGTCTGCACGGCGTCGGCGTGTCGGTCACCAACGCGCTGTCCACGCGGCTCGACGTCACCGTGTGGCGCGACGGCAGGGTCGCCGAACTGAGCTTCGCGCACGGCGACGTCGCGAAGCCGCTCGAAGTGCGTGCCGCCACCAAGGCCGACAAGAAATCCGGCACGCGCGTGACCGCGTGGGCCGATCCGAAGTACTTCGATTCGCCGAACCTGCCGCTCGGTGAATTGCAGCGTCTGTTGCGCTCAAAAGCGGTGCTGCTGCCGGGCGTCGAGGTCACGCTCGTCAACGAGAAAACCGGCGAGCGGCAAAGCTGGAAATACGAAGACGGCCTGCGCGGCTATCTGCTCGAAGGCATGAACGGCAGCGATCTGCTGATTCCGCTGTTCGAGGGCGAGCGCTACGCGGAAAGCTCGCGTGCGAGCGAAGAGACGTTCGCCGAAGGCGAGGGCGCGGCGTGGGTCGTCGCGTGGAGCGAGGAAGGGCCGCTCACGCGCGAGTCGTACGTGAACCTGATTCCTACGCCCGCGGGCGGCACGCATGAGTCGGGCTTGCGCGACGGTCTTTATCAGGCGGTCAAGAGCTTCGTCGAGTTGCACAACCTGCAGCCGAAGGGCGTGAAACTGCTCGCCGAAGACGTGTTCGCGCGGGTGTCGTTCGTGCTGTCGGCGAAGGTGCTCGATCCGCAGTTTCAAGGGCAGATCAAGGAGCGCCTGAATAGCCGCGATGCGGTCAAGCTCGTGTCGTCGTTCGCTCGGCCGGCGCTCGAACTGTGGTTGAACCAGCACGTCGAGCATGGCAAGAAACTCGCGGACCTCGTGATCAAGCAGGCGCAGGCGCGCACGCGCGCGGGGCAGAAGGTCGAGAAACGCAAGAGCTCGGGCGTTGCCGTGCTGCCCGGCAAGCTGACCGATTGCGAATCGACGGAAATCGGCCGCAACGAGCTGTTCCTCGTCGAGGGCGACTCGGCGGGCGGCTCCGCGAAGATGGGCCGCGACAAGGAATACCAGGCGATCCTGCCGCTGCGCGGCAAGGTGCTGAACACATGGGAAACCGAACGTGATCGCCTGTTCGCGAACAACGAGGTGCACGACATTTCAGTGGCGATCGGCGTCGATCCGCATAATCCGGACGACAAGGTCGATCTGTCGAATCTGCGCTACGGCAAGATCTGCATTTTGTCGGACGCGGACGTCGACGGCTCGCATATCCAGGTGCTGCTGCTCACGCTGTTCTTCAAGCATTTCCCGCAACTGATCGAGCGCGGTCATGTGTGCGTCGCGCGTCCGCCGCTGTTTCGCGTCGATGCGCCCGCGCGCGGCAAGAAGCCCGCGCAGAAGCTCTATGCGCTCGACGAAGGCGAGCTCGAGGCGATTCTCGACAAGCTGCGCAAGGACGGCGTGCGCGACAACCAGTGGTCGATCAGCCGCTTCAAGGGTCTCGGTGAAATGAGCGCCGAGCAGCTGTGGGACACGACGATGAATCCCGACACGCGCCGCCTGCAGCCGGTCGCGCTCGGCGAACTCGACTACGATGCGACCGTCGCGCGCATGACGATGCTGATGGGCAAGGGCGAAGCGGCGTCACGCCGCAGCTGGCTCGAAGAGAAGGGCAACGAAGTGGAAGCGGACATCTGAGCGCATTGCGCCTCAATGCGGCATACGACACTTCAAGCCAAACACGGACACGGAATCTAGATGGACGACGATAACACTCTCGACCTTTTCAACGAGCCGCCGTCGGACAGCGACGTGCTGACGCTCGGCAACTACGCGGAGCGCGCGTACCTCGAGTATGCGGTGAGCGTGGTCAAGGGCCGCGCGCTGCCCGATGTCTGCGATGGGCAGAAGCCGGTGCAGCGCCGCATCCTGTTCGCGATGAACGAGATGGGCCTCGGCGACAACGCGAAGCCGGTCAAATCGGCGCGCGTCGTCGGCGACGTGCTCGGTAAGTATCACCCGCACGGCGACCAGTCCGCGTACGACGCACTCGTGCGTCTGGCGCAAGACTTTTCGATGCGCTATCCGCTGATCGACGGCCAGGGCAACTTCGGCTCGCGCGACGGCGACGGCGCGGCGGCGATGCGTTACACCGAAGCGCGCCTGACGCCGATCGCAAAGCTGCTGCTCGCCGAAATCGACCAGGGCACGGTCGACTTCATGCCGAACTACGACGGCTCGTTCGAAGAGCCGAAGGTGCTGCCGGCGCGTCTGCCGTTCGTGCTGCTCAATGGCGCATCGGGCATCGCCGTCGGCCTCGCGACAGAGATTCCGTCGCACAACCTGCGCGAAGTCGCAGGAGCGGCGGTCGCGCTGATCCGCAATCCGAAGCTCTCGCATGCGGAGCTGATGCAGCATGTGCCCGGTCCGGACTTTCCCGGCGGCGGCCAGATCATTTCGAGCGAGGCGGAAATCGCCGCCGCGTACGAAACCGGCCGCGGCAGCCTGAAGGTGCGCGCGCGCTGGAAGATCGAGGATCTCGCGCGCGGCCAGTGGCAACTCGTGATCACCGAACTGCCGCCGAATACGGCCGCGCAGAAGGTGCTCGAGGAAATCGAAGAACAGACCAACCCGAAAATTAAGCTCGGCAAGAAGACGCTGACGCCCGAGCAGTTGCAGACGCGGCAGATGCTGCTCGGGCTCGTCGACGCGGTGCGCGACGAATCGGGCAAGGACGCGCCGGTGCGTCTCGTGTTCGAGCCGAAGTCGAGCCGCATCGATCAGACCGACTTCGTCAACACGCTGCTCGCGCATACGAGCCTCGAATCGAACGCGCCGCTGAACATGGTGATGGTCGGTGGCGACGGCCGGCCGCGTCAGAAGGGCTTGAGCGAAATCCTGCACGAGTGGATCGCGTTCCGTTTCGCGACGGTGACGCGCCGCACGCGGCATCGTCTGTCGAAGGTCGACGACCGCATCCATATTCTCGAAGGCCGGATGATCGTCTTCCTGAATATCGACGAAGTCATCCGCATCATTCGCGAATCGGACGAGCCGAAGGTCGCGCTGATGGCCGCGTTCGGTCTCACGGATCGCCAGGCCGAGGACATCCTCGAGATCCGGCTGCGTCAGTTGGCGCGCCTCGAGAAGATCAAGATCGAGAAGGAACTGGCCGAGCTGCGCGACGAGAAGGCCAGGCTCGAAGAGCTGCTCGGCAGCGAACCGGCGATGAAGCGCCTGCTGATCAAGGAAATCGAAGCTGACGCGAAACAGTATGGCGACGAGCGCCGCACGCTGATCCAGCAGGAAAAGCGCGCGACGTTCGAGGCGCGCGTGGTCGACGAGCCGGTCACCGTCGTGGTGTCGCAGAAGGGCTGGGTGCGCGCGCTGAAGGGCCACGGGCTCGATACGGCCGGCTTCAGCTTCAAGGCCGGCGACGGCCTTTACGCGGCGTTCCAATGCCGCACGCCCGATACGCTGATCGCGTGGGGTAGCAACGGGCGCGTCTATTCGGTCGCGGTGGCTCAACTGCCGGGCGGACGCGGCGACGGCGTGCCGGTCACGTCGCTGATCGAGCTCGAATCGGGCAGTCATTTGATGCACTACTACGCGGCGTCGGCGGAACAGGCGCTGCTGCTCGCGTCGAGCAACGGCTTCGGCTTCATCGCGAAGGTCGGCGATATGGTGAGCCGCGTGAAGTCCGGCAAGTCGTTCATGACGATCGACGCCGGCGCCGCGCCGCTCGCGCCGATGCCGATGCTGCCGGACGCGGCGCAGGTCGCGTGTCTGTCGTCGGGCGGACGTCTGCTCGTGTTCGGCCTCGACGAGATGAAGACGCTGTCGGGCGGCGGCCGTGGCGTCACGCTGATGGCGCTCGACGACAACGAAACGCTCGTGCAGGCGCTCGCGATCAACAAAGCAGGCGTGATGCTGATCGGCACGCGTCGTGGCGGCCGCGTCGACGAGGAGAAGCTGGCCGGCGCCGAGCTTGCGGCGCATGTCGGCAAGCGTGCGCGCAAGGGACGCGCGCCCGCCAGCAAGCTGAAGCTTGACGGCATGCGTCCGGTGCTGCCGGCCTAGTGGAGTCGATTTAACGAAGTTTGACGCTGTAAAACCGTGAGCGCCTGCTAGCATGCGGGGCGCTCGCGGTCTGTCGCAGCAAAGTCCGTCGCGCGAAGGGCGTGGAAGCAAACGGGGCGCGGCGGCGTCGCGGCCAGATGAACGGGCCGCGATCACAACGACAAAACGCGACGCAATAGACGTCGATACCCGGAACTGCCTGCATCACGTATGGTCGAACGCGCTCAGTTGGTGCTGAGCGGGATCGCGTGTTCTAAACGGTGTGGCGTCGTCGGGAGAGGAAAACTACATGAACAAAGCTATCGAAGTCGCGCTTTTTCTGCATCTGCTCGGGGTGGCGGTGTGGGTCGGCGGTATGGTGTTCGCGCATTTCTGCCTGCGCCCTGCGCTCGGCGATCTGTCGCCGCAACTGCGCCTGCCGCTGTGGGAGTCGGTATTTGGCCGCTTCTTCAACTGGGTCGGGGTGTCGGTGCTCGTGATCCTGATCAGCGGCGGCTTCCTGCTGATGCAATTCGGCGGCGCTCATGCTAGCTGGCCGCTGCATGCGATGGCCGGTCTCGGCATCGTGATGATGCTGATCTTCGGGCATATCCGCTTCGCCGTATATCCGCGCATTCGCCGCGCGGTGCAGGCGCAGAAGTGGCCCGATGGCGCGCAGGCGGTCGGCACGGTCCGCCGTCTCGTGCTGATCAATCTCGTGCTGGGCGTCGTGACGATCGGCTTCGCTGTGCTGTCGCGCGGGTTCTGATCGCCGGACCGCCGGACCGCCGGACCGCCGGACCACCGGATCGCCAACGGCGCAGCAGGCTTCGTGCGGCCCGCGACGCATCACGTCGTGGCGCCGTACGCGAGCCACAAACCGCACGCCACCGCCACCGTTCCATACACGGCATACACCGGCACCTTCAGCTTCGCGAAGCACATCGCGGAGAACGTCGCGGTCAGCAGATAGATCGGCTCCAGCGGTACGTGCACGGCAATGCGCAGTACCGCGACCGCGAGAAACGCGGTCGTGACCGCGCGCAGAATCCTCATGCCGTGCTCGAAGCGCGGGTTCACCTTCAACTGATGCAGATGCCGCTGCGCGAGCACGACGAGGCAGCCTGACGGCACGAATAGCGCGAGCGTCGCGATCAGCGCGCCGAGCCAGCCATCGACGAGATAACCGAAGAACGGGACCACGTTCAGCAGGGGTCCCGGGGACAACGGCGACAGCGTAAACGCGAGCGTGAAGTCGTTATCGGACACGCCGACCGCCGGCGTGACGAACAGCGTCTTCAGCACCGGCAACGCCGAGAAGCCACCGCCGAACAGCGTCATGCCGGCGCCCGCGAGGCGCGGCCACAGCAGCGCGAGGTCATAGCGATGCGGCAGCGGCAGCGCAAACAGCACGAGCAGCACGCCGAGCGAGGCCAGCAGCCGACAGTCGCCGCGCCGGAGCGACACGGCGAGTCGCGAGTCGCGCTCCGGACTCGCGAACCAGCCGGCGCCGAAGGCCGCGCCGAGCATCACCACATACGCCGCGGCGCCGTGCGCATAGAGCAGCGCGATGCTGCCGAGCAGCGCCGCCGTCCATTCGAGCTTGCCGCGCACGAGCGCGCGGGTTTGCTTGTACCAGGTGAGCGCGATCAGCGTCGCGAGCACGACGCTGAAGTGATGCAGCAGGGTTTGCGACGCGATCGTGTGCACGATGGGCGTGCGATAGAAGATCGCGAACAGCGTCATCAGCGTGAAGAAGGGCAGTACGCTCGCCACCCCGGCGACCCATGCGCCCGCGCATCCGCGCAGCGCGTGCCCGAGCTGCACGGCGACGTTGCAGCCGACGGGTCCCGGCACCATCCACGCGAGCGCGATCAGGTCCGAGAACGCCACGCGCGAGAGCCGCCCCTCGCGTTCCACGTAATGATGCTCGAGCTGCGCCATCAACGCGAGACCGCCCCACGACAGCGCCGACAGGCCGCACACGACCCGGAACAGCGTCCATAGCGGTTCCCGTTGCCCGCGGCGGGCAGCCTCATCGCTCGTGATGGTCTGCATCGGCGCTGCACGGGCCCCGTCGTGCGGGCGCCCGTCCTTTAATTGTTGCTGGATAGGCTGCTTGCGCTGTGGGCTTCGTGCGCGACGCGGCGGCCGCCGACGCTGTTCATGCCGCATACCCCGAAGCGCTCGAGCAGTGCCGGGATCGCCTCCACTGGCACCGGCCGCGAGAACAGAAAGCCCTGTGCCTCGATATGGCCGAGCGCGGCCAGCCACGCAATCTGCTCTTCGGTCTCCGTGCCTTCGACCACCACCGTGAGCCCGAGCGAGCGAGCGAGGTTGACGATCGCGGTAACCATTACGCAGACGCTGCGGTCGCCCGGAATCGCCTGGACGAACGAGCGGTCCACCTTCAGCGTATCGACGGCAAAGCGGTTGAGATAGGACAGCGAAGAGTAGCCGGTGCCGAAATCGTCGAGCGCGATGCGTACGCCGAGACGCTTCAGCGCGAAGATCTTTTCGGAGACCACTTCCGGAAATTCCATCATCGTCGTTTCGGTGATTTCGAGTTCGAGGCGGCGGGCGGAGATGCCGGTTTCCTCGATCGCGCGCGAGACCGTTTCGAACAGGTCGCCGCGCCAGAACTGCACCGCCGAAATGTTCACCGCGAGCGATAGCGTGTCGTAGCCCTGCTGCTGCCATTGCGCGAGCTGACGGCATGCGGTCTCGATCACGAAGTCGCCGATCGGCACGATCAGGCCGGTCGACTCGGCCACGGGGATGAACTCGTTGGCCGGGATCAGTCCGTGCTGCGGATGGTTCCAGCGCACGAGCGCTTCGAAGCCGGTGATGCAGCGGCGCTTCAGATCGATCTTCGGCTGATAGGCGAGGAACAGTTGCCCCTCGGCCAGCGCGACGCGCAACTGCTGCTCCCACTTCATCAGATGGTCGGCGCGATGCGACAGATGCGGCGAATAGAACTGGTAGCAGTTCTTGCCGGCGTCCTTGGCGCTGTACATCGCGAGGTCGGCTTTCTTCAGCAGGTCGATCTCGCTTTCGTTGGCGACCGAGTACAGTGCGATGCCGATGCTCGCATGCAGCACGAACGCGCTGCCGCGCACCTCGAACGGCTTCGAGAACGCTGCGCCGGCGGCTTCGGCGAGCGCGATCGCGCGCTTTTCGACATCGTCGCCCTTGATCACGACGACGAACTCGTCCCCGCCGATGCGGCTCAGCGCGCCGTCGTCGCCGACCGCGGTGGCGAGGCGCGAGGCTGTCATCTGCAGCACGATGTCGCCGGCGTTGTGGCCGAGCGTGTCGTTGACGGTCTTGAAGTTGTCGAGGTCGATAAAAAGAATCGCGAGGCGACCCAGGTTGAACGGCTGCGCGACCTCATGGCGCAGCGCCTGCAGCGTCGCGTAGCGATTGCGCAGGCCGGTCAACAGATCGTATTCGACGAGTTGCGTCATCTCGCGCTCGCGGCCTAGCAGTTTGCCTATCAGGCCGGTCGCGACCGCGAAGAAGCTGAGCATCGCGAGCGAGATGAAGCCCGCCATCAACAGATAGACGTTGCGCGTGTGGTTGTAATCGGCGAATTCTTCGCCCTGCGAAAGACCGACGAGCACGCCGAGCGGATAGCCGTCGATGTGCCGGTACGACACGATGCGCGTGACGTTGTCGATCGAATCGACGTAGGTGCCCGACACATGCTCCGAGGTCGGATACGTGCCGCTCGCGGTGAACGTGCTGCTCGTCCTGCTGGCGTTGCCGGTGCGGCGCGCGAGCACGGTGCCGCTGTCCGAGATCACCGCGATCACGCCTTCGCGGCCGATCGCCGCGTTGTTGTAGAAGTCCGACGTAAAGTAGCTCGGGTCTTCGGAGACCACGATGACGCCCGCGAACGAGCCGTCCGGATGATTGAGACGCCGCGTCATCTGCAGCGTCCAGTGACCCGACACGCGGCCGAGCACGGGCTTGCTGATGTACAGCTGGTCGTCGTTTTCGTGCTCGTGGACCTTGAAGTGCTCGCGGTCCGACAAGTCGATGTGAGCGGGGTTGAGTTCGGCCGTATTGGCGATCAGTCTGCCGTGCTCGTCGATTATCGACACCTGCACGAGCGTTTCGCTTTGCACGACGCCCTTTTCGACCGTGCTCGCGAGATCGAAATGATCGGGCGTCTTTTCGAACTCGTACTTGACGAAGCGCGTGATCTGATCGACCTGGTGAATCGCCTTGATGGTGTGCTGCTCGAGCGCCGCGGAAAGTATTGCGGAAGACGCCATCGCTTCGCGGTACGTCGCGTCCCTTTCTACCGACAGCCGCGCGAAGATCACGGTCCACAGCAGGATCAGTACGAGTACCCCGAGGGCGGGAATGACGAGCAATGCGCGCCGGCGCGTGACCAATGGATCGCGTCGCGGCCTGGCTTCGCGCGGCTCGGAGAAGCGGGACTGAGTCATCGCGCGGGCCTTGGCTGGGTGCGGGCCGCTTGCAAACGCATGGGCATCGACTGCGCGAAATAGAAGGATGGCTGCATGGTGACCAAGATGCCAATGCTGCTGCGCAGGAGGAGAGGGCGTGGCGCCGCGCCGGACCGTCCACAGGTCATCGGATACGGTTCGATATTACTGAATGCCACTGGATTAAGGAAGCTTCCGGGCATGGGGTATACGCTCGCGCGGCGGGCGCCCGGGTGCGGCTGTTCACGTGGCCTGCATCGCCGGTCTTATGACGCGGCCGGTCCGTGGTTTGTCGAAGACTTCATCGGCAACGGTGCCTGCCACTCGGCAGTTTCTGGCAGGGCTTTTGCAATCCGGCCACGATGAATTCGGAGAACCAGGTATGGCGGCGCCATCGCGCTGCGGCTTTTTGTGGTGTGAAGCGGCGGCATGTGGCGTGTCGCCGCGGCGTGCGCGCGAAGCCGCAGCTCGCTTACGCGAGCCGGCACGTGCCGTCGACGATCGTCACCGAAGGCCCGCCGATCCAGATCTTGCCGCGCGCATCGTCGTAGTGGACCGACACGTCGCCCGCGCGCCCGAGCGCGGTGCCCTGACGCGCCGTGTAGCGCGCGGCGGGACGACGGCGCTGCAGGTTCAGCAGACCCGCGAGCGCGGCATTGGCGCTGCCCGTCACCGGGTCTTCGCCGACACCGAAGCCGCCGCCCGCCATCAGGCAACGGACCTCGAACGTCGCGGGGCCGTCGGCGTCGTGCGGTCCATACACGGCGACGCCGTGCGTGTCGACCGAATGCACGAGCTCGGCGAGCGCCGCCGCGTCGGGTTCGAGCGCGAGGCAGGCGCGTGCCGAATCGACCCGCACGACGAGCCACGGCGCACCGTTGTCGACCGCGCATGGCGGCGCGCTGAAGTCGATCGCCTGACTATGTAAAGCCGTAGACAGCGCTTCGTAACGATGCTCGGCGAGCGGTGTCACGCGCGCGGGCGGCGCGGCGAACGCCCATGCGCCGTGCATGTTGTCGCCGCCGTCGAGCGCTTCGAGTTCGACGAGACCCACGCCGCATTGCTGGATCAGCTTGCCGGCCTGCTTCGGCTGGTAGCCGCTTTCGCGCAAAGCATGCGCGGTGCCCAAGGTCGGATGACCCGCGAACGGCAACTCGCCCCCCGGCGTGAAGATGCGCACGCGATAGTCGGCGGCCGCGTCGGTCGGCTTTAGCAGAAACGTGGTTTCGGACAGATTGGTCCAGCGCGCAATGGCCTGCATTTGCGCGGTATCGAGCGCGTCGGCATCGAATACGACGGCAAGCGGATTGCCCTTGAACGGTGTCGACGTAAACACGTCGACCTGTTTGAAACGAACGGTGTGAGCGGACATCGACAGGCCCCGGAGCAATGGACGTTGAGGGAGTTCGCGGATTCTATCCGCCCGCGCGGCGGCGATCCACCGTCGCCATAAGACAAAAACGCGCCGCCGGTGCGTGACACCGGTCGGCGCGTTTCAATCGCAATGCGGCGTGAATCAGGTGCCAATCTCGCGCGACACCGCACGCATTGTCACATCGCGTCGATGCTATTGGACCTCGGCGATCAGCTCGATCTCCACGCACGCGCCGAGCGGAATCTGCGCGACGCCGAACGCCGAGCGCGCGTGCTTGCCGCGTTCGCCGAACACCTCGGCGATCAGCTCGGACGCACCGTTGGTGACCAGATGCTGCTCGGTGAACTCGAGCGTCGAGTTGACGAGGCTCATCAGCTTGACGACGCGCGTGACGCGGTTCAGGTCGCCGACGTGCGCATGCAAGGTGGCGAGCAGATCGATCGCGATCGAGCGCGCGGCGGCCTTGCCTTCCTCGGTGGAGAGCGTCGCGCCGAGCTTGCCGACCCACACCTTGCCGTCCTTCCTGGCGATGTGGCCCGACAGGTACACCGTGTTGCCGCTTTGCGCGCTCATCACATAGGCCGCTGCCGGCGCACCCGCCGCCGGCAATTCGATGCCGAGTTCCTTGAGCTTGTCGTACACATTCGATTGAGCCATATCGTGTCCTCGTTTCGGTGAGATTGCATGAATGCAGGCGGGGCGAAGTCCGCGCGCAACGCGCGTGCAAGCTTCGCCCCGATGGCAGTGCGGCTAACGCCGTTCAGATTTTCGCGCGCACGAGTGCGGCGAGACGCGCCACGCCTTCGTCGATTTTAGCCGGTGGCACCGTGACGAACGACAGACGCAGCGTGTTGTGCTGGGCTTCGCTCGCGAAGAACGGAGCGCCCGGCACGAACGCGACGTTCTGCGCGACCGCTTCCTCGAGCAGCTTCATGGTGTCGATGCCCGCCGGCAGATTGACCCAGATGAACATGCCGCCTTCCGGACGGTTCCAGCTGACGCCTTCGGGCATATAGCGTTCGAGCGCGGTGAGCATCGCGTCGCACTGGTTGCGATACAGCTCGCGGATCGTCGGCACGTGCGTGTCGAGAAAGCCGTCCTTGACCACTTCGTGCACGATGCGCTGCGTGAAGCTCGGCGTATGCAGGTCGGTGGCCTGCTTGGCCTGCACGAGTTTGAAGATCAGTTCCTCGGGCGCGATGATGAAACCGACGCGCAGACCCGGCGCGAGCACCTTCGAGAACGAGCCGAGATAGACGATGTGATCGGGCGCCATCGACAACATCGTCGGCAGCGGTTCGCCCGCATAGTCGAGCGCGCCGTAGGGATCGTCCTCGATCACCGGGAACGGCGCGGTCTTCGCGAACTCGGCGAGCGCGCGGCGGCGTTCGACCGGCAGACGGCGGCCCGTCGGATTCTGGAAATTCGGCTGCGCGTACAGCAGACGCGCGCCATTGGTCAGTTCCGGCTTCAGGCTCTCGGGGATCAGGCCCTGCTCGTCGGTCGGCACCTGCACGTAGTGCGGCTCGTACATCGAGAACGATTGCAGCGCGCCGAGGTAGGTCGGCGTTTCGACCAGCACCGGGCTATCGACGCAGATCAGCACCTTGCCGAGCAGGTCGAGCGCCTGTTGCGAGCCGGTCGTGATCAGCACCTGCGACGCACGGATCTGCGCGCCGTTGATCGAGTGGCGTTGCGCGACCCATTCGCGCAGCGGCAGATAACCTTCGGTCGCGCTGTACTGCAGCGCCGCGGCGGGCGTGTCGCGCAGGATGCGGTCGGACGCCTCGCGCATGCGCTCGGCCGGGAAGGTGGCAGGCGAGGGGAGGCCGCCGGCGAAGGAGATGACTTCGGGCCGTTCCGTGACCTTCAGGATCTCGCGGATCGCGGAGCTCGTGAGCTTGCGCGCGCGTTCGGACAATTGCCACGTCGGGGCTTTCAGGTCGCTTTGGTCCATGATCTCCTCTGGTATTTCTGGAACCGGTCAAAATTTCAATTATCGCGCGACTGGCCAACCATTGCCGCTGGGGTGCCACCGGGGGTTGCCACGGGGGTTGCCCAATCACGCGCTGTTTATCCGAGGGTTCGAGAACCCTCGGGTGTTTCGAATTCGGCGACGAGCGCCGCCGCGCCGTCGGTCGGCTGTACGTCGAGCAGATGCGCGGCGCCGAGCCAGCGCAGTTGCTCGCCAATCAGCTCTGGCCGCGGATGCACGGCTTTCAACGCTTTCAGCGCGAGGTTGGTCGGCGCCAGCGACTGCGACGGATGCCGCGTCGAGTCCCACTGGATCATCGAGGGCAGCACGCCGTCGCCGGCGCCTTGCCACGCGGGGAACGACCCGTCGTCGGGCACCGTCAGGCCCCACGTGAAATCGCCGCGCGTCATCGGCACGACCGGCGCGATGCGCTGCGGATACTGCGCTTGCCACGTCGCCAGATGCTTCGGCCGCTCGACGCGCGCGACCCAATGCGACAGATACGGCCCGTTTTCCAGTCGCGCCTGCGTCGCCGGGTCGTCGAGCGCGAACAGGCGCGGGCGCGGCGCGGTGCCATCGGTTGCGTCGGCCGCGGCGTGCGGATCGATGGCGATCACTTCCAGGTAGACGCCGCCCCACAGGCCGAGCAGGCGATTGTGGGTCCGCATCAGCGGATGAGCGCCGCCGCCGGCCGGCGCGACGCCGAGCGTATCGGCGACGTACTGGACGCCTTCGTCCAGGGTGCGCGCGGAGACGACGAGGTGATCGAGACTGAGCGATTGGGCTGTCAGGGTGGTCATGGCGGATCGATGGAAAACGCTGTTCTGCGCAAGGGCCAGTTGCGCGCCACGCTTGAGGGCAGCGCTGCCGGGGCCGTAAGCATAACCGTTTGCCGGATCGGCGGGCCATACGTGTGGATTTACATGGTGTCACCAGCCTCGCTGGATTCAAATGTAACGGCCGTGACCTGCACAGTAACGGTACAATCGGCGCGATACTGTTCGGTACAGTTGGAGTCCGTCATGTCCGTCCCGCTTACCCAGATTCCTGCCCCGCACGACACCGCGTCGTTGACGCTAGTCGAACAGCTCGTCCAGTGGGCGCGGCGCCGCATCGAGGAGCGCGTGTTCCGCCCCGGCATGCGCATGCCGTCGATCCGCAAGCTCGCGCTCGACAAGGGCGTGTCGCGCTTCACGGTGGTCGAAGCGTACGAGCGGCTCGTCGCGCAGGGTTTTCTGGAGTCGCGGCGCGGCTCCGGCTTCTACGTGCGCGAGCGCCAGGGCGGCGCGGCGAGTGTCACCGAGCTGCACCCGCGCGCCGAGACGCTGCCCGCGCCGGCCAATATCGACGTCATCTGGCTGCTGCGCAACATGCTGCACACCGGCGCGCGGCCCGAGCGCAGCCCGGGCCTTGGCTATCTGCCGGCCCGCTGGCTCGACGGCGACCTGATCACCAACGCGCTGCGCACGCTCGGCCGGCAAAGCGGCATGCAGATGCTCGGCATCGGCACCGCGCAAGGTTTCCTGCCGCTGCGTCAGCAGTTGCAGACGCGGCTCGAGGAGCTGGAGATCGGCGCGTCGCCCGAGCAGATCGTGATGGTGTCGGGTATCACCCAGGCGATCGACCTCATTTCGCGCATCTACGTGAAGCCGGGCGATGCGGTGATCGTCGGCGATCCGGCGTGGTTCCAGATGTTCGGCTGCTTCGCGTCGCAGGGCGCGCGGCTCGTCGGCATGCCGTACACGCCGGACGGCCCCGATCTCGACGCGCTCGAAGCGCTGGTCCAGGAATGGCGCCCCAAAATGCTGGTGATCAACTCGGTGCTGCAGAACCCGACCGGCACCTCGCTGAGCGCCGCGCAGGCGTTCCGCATCCTGCGGCTTGCCGAGGCGTACGACTTCATCGTCGTCGAGGACGACATCTACGGCGACCTGTGCCCGCCCAGCTACGCGGGTACGCGGCTCGCGAGCCTCGATCAGCTAAAGCGCGTGATCTACCTCGGCAGTTTCTCGAAGACGCTTGCGCCGAATCTGCGCGTCGGTTTCATCGCATGCGCGGCAGAGGTCGCGACGGTGGTCGCCAATCAGAAGATGCTGGTCGGCATGACGAGCCCGGAGTTGAACGAGCGCGTGATCTACAAGATCCTGACCGAGGGCCACTACCGGCGGCACGTCGAGCGCATTCGCGCACGGCTCGACGGCGTGCGCGAGAAGGCCGTGCGGATGATCGAGAAGACCGGCATGAAGCTGTTTCTGACGCCGACGGCCGGGATGTTCCTGTGGGCCGACACCGGCGTCGACGCAGGCGCGCTCGCCGCGGCCGGGCACGAAGCCGGCTATCTGCTGACGCCGGGCGGGCTGTTTTCGCCGCAGCAGTCGCCGAGCACGTGGATGCGCTTCAACATCGCCAATTGCGGCGATCCTGAATTACCGGCGTTCCTAAGCCGTTATCTCGACGGCGTCGCGCGCCGGGCCTCTTGAAACCGCGCCGGAGCGTCCCCATTTGCGCGGACGATCCGGCGGTCCGGCGCTCCGGCGGTCCGGCGCTCCGGCACGGCGAGCCCGAACCGCGGTTGGAATCCGCTTCGGCCGCCGCTCATCCCCCAATTCGCAACAGAGAGGAAGTCCGACCATGGCACAGGAAACCATGAGCTTTCAGGCAGAAGTGAAGCAACTTCTGCAACTGATGATTCATTCGCTATACAGCAACAAGGAAATCTTTCTGCGCGAGCTGATTTCGAACGCGTCCGACGCGGCCGACAAGCTGCGCTTCGAGGCGATCGAAAACAGCGCGCTGTACGAGAACGAAACGAACCTGCGGATTCGGGTGTCGTTCGACAAGGCCGCGCGCACCGTCACGATCGACGACAACGGCATCGGCATGAGCCGCGACGAGACGATCGCGCACCTCGGCACGATCGCGCGTTCGGGCACCAAGGAATTCTTCGGCAAGCTGTCGGGCGACCAGCAGAAGGACGCGGCGCTGATCGGCCAGTTTGGCGTCGGCTTCTACTCGGGCTTCATCGTCGCGGACAAGATCACCGTCGAGACGCGCCGCGCCGGTTTGCCGGCCTCGGAGGGCGTGCGCTGGGAAAGCGCAGGCGAAGGCGATTTCGCGGTCGAGACGATCGAGCGCGCCGCGCGCGGCACGACCATCACGCTGCATCTGCGTGCCGATGAGGACGAACTGCTGTCGTCGTATCGGCTGAAGTCGATCATCCAGAAGTACTCGGACCACGTCGCGCTGCCGATCCTGATGAAGAAGGAAGAGTGGGACGCGGAAAAGAGCGAGATGGTCACGAAGGACGAGGACGAGACCGTCAACCAGGCGAGCGCGCTGTGGACCCGTTCGAAGAACGACATCACCGACGAGCAATACAAGCAGTTCTACCAGCACATCTCGCACGATCATCAAGATCCGCTGACGTGGACGCATAACCGCGTCGAAGGCCGCAGCGAGTACACGCAACTGCTGTACGTGCCGGCGCACGCGCCGTTCGATCTGTGGAACCGCGAGCAGCGCGGCGGACTGAAGCTGTACGTGAAGCGCGTGTTCATCATGGACGACGCCGAGCAACTGCTGCCCACGTACCTGCGCTTCGTGAAGGGTGTGGTCGATTCGGCCGATCTGCCGCTCAACGTGTCGCGCGAAATCCTGCAGGAAAGCCGCGACGTGAAGGCGATCCGCGAAGGCGTGACGAAGCGCGCGCTGTCGATGCTGGAAGAACTGGCCAACGCGGACAACGACGCTGATAAGGAAAAGTACTCGGGCTTCTGGAAGGAATTCGGCCAGGTGCTGAAGGAAGGTATCGGCGAGGACTTCGCCAATCGCGAGCGCGTCGCGAAGCTCGTGCGCTTTGCGACGACGCATACGGGCACGGCCGAGCAGACCGTGTCGCTGGCCGACTACGTCGCTCGCATGAAGCCCGAGCAGACGAAGATCTACTACGTGACCGCCGACACGTGGCAGGCCGCGTCGAACAGCCCGCATCTCGAAGTGTTCCGCAAGAAGGGCGTCGAAGTGCTGTTGCTGACCGATCGGGTGGATGAATGGATGCTGTCGTTCCTCAACGAATTCGACGGCAAGCCGCTGCAAAGCGTCGCGCGCGGCGACCTCGATCTCGGCGCGCTGAACGACGAGGAAAAAGAGGCGCAGGAGAAGATCGGCGAAGCGTTCAAGCCGCTCGTCGAGAAGATGAAGGAAGCGTTAAAGGACAAGGCGAAGGACGTGCGTCTGACGTTCCGCCTGACCGACTCGCCGTCGTGCCTCGTTGCCGACGACGGCGAAATGAGCGGCTACCTGCAGCGCATGCTGAAGGCCGCGGGCCAGCAGGCGCCTGAGTTCCATCCAATTCTCGAAGTGAATCCGGAGCACGCCCTCGTGAAGGGTCTGCATGCCGATAGCGCGAATTTCGACGACTGGTGCCATCTGCTGTTCGATCAGGCACTGCTCGCCGAAGGCGGCGCGCTGGAAGATCCGGCGAGCTTCGTGAAGCGGACCAATGCGTTGCTGCTTTCGCGCGCGGGTTGAGCGTAAGCCGGAAGCGTTGATGTCGTTGCTGGATTGACGCCCGGTAGTTGAGAAATGCGCTGCTTCGGCAGCGCATTTTTTTGCCTTCTGGTTTGCGTCGGCGGCCCTGGCTGAAGGAGCGCGCACGATCGCCGCGGTCGTTGCCGCGAAAAATTACCGTCGGAGCACGCCGCTATAATCCGACACCATGCCTATCCGTTTCGATCCCGCCGACGCCCACTGGCGCGTTGCGCCTTTGGCCACTTTCAGCGCCGCCCAGAAAGACTGGCTGACCCGCGGCGGTTCACTGACCGCGCACCTGCGCGCGCTCGGCGCGGTCGCGGTGCGCGTGACTCGCGAAGCCGTCGCGCTGCCGTGGCCCGACGAAGCCGCCGCGCTCGGACTCGCGCCGCGCGCGCCGGTGTGGGTGCGCGAAGTGGTGCTGTCGGTCGATGGCGTGCCGTTCGTCGCCGCACATAGCGTGACGCCGCGTGCCGCGAGCGTCGGCATCTGGCAGGCGACGCGCCGGCTGCGCACCCGGCCGCTCGCGGAGTTGCTGTATAGCGATAGCAGCGTCGCGCGTTCGTCGCTGGTGAGCCGCAGGGTGGGGCAGCGGCATCCGTTGTATCGGTTGGCCGCGCATCAAATCGACGGCGGCGATCGGCATGCGCCGCATGCGCTGGTGGCGCGTCGCTCGGTATTCGAGCGGCATGGCGCGCCTTTGATGGTGACCGAATGCATGTTGCCGGCACTGTGGGAGCATTTGCGTGCGTTGGACGCGGCCGCTCGCGCGCACGCTGCCGCGTCAGGCACCGGCGCGGCGCATATCGCGCACGCGCGGGTGCGCGAGCACGGTCGTCCGCTCGATCACACCGCGTCGCGTGCGCACAGCGTGCCGCGCAGCGCCGACGAGCGGAGCCGTTGATGTCGTTCAAGCGTTGCTTTGCGCCTGTCGTCGACGCCGATACGCGGGTCTTGATCCTCGGTAGCTTGCCGGGCGAGGTGTCGTTGGCTCACGGCCAATACTACGCACACCCGCAGAACAAATTCTGGTTACTGGTCGGTGAAGCGATAGAACGGGATCTGGTTGGTATGGCCTATTCGACGCGCCTCGAGACGTTGCTCGAACACCATATCGGACTATGGGATGTCGTTGCCGAGGCTCGTCGAGCAGGAAGCCTGGATAGCCGGATTCGCGACCATGCCAGCAACGATCTGATTGCTCTCATCGATACGCTGCCGAAACTGGCTACCATCGCCTTCAACGGCGGGACGGCGGCCAAAATCGGGATGAAAGCGTTGGGCGAGCGGGGCGAGCAATATCGGCTTGTCCGTTTGCCATCGAGCAGTCCCGCCCATGCCTCGGTTTCATACGCTCAAAAGCTGGACATATGGCGACGGCTAACCTGGGTCTGATCGACCGACAGGATGCCATTTGCGGTCATAGATCCAGCGCAAGAAACCGTGTGCCTTCGACTGGATTCTCGTAGTAGGGCGCGGTTTCGACGAACCCTAACCGCTCGTAGATGAGCTGTGCAAAACGGGTTTGCGGAACCGAGTCGAGAACCAGGGTCGAGAATCCCAATGTCTTCGCTTTCCCGATCACCGATGTGACCAGCGTTTCGCCAAGCGACAACCCTCTGAATGCTTCACGAACATAGAGCCGTTTGATTTCCGCAGTCTCTGCCGTATGGCGCAGCAGCCCCGCGCAACCGGCGAACTCGCCGCCGGCGTCGGCGACGAAGAACATGCCGGATGGCAGCGTATAGACGTGTTCGAACGCGTCCATTTCTGCATCGAATCCACGGTACGACAGATCCATATCCAGCCAGCGGACATATTCGCGGATCACGGCGACGAGGTTGTGCGTGTCGGCGGGGAAAACGGCTTCGCGAACGATCGGCCGCGGCGTCTGCATGGCGGCTCTCAGATCCATACGTCGTTTTCGGCCGTTCTTTCGTTGGTCGTATCGCCAGTATTGACGACGCCGCGCGGCTCGATGAGCAGCAGCTTCACCTCGGACTCGGCATACGGCTTGTGCTCGACTCCCTTTGGTACCACCGCCATTTCTCCGGGAAACAGTTCGATCGAGCGGTCGCGGAAGTCGATGCGCAACCGGCCTGCGAGGACGATGAACGTCTCGTCGGTATCGGCATGCCGATGCCAGACGAAATCGCCGGCTATCTTTACGACCTTGAACTGATAGTCATTCATTTCAGCCACGACGCGCGGCTGCCAGTGGTCGTCGATCTGACTGATCTTGTCGAGCAGATTGATGGTCTTGTATTGGCCGCGTTGCTCGGGTGTCGGCTGGGAATCGCTGTGCATGGTGGCTCCATTCGGGTGATACCTGGAACAGAGCATAGTCCCGCCGCCGGCGAGTGTCTTGAACGATCGTGCAAGCTTGCGTTAGCCGGCGCGCCGATCGCTCGTCATCGCGAGCCAACGTGCGGGCGGGATTCCGTATGCGTGGCGAAAATGTCGGGTCATGTGGCTCTGGTCGGCGAAGCCGGCTGCCGCCGCCGCGTCCACGAGGGAAACGCCGCGCAGCATCATCGCGCGCGCGGCTTCGAGCCGGCGCATGACCAGGTAGTGATAGGGGCTGGTGCCGTAAAAAGTTCGGAAATCGCGCGACAGGCTCCAGCGGTCCTGCCCGCTGACGACGGCAAGTTCATCGAGCGTGACGGTGTGCGTGCACGATGCGTGCAGATATTCGCGTGCTCGCTGCGCTGCCGCGAAATCCGCGGACTTGCGCGTCTGCCGCGCGCCCGAGGCGTTATCCAGCGCGAGCGCGAGACCGGCGAGCGCGTCGTCACGTTCGAGCGGCTCCGCGTCGCCACGCATCTGGCGCAGCGCTGTCTGCGTGGCTTCGAACAGGCGCGGATCGGTCGTGACGCCGCCTTCGACGAAGGGCAGGGTGCGGCCGCCTAGGACTTCCTGGATCGCGGCGGGCTGCACGTAAATCATCTGATAACGAAATCCCTCGTTCGTGCCGGCCTGACCGTCGTGCACTTCGTCGGGATGCAGGACCATAGTCTGTCCAGGCAGGCTGGTGCGCAAACCTCGCCGGTAATGGAAGCATTGGACGCCGGCGAGGGTCAGGCCGATCGCGTAGGTGTCATGCCGATGCATGGAGTACGCGTTGCCGTGGAAAAACGCTTCGATGCGTTCGACTCCGTGGGTGGATTCCGAACGGGAAATCCAGTCGGATTGGGCTTTGCTGATATCGCCGTCCATCACACGCTCCGGCTTGGTTTGACAGATCTGCGGAAACATCGATATCGGAGGATTGTACCGGTGCGAATGTTCGCACGCTTGGCATGCACGATGGCGCGACTGACGTCAGTGTCTCGACGCGGTCCGGTCCTGAGCAATTGCCTACTCACTCAGTAACCGTTTTACTTCATCAAGGAGGGAAGCCGTCGTGTAGCCCCACAAAACACGATCGAACTGGCGGTCAAACCGCTCCTTGAACTCTGAGTCCAACGTCTCTGGATAGTCGGCTTTGAATGAATCTATGTCAGATATGAGCGCGTCACTGTCGGTCGTTGACATTTTCTCGGTATAGGAAGAAACGAGTTCTTCTACTGAGTTTCCGAAAAGGTCAAAATCTTCGTGGAAACGAGAGCGGATCAACCCCGTCAGATTGCCATATTCGTCACCGTCAGCCATACGATAAGCCTTCACTCCATGTCTGCGTGAGCCGATGGCCGTAGAAGCCCCATGCGCGGACCGGATCACGCAGGAAGGCCGTTCCATTGGCAATGTCATGGAAATTGATTCCGCCGGTCTTGAACGCCGGATAAGCCGCCCAGAATCCGTGATCGCCTCGAAAGTCGGGTAGTCCGGAATCGACGCCCATGCCTGCGCCCGCCGTGATCAGAATGCCGTCGGCCTCGCGTATCCAGTCAGCCGCGATCGTCATTTGCTCTGCCGTGTCCATGTGTGCTCCCGTTGTTCACATTCCAAATTCTCCTCGCAGCCCGAAAATGAGGCAGAATCCAACCGTGCGACCCGCTGCGCGACGCAGTCCGCCGTGTTCGCTTAATCGTTCCGCTTTGGCGTTCCTGGGCCCCGCGTCGCCATCCGCCACGCACAGCGTTTGTGTCCTAGCGTTGTCGTTTTCCTGATCGACGTTTGTGCATCCTGCCCGTATCACGTGCGAGATGCCTCTCAACCGCCCGCCCAGAGCCTAGCAATGACGACCCAGCAACCGACCATCATCTACACCCTCACCGACGAGGCGCCGCTGCTTGCGACGGCCGCGTTCCTGCCGATCATCCGGACCTTCACCAGGCCGGCCGGCATCGAGGTCGAGACCAGCGACATCTCGGTCGCGGGCCGCATCCTCGGCGAGTTTCCCGAGTTTCTGACCGAAGCGCAGCGGGTGCCCGACAACCTCGCGGAACTCGGTCGCCTGACCTCGTTACCCGACACCAACATCATCAAGCTGCCCAACATCAGCGCATCGGTGCCGCAACTGACGAGCGCGATCAGGGAACTGCAGGCGAAGGGCTACAAGGTGCCCGACTATCCGGAAGATCCGAAGACCGACGAACAGAAGGCGATTTGTCAGCGCTACTCGAAGTGTCTCGGCAGCGCGGTGAACCCGGTGCTGCGCGAGGGCAACTCGGACCGTCGCGCGCCGGCCGCGGTGAAGAACTACGCCCGCAAGCACCCGCACAGCATGGCCGAATGGAGCATGGCGTCGCGCACGCACGTCGCGCACATGCGGCACGGCGACTTCTATCACGGCGAAAAATCGATGACGCTCGATCGCGCGCGCGACGTAAAGATGGAACTCGTCACGAAGAACGGCAAGACGATCGTGCTGAAGCCGAAGGTCGCGCTGCAGGACGGCGAGATCATCGACAGCATGTTCATGAGCAGGAAGGCGCTCCTAGAGTTCTATGAAGACCAGATGGAAGATGCGCGCAAGACCGGCATGATGCTGTCGCTGCACGTGAAGGCGACGATGATGAAGATCTCGCACCCGATCGTCTTCGGCCACGCGGTGAAGGTGTTCTACAAGGACGCGTTCGCGAAGCACGGCAAGCTGTTCGAGGAACTTGGCGTGAACGTCAACAACGGCCTCGTCAATCTGTACGAGAAGCTCGAGACGCTGCCGGAATCGCAGCGCGAGGAGGTGATCCGCGACCTGCACGCATGCCACGAGCATCGTCCGGAACTGGCGATGGTCGATTCGGCGAAGGGCATCTCGAACCTGCACGCGCCGAACGACGTGATCGTCGATGCCTCGATGCCGGCGATGATTCGCCTCGGCGGCAAGATGTGGGGCGCCGACGGTCGTCCGAAAGACACCAAGGCGGTGATCCCGGAGAGCACGTTCGCGCGCATCTACCAGGAGATTATCAACTTCTGCAAGACCAACGGCGCGTTCGATCCGGTCACGATGGGCACCGTGCCGAACGTCGGCCTGATGGCGCAGAAGGCGGAAGAATACGGCTCGCACGACAAGACTTTCGAAGTGCCGGAAGACGGCGAGGCGCGCATCGTCGATCTAGCCAGCGGCGAGGTGCTGCTCACGCAGAACGTCGAGCAGGGCGACATCTGGCGCATGTGCGAGGTGAAGGACGCGGCGATCCGCGATTGGGTCAAGCTCGCGGTCACGCGCGTGCGCAATTCCGGCATGCCCGCGGTGTTCTGGCTCGACCCGTATCGCCCGCACGAAGCGGAGCTGATCAGGAAGGTCGAGGCCTACCTGAAGGATTACGACACCACGGGCCTCGACATCCAGATCATGTCGCAGGTGCGCGCGATGCGTTACACGCTCGAGCGCGTTGTGCGCGGGCTCGATACGATCTCGGTTACCGGCAACATCCTGCGCGATTATCTGACCGACCTGTTCCCGATCATGGAGCTGGGCACGAGCGCGAAGATGCTGTCGATCGTGCCGTTGATGGCGGGCGGCGGCATGTACGAGACCGGCGCGGGCGGTTCGGCGCCGAAGCATGTGAAGCAGCTCGTCGAAGAGAACCATCTGCGTTGGGACTCGCTCGGCGAGTTCCTCGCGCTCGCGGCGTCGCTCGAAGAACTGGGCATCAAGACCGGCAACAACCGGGCGAAGGTCCTCGCGAAGACGCTCGACACCGCAACCGGCAAGCTGCTCGACAACAATCGCAGCCCGAGCCCGAAGACGGGCGAGCTCGACAATCGCGGCAGCCAGTTCTATCTGGCGATGTACTGGGCGCAGGAGCTGGCCGCGCAAACGGACGACGCCGCGCTCGCCGCACAGTTCGCGCCGCTCGCGACGCAGCTGACCGCCAACGAGCAGGTGATCGTGGCGGAGCTCGCGTCGGTGCAGGGCGCGCCGGCGGACATCGGCGGCTATTACAAGCCGGACTTCAACAAGCTCGAAGAGGTGATGCGGCCGAGCCGCACGCTGAACGAGGCGCTCGGGGCGGTACGCGTCGAATGACGTGATGCGTGAAGTGAGGTGATGTGAAGACGAGCCGCCGGCGGGCGGCTCGTAGCAGGGAAGGGCGGCCAATGCTACCGGCGAACGCGTTCAATACTGCACGACGATCGCGACCCGCCGGTTGGCCGCTCTTGCCGCCGCGTCATTGCCGGCGACCAGCGGAAAATTGTCCGCCCGACCGATCGCGGCCAGCCGATGCGGCTCGATCCCGCGCTCGACCAGATACCTGACCACGGCCCCCGCGCGAGCCGACGACAGCTCCCAGTTGGACGCATACTTCGCGGTCGAAATCGGCACACTGTCGGTATGCCCCTCGACGAGCACATTCCCCGTCGCATCCTGTTGCAGTCCCTGCGCGATCTGATTGAGTACATCGAACGAATCGACGACCTTCTTGTCGTCGCAGCGAGTAGAAAGTTCGACCTTGCCCTCCGTGATCAGAAAGACCACGGCTCACCCGAGTAGCCCTCGGAATAGATGATCTCGCCGGGCGCTGCACCAGGAGGAAATGCGCTGCAAGCTGCGGCTGGTGACGGAGAACGGCGATAAAGCGCCACGTGAATCGTTTGCGCGTCGCGTAATGGCGCGGGTTGGTCGCGAACCAGCGGCCGCAAAAATTTTTGGTTCTTCGAGGATGCCGAACTAAATTCGGCTTCGTCGTGGGCGTGTTGTGAGTTCGTTGAAAGCAGTTTGTGAGCGGTCGATTTGAATGAGCGAACCGCAGCGAATGCTATGCTCTCGTTCGAGCAAAAATATTGCGCCTGTTGCGCGACATCCCTACATGACGAATCTGATCAAGCGCGCTTCGGCCGAGGCGCGCGCTTTCCGTAACCGTGACGCCCAAGCCATCGGCGGTAAACAGCAAATGGCCCGCAAAAAGGCGCCCAAATCCACGCGCAACGCGAGCGGCACCGTCGAGCACGACGCACACGACGCGCCGCAAATCGAAGCGCCGCGCAAGCCGCGCTTCGCACCGGTGACGTTCTCCGAAGAGGGCGGCGTGCGCTACCTGCATTTCGGCACGGAATGGGTGCAAGGCGCGATGCGTCTACGCAAGCCCGATCACATCGAACTCGAATACGCGCAGCAGATGATGGCCTGGCTGCTATTCCTCGAAACGCCGAAGCGCATCGTGCAGCTCGGGCTCGGCGCCGCGTCGCTGACCAAGTTCGCGCACCGCTTCCTGAAGAGCGCGAAGGTCGAGGCCGTCGAACTGAATCCGGCGGTCGTCGTGGCCGCGCGCACGATGTTCGAACTGCCGCCCGACGACCCGCGTCTGGCCGTGCATGAAAGCGACGCGTGGGACTTCGTCAACGAGAGCGCGAACCACGGCACCATCGGCGCGCTGCAGATCGACGTCTACGACGCGACCGCGCGCGGCCCGGTACTCGACAGCGTCGGCTTTTACCGTGCGGCACGTGCGTGTCTGACCGATGCGGGCATCGTCACGGTGAATCTGTTCGGCGATCATCCGAGCTTCGTGCGCAACATGAAGCGTCTGAACGAAGCCTTCGACGGGCGCGTCGTCGCGCTGCCCGAAGTGCACGACGGCAACCGTATCGCGATCGCGTTCTCGGGCCCCGCGCTCGACGTGCCGTTCACCGCGCTAGAGGCGCGCGCGAAGCTGATCGAAGCCGAGCTCGGCTTGCCGGCGCGCAAATGGATCAAGGGCCTGCGCGAATCGACGGGGCAGACGGGCGCATCGTTTGCAATCTGATCAGCGCACGAATGAAGCGGCCGTACCGGCGTATCGGTCGGCACGGCCGCTTTGCTTCCGGTATTTTTTTCACGTCTACGCCGCAACGTCATCCAGACTGCATCGTTGGCGCTTCGTCGCGTTGTTGGACGCCGACGCGCCTCGGGTCGTCCCTGCTTGACCGGGAGTTCGCCACTCCTATACTCTTTCGAAGCTTTCGGGGAGCCCGTGGCTGACCGCGGGACGACCACCCGCTGAGTCCCACCTCCCGTCGACCGCGGGCAGATAAATTCTAAATAGGAAACAGGAGACGTCATGGCTCACGACGCCGACGTGAAGAAAGCCAGCAAGCACTGGCTCTGGCTATTGCTGCTACCGTGGATCGCGATGATCTGGGTGCCGTCCTACAACCGGATCGAGCCGCAGCTGTTCGATTTCCCGTTCTTCTACTGGTATCAGCTGCTGTGGGTGCTGATCAGCGCGGTCATCACCGCGTTCGTCTATTCGAAGACCAGGTCCCGCTATACGGGTCGCACGAACGGGGGCGCCAAACGATGAACCCCATTGCAACTTTCGTCTTCGTTCTGTTTTTCATCGGCGTCACGATTCTCGGCTTCGTCGCGGCCCACTGGCGGCGCGGCGATCTCGCGCATCTCGAAGAGTGGGGTCTCGGCGGCCGGCGCTTCGGCACGATCGTCACGTGGTTCCTGCTCGGCGGCGACCTGTACACCGCCTACACGTTCATCGCGGTGCCGGCGCTCGTGTTCGGTGCGGGCGCAACGGGCTTCTTCGCGCTGCCGTACACGATCCTGATCTATCCGTTCGCGTTCGTCGTGTTCCCGAAGCTGTGGAGCGTCGCGAAGCGGCACGGCTACGTGACCTCGGCGGACTTCGTGTCGGCCCGCTACGGCAGCCGCATGCTCGCGCTCGCCGTCGCGGTCACCGGCATCGTCGCGACGATGCCGTACATCGCTCTGCAACTCGTCGGTATCGAAGTGGTGATCGGCGCGCTCGGTTTCGACACGACCGGCTTCGTCGGCGATCTGCCGCTGATCATCGCATTCGCGATCCTCGCGGCCTACACGTACACGTCGGGCCTGCGCGCGCCGGCCATGATCGCGGTCGTCAAGGATATCCTGATCTACGTGACGATCTTCGCCGCGATCATCGTGATTCCGCCGCAGCTGGGCGGCTTCGGCCATATCTTCGCCGCGGTCCCGCCGGCCAAGCTGCTGCTGAAGTCGCCGGACGTGTCGAGCCTGAACGGCTATAGCGCCTACGCGACGCTCGCGGTGGGTTCGGCGCTCGCGCTGTTCCTGTATCCGCACTCGATCACCGCGGTGCTGTCGTCGAAGTCGGGCAACACGATCCGCCGCAACATGGCGTTGCTGCCGGCGTATTCGCTGGTGCTCGGCCTGCTCGCGCTGCTCGGCTTCATGGCGCTCGCGGCCGGCGTGAAGGACATGCCGGAGTTCGCGCCGTACTTCAAGGCCTTCGGCCCGAACTTCGCAGTGCCGGCGCTGTTCCTGCACTTCTTCCCGTCGTGGTTCGTCGGCGTCGCGTTCGCGGCGATCGGTATCGGCGCGCTGGTGCCGGCGGCGATCATGTCGATCGCGGCGGCGAACCTGTACACGCGCAACGTGCACAAGGAGTTCGTCAACCGCAACATGACGCACGAGCAGGAGACCAACGTCGCGAAGCTGGTGTCGCTGATCGTCAAGGTCGGCGCGGTGGCGTTCATTCTCGGTCTGCCGCTCACGTACGCGATCCAGTTGCAACTGCTCGGCGGGATCTGGATCATCCAGACGCTGCCGGCGATCGTGCTGGGTCTCTACACGCGCGTGCTCGACTACCGGGGTCTGTTGCTCGGCTGGGCGGCAGGTATCGCGACCGGCACGTGGATGGCGATTTCGTTGAACCTCGCGAGCTCGATCTTCACGATCCATCTGTTCGGCATGGCGATTCCGGGCTATGCGGCCGTGTGGTCGCTGGTCGTGAACCTCGTGGTGTCGGTCGTCGTGAGCTTGGTCGTGCGCGCGGTGGGCATGCAGCGCGCCGAGGACCGTACGCATCCGGAGGACTACCTGGACATCGTCGAAGGCTGATTCCAGCTGCAGATCACGTTCTGAAACACGCAACGCCCGCCGACGGAAGTTGGCGGGCGTTTGTGTTTGCGGGGCACTCCAGGGCAGGATAGCGGAACCGTCCTTTCACGCGTTCGCCGCGCGCCGCCATGGCTGCTGCCGATACTCCCACCTTGATTTCCCGCCGCGCGGCGCTCAGCCGGATGGTGCGCGCGGTCACGTCGCCGTACTACCGCTACCGGCACGCCAAGGTGCTGCATAGCCTGCGCGTCGGCCTCGCGATGCTGGTGTCGATTCTCGCGACGACCGGCATCGATATTCCGCACGGAATCTGGTCGTCGGTGACGCTGCTGGTCGTGATCGGCGGCTTGCAGCATCACGGCAATATCCGCAAGAAAGCGGCCGAACGCGCGGCCGGTACGCTGCTCGGCGCATCGATCGGGCTCCTGCTGATCGTGCAACAGCACTTCATCGGTTCGCTGCCGCTCACCTATGGGCTGGAGGCGATCATCGCGTCGATCTGCGCGTGGTTCGCGATTGGCTCGTCCGGCTATATCGGGCTCCTGACCGCCATCACGATGTGCATCGTCGCGGGCCACGGCGACAATCTGATCGACGTCGGCCTGTGGCGCACGCTGAACGTGCTGATCGGTATCGTCATCGCGCTGGCGTTTTCGTTCGCGTTTCCGCTGCACGCGACGTATTCGTGGCGCTACGGCCTCGCCGCTAATCTGCGCGAATGCGCGGGCATCTACGCGCGGCTGCTCGACGGCGAAACGATCACCGCGGAGGAGCAGATCAAGCGCTTCCTGCGGATCAACAAGCGGCTCGTGCAACTGCGCTCGCTGATGCCGTCGGTCGCGAAGGAAATCGACGTGCCGCAGTCGAGGCTCGAGGAGATCCAGCGGCTGCATCGCTCGGTGCTCAGCTCGCTGGAACTGCTTGCCACGGGGCCGCTGATGAACGCCGATGCCGCCGCGCGCACCGCCTATGCAGCGCATTGCGGCGCCGAGGTGCGCGCCGTGCGGGCGATCCTGTTGTCCACCGCGCGCGGGCTGCGTTTCGGCCGTCCGTCGCGCTTTGGCATTCCGGCCGCGGCGCCGCTCGCGAAGGGGCGCGGCGACGTGGCCACCGCGTTGCCGCCCGACTGGCAAGGGCCGTACTGGCTCGGTCAGCGGCTCGCGGAGCAGGTAGACCGGTTGCGCGCGCTATTGCTGGAGACCGAGCCGAACTGGAACATCGAGCGGCACGAGCGGGCGACGCGTGGTAGGTAGGTGCTAGCGCTGGCCTGCCCCTAAGCCTCAAACCTGCGGCGGCAGCGTGACCATCCACATCATGCCGAAGCGGTCCACCACCATTCCGAAGCCCTTGCTCCAGAACGTTTGCTGGAACGGCATCACGACCTGGCCGCCATCGGCGAGCGCGTTGAAGCATTTTTCCGCCGACGCGCCGTCATCGACGGTCAGCGACAGACTGAAGCCATTGAACGGGCCGGCCGCCGGATCGCAGTTGCCGTCGGAAGCCATCCACGTGCTCGAGCCCAACTGCACGCTCGCGTGCATGATCTTGTCGGCGAGTTCGGGGCGTGGCGGATTGTGCGCGTCCGGCGGCGCTTCCTTGAACAGCATCTTGAAGGTCACCTGGGCGCCGAGCTTGTCGGTGTAGTAATCGAGCGCTTCCTGGCAACGGCCGTTGAAGAACACATAGGGCTGAACGTACATGATCGTCTCCATGGTCAGGCGTTGGGCGGGCGCCGTCGTTCCTCGCCAGCGGCGGTGGGGAGAGGCGTCGAGTTCGATTGTAGTCGGTGGCGGCGCGTCGATCGTGACGCTATGTCGCCAGTGGCGACGCAGCGTAAACGAGAAGCGGCGCTGAACCGTGAGGTCCAGCGCCGCCTGTCATGGATGGCATTCGCGCGGAGCCGCGCGGCGAGCGTGAGCGTCACTCAGCCAGCCATGCCCGCGTCCTCCAGCGCCTCAGCGCAGCGTGTCGATCAGTTTTTCCAGCTTCACCGCGTCCGCGGCGAACGTGCGGATGCCTTCGGAGAGCTTCTCGGTCGCCATCGCTTCGTCGTTGAGGAGGAAGCGGAACGACTTCTCGTCGACCGGCACGCGCTCGATGTCCGCGTCGTGCGATGTCTCCGGCGACAGCTTGCGTTCGACCTTGTCGGTGCTCTCGTGCAGTTTCTGCAGCAGGTCGGGGCTGATCGTCAGCAGATCGCAGCCGGCCAGTTCCAGAATCTGCGAGGTCGTGCGAAAGCTCGCGCCCATCACCTCGGTCTTGTAGCCGAACTTCTTGTAGTACGCGTAGATGCGGCGCACCGACTTGACGCCCGGATCGTTGGCGCCGCCGTCTTTCGCTTCGTCCCACGCGCTGCCGGCGTTCTTCTTGTACCAGTCGTAGATGCGGCCGACGAACGGCGAGATCAGCTGCGCGCCAGCTTCCGCGGCGGCGGCGGCCTGCACGAGCGAAAACAGCAGCGTCATGTTGCAGTGGATGCCTTCCTTCTGCAGCACCTCGGCCGCGCGCACGCCTTCCCACGTCGACGCGAGCTTGATCAGCACGCGGTCGCGCTCGATGCCGTGTTCCTTGTACAGCGCGATCAGCTCGCGGCCTTTCGCGATCGAGCCTTCGACGTCGAACGACAGGCGCGCGTCGACTTCGGTCGACACCCGCCCCGGGATGATCTTCAGGATTTCGGTGCCGAAGGCGATCAGCAACTGGTCGATGATCGCGCCGGGCGGCTTCGACGCATGCGCCTTCACGGTCTTTTCGAGCAGCGGCCGGTAGTCGTCTTTCTGCACGGCCTTCAGAATCAGCGACGGATTGGTGGTCGCATCGCGCGGCTTGTACTGCGCGAGCTGCTGGAAGTCGCCGGTGTCGGCCACCACGGTGGTGTATTGCTTGAGTTGGTCGAGTGCGGTTGTCATGTTCGGGCCTTCAGGGCGCGTGTGCGCCATGGTTCAGGAGAAGTGAGGACGCCGCCGCGCCGGCAGGAGAAATGAGCCGGCGCCGGCGGCCGCGGGTCAAGCCGCAGCGCGTCCCACGATGGCTTGGGAAACGCTGCCGGATACATCTATTCTATGGCGGATCGCCGAGGACGGTATGAACACCGCGTATGGACAGCCGGGCGGGGATATCCGTTCACGCGCGCCGCGCGTTCAGCACGACTTGCGTCACCACGCCGGCGACGAGCCCCCAGAACGCCGAGCCGATCGATAGCAGTGTGAGCCCCGAGGCGGTCACCATGAACGTGACGAGCGCCGCCTCCCGCTGCCTCATATCCTGCATCGCATTGGCGAGCCCGCTCATGATCGAGCCGAACAGCGCGAGTGCCGCGACCGACACGACCAACTCCTTCGGGAACGCCGCGAACAGCGCGGCGATCGTCGCGCCGAACACGCCCGCGAGCAGATAGAAAATGCCGCCCCATACGGCCGCTGTGTAGCGCCTGGCGGAGTTTTCGTGCGCTTCAGGGCCGGTGCAGATCGCCGCCGTGATCGCGGCAAGATTGATGCCGTGAGAACCGAACGGCGCGAGTAGCAGCGACGCGACGCCGGTCGTCGCGATCAGCGGCGCGGACGGGGTCGTATAGCCGTCGGCGCGCAGCACCGCGATGCCCGGCACGTTCTGCGAGGCCATCGCGACCACGAACAGCGGAATGCCGATGCTCACGCAAGCCGCCACCGAAAACGACGGCATCGTCAGCACCGGGTGCGCGAGCGCGACGTGAAAGTGGCTGAAGTCGAGCAGCCCGAGGCCGCCGGCGGCTGCGGTGCCTGCCACGAGCGTGGTCGGAATCGCATAACGCGGCACGAACCGTTTGACGATCAGGTAGGTAAAGAACATCGTCAGCACGAGCGCGGTCTGGTACTGCGCGGCACGGAAAATCTCGATGCCGATCTCGAACAGGATGCCCGCGAGCAGCGCTGCCGCAAGGCCGGACGGAATCCGCTTCATCAGCGCGTCGAACCAGCCGGTGACGCCGACCAGCGTCAGCAGCGCCGCGCAGAAGATAAATGCGCCGATCGCCTGCGCATACTCGACATGCGGCAGCGACGACACCAGCAGCGCCGCGCCCGGCGTCGACCACGCGATCACGATCGGCGCGCGAAAGCGCAGCGACAGGCCGATCGTGCACAGGCCCATGCCGATCGACAGCGCCCAGATCCACGACGAAATCTGCGCGTCGCTCAGATGCGCGGCCTGGCCCGCCTGAAACATCAGCACGAGCGAGCTCGTGTAGCCGGTCATCGCCGCGACGAAGCCCGCGACGATCGTCGACAGCGACGTATCGGCGAGCGGATTGAAGCGCCTGGGCGACGTGGCGGCGGGGGACAGCTGGGGCGACGGGGACGAACTCATGCGAAGGCTTTCTTGTTGTGGAAGTTGAAGCGTCGGGACGTGGATTCTGGAGCGGCGGGCGTTACTTGCTCAGCACCCGCATGGCCGTCTCGAGGCCCGCGAGCGTCAGCGGATACATGCGGTGGCCCAGCACTTCGCGGATCGCGCTGACCGACTGCCGGTACGGCCACAGCGCTTCCGGCTCCGGGTTCAGCCACGCGAAGTGCGGGAAGTGATCGGCGAGCCGGCGCAACCACACCGCGCCGGCCTCGGCGTTGTTGTACTCGACCGAGCCGCCGGGCTGCAACACTTCGTACGGGCTCATCGTCGCGTCGCCGACGAAGATCAGCTTGTAGTCGGGCGTGAACTTGTGCAGCACGTCCCACGTCGGTGCGCGCTCGGCGTGGCGGCGGCGGTTGTGCTTCCACAGGAAGTCGTACACGCAGTTGTGGAAGTAGTAGAACTCGAGGTGCTTGAACTCGGCCTTCGCGGCGGAGAACAGCTCCTCGGTGCGCTTCACGTGATCGTCCATCGAGCCGCCGACGTCGAGCAGCATCAGCACCTTCACGTTGTTGTGCCGCTCGGGCACCATCTTCAGATCGAGCCAGCCGGCGTTCGCGGCGGTGCTGCGGATCGTGTCGGGCAGGTCGAGTTCTTCCGCGGCGCCTTCGCGGGCGAACCGGCGCAACCGTCGCAACGCGACCTTGATGTTGCGCGTGCCGATTTCGACCTGGTCGTCGTAGTCGCGATACGCGCGCGCTTCCCATACCTTGACGGCCGTGCGATTGCCGGCCGCGTCGCCGCCGATGCGCACGCCTTCGGGGTTGTAGCCGCCGTGACCGAACGGCGACGTGCCGCCCGTGCCGATCCACTTGTTGCCGCCCTCGTGGCGCTCTTTCTGCTCGTCGAACAGTTCCTTCAGGCGCTCCATCAGCTTGTCGATGCCGCCCATCGCCTCGATCTGCGCCTTCTCCTCGGGCGACAGATCGCGTTGCAGCTTCTTCTTCAGCCAGTCGGGCGGAATCTCGAACGCGAGCTCCGAGGTCGCCGCGACACCGTTGAAAAAGGCGCCGAACGCCTGGTCGAACTTGTCGAAGTACTGCTCGTCCTTCACGAGCGTGATGCGCGAGAGGTAGTAGAACTCGTCGAGCGACGGCGCGATCACGTTGGCCTTCAGCGCTTCGAGCAGCGTCAGGTATTCCTTCACCGAGACCGGCAGGCGGGCGGCGCGCAGCGAGTAGAAAAAGTCGATCAGCATGCTGGATGTCCTGCGGCGCGGCGCCCGCTCAACGGTTGTTGCGGTTCATGAACAGCAGCCGCTCGAACAGGCTCACGTCCTGTTCGTTCTTCAGCAGCGCGCCGTGCAGGGGCGGCACGATCTGCTTCTGATCGGCCGAGCGCAGTGCTTCGGGCGGAATGTCTTCGGCGAGCAGCAGCTTGAGCCAGTCGAGCAGTTCGGAGGTGGACGGCTTCTTCTTCAGCCCCGCGACGTTGCGCAGCTCGAAGAAGCTCTGCAGCGCCGCGGCGAGCAGATCCTTCTTGATGCCGGGGTAATGCACGTCGACGATCTGCTGCATCGTCGTCGCATCCGGAAACCTGATGTAGTGGAAGAAGCAGCGGCGCAGGAACGCGTCGGGCAACTCCTTCTCGTTGTTCGACGTGATGATCACGAGCGGGCGATGTCTGGCGCGCACCAGCTCGCGCGTCTCGTACACGTAGAACTCCATGCGGTCGAGTTCGCGCAGCAGGTCGTTCGGGAATTCGATGTCGGCTTTGTCGATCTCGTCGATCAGCAGCACGCTCTGCTCGTCCGATTCGAACGCCTGCCACAGCACGCCCTTGACGATGTAGTTGCGGATGTCCTTCACGCGCTCGTCGCCGAGCTGCGAATCGCGCAGACGCGACACCGCGTCGTATTCGTACAGCCCCTGCTGTGCCTTGGTGGTCGACTTGATGTGCCATTGCAAGAGCGGCATGCCGAGCGCGGCGGCGACTTCCTCGGCGAGCATGGTCTTGCCGGTGCCGGGTTCGCCCTTGATCAGCAGCGGACGCTTGAGCGTCATCGCGGCGTTGACCGCGAGCTTGAGGTCGTCGGTGGCGACGTACTGCGATGAGCCTTCGAAACGCATGACGAGATGCTCTTGTGCGGGAAAAAACCCAGTATAAGTCAGAAGGCCTGTTGGCCTGAAACCGCCTCACGTATGGTGTCAGCCGCGCAGTGACGCGGCGGCGGTGCCGCTGTGGCGTCGTTGCGAAGCCGCCGCGGTCATGGCGTGGCGCCCGTCCCGGCGGGCGTTGCGCGGCCCCGTGTCTGGTGGACGTTCGGCGCGGCGGCGCGGTACAATGAGCCCGATTTTTTTGGCCTGCGTGGCTACCCTACAAGAAGAACGGCGCGGACCGCTGCCTTTGTGGGCACCCGTTTCCCCTCAAGCCAGGTTACATCTATGAATAAATTCGTCGGCAAACACGTCGTGATCGCAGCGCTGTCGGTGCTCGCGGGGTATGCGGCCAATGCGCAGGCAGCGGATGTCGTAGGCAATGCCAAGGCGGGCCAGGACAAGGTCGCGATGTGTATCGGCTGCCACGGCATCCCCGAATACCGCACGGCTTATCCAGAGGTTTTCCGCGTGCCGAAGCTTGGTGGCCAGAATCAGGCGTACCTCGAAAACGCGCTGCGCGCCTACAAGAAGGGCGACCGCCATTTCGCCACGATGCATGCGATCGCGGTGACGCTGTCGGATCAGGACATTGCCGATGTCGCCGCGTACTACGCAGCGCAAACTGCCGCTTCGAAAAACAATCCCGACAAGTGATCGGCGTCGGTCACTAGCACATCCAATTCGCGGGATAGGAGATTTCATGATCAAGCCCCAACAGGCACTCCACACGGTATTCAAGGCGGTCGGCGCGGCGGCGGTCATCGGTCTGGCCGCAGCGAACGCAGCACACGCGGCCGACGCCGGCAACGGTAAGGTGCTCGCCGACAGCCACAACTGCGCGGCCTGCCACGGTCCCAACCTGAACAAGCCGGTGAGCCCGGAGTATCCGAAGCTGGCCGGTCAGCACGCCGACTATGTCTTCTGGGCGCTGCGTCAGTACCAGATGGGTACTGGCAATCCACACCTCGGCCGCAACAACGCGATCATGCAGGCACAGGTGCAGAGCCTGTCGCTAGGCGACATGAAGGACATCGCCGCTTACGTCGAATCGCTAAAGGGCGACCTCGTGCAGAAAAAGTAAGCGTCGGGCGCGGATTTCGCGCCGAAGCTTCAAAAGCAAAACACCCCGCCTTGGCGGGGTGTTTTGCTTTGAGGGCGTCGTACCTCGGCGTGCTGGCGTCGTGCCGCGCCGGAGTTTCCAGTCGCCTCAGTCGCGCGTCGCGCGCCGTTCGATGCGCTGCAGATACGCGTCCGTGTCCGGCGGCGTGCCGGTGCGCTGCGCTTCCCAGATGGTTTCGCCGAGGCAGTCCATGATCGCGTGCTGCGCCTCGTGCGTCGAGCCGAGGCGCGCGGCGAGCCGCTCATGCGCGGCTCGAATGCCGGGCGGCTGATCGATCGACAACTGCTCGGAGATCGCCAGGTGCATCGACAGGTGCAGGAACGGATTGGTCTGGCCGCGCTCCGGCGAATAGTCCTGCGCCTGGGCGGCGGGACCATCGGCGAGATCGGCGTGATATTCGGGATGCTCGACGATCCAGTCGGCGGCGATCGCCTCGAGCGGCGTCAAAATCTCGCCCTGGCGCTGTTTGCGCCAGGTGTCGGTGAAAAAGAGGCGAACTTCGTCGCGGCTGGGATTGAACATCGTGGAACCGGTGCGTGGGAGTGGAGGCGCGGAGCGCGACGGTGCGGGTCCGCAGTGCGCGCTGCGCGTAAGGCACTATTTTACGCGGCGGCCGAGTGGGCTGCAGGCGCGCCGCACGGCCTCGGGTTTCGAGCTGGGCCGGCCTTATAGATCGGGTGGCGGGGTCTTCGGCCGGAACTCGCACAGCGGCTCGATCGCGCAATGCCAGCATTCGGGGCGGCGCGCCTTGCACACGTAGCGTCCATGCAGGATCAGCCAGTGGTGCGCATCCTGCCTGAATTCGGCGGGCGTGAATTTTTCGAGTGCCGCTTCGACCGCGCGCACGTCCTTGCCGGGCGCGAGGCCGGTGCGGTTGGCGACGCGGAAAATGTGCGTGTCGACAGCGATGGTCGGATGGCCGAATGCGGTGTTCAGGATCACGTTGGCCGTTTTGCGGCCGACACCGGGCAGCCCTTCGAGTGCCTCGCGATCCTCCGGCACCTCGCCGCCGTACCGGTCGAGCAGAATGCGGCAGGTCGCGATCACGTTCTTCGCCTTCGTGCGATACAGACCGATCGTCCTGATATAGCTCGCGACGCCTTCCTCGCCGAGGTCGAACACCTTCTGCGGCGTGTTCGCGACCGGAAACATCCTGCGCATCGCCTTGTTGACCGACACGTCGGTCGCCTGCGCCGACAACAGCACCGCGATCAGCAGTTCGAACGGCGTCGTGTACTCGAGCTCGGTGGTCGGATGCGGATTGAGGCTCTGAAGCGTTTCGTAGATCGCGCGGCGTTTGTTCGCGTTCATGCGGAGCGGGTCCGTGTGAGTGGGCCGGGTTGCGTCGGCATGGTCAGCGCGCGGTTGGCGGCGAGTTGGACGGCGGATTGGACTCATTTGACTCGTCGGACTGCTGCTCCGAGCCGGGCGTGTCGCCACCGCTTGCAAGACCGAGACGGCGGCGGCGCGCTTCGGCGGCGTCGATCTGTGCCTGCACGTCGGCGCTGACGTTCTCGGTGTTCAGCGGTCCCTCGCCTTTCGCGGCCAAGTCTTCCTTCTTCTTGCGCGCGCGGTCGAGCGCGGCCTGGATGATCGCGCGTTTCTTCGCTTCCGCGTCGTCCGCAATCGGGGCGGCGGGAGCCTCGGACGGCACTGTCGCGCCGCTTGCCGCAACCGCGTCCGGCGCAGCCGGCGGCGCGCTTGCGGCTCGCCGCGCCGCAGCGCGCGCTTCGGCGGCGTCGCGCTCGCGCGCGCGACGGGTCTCGTGGCGGTTATGACGCGCCCGCGCCGCGTCCGCGTGGCTCTGGCTCCATGCATCCCAGCCGGTGGCCTCGCCGGTCACGGGGAGCATCGTGATGCAGTCGACCGGGCAGGGCGGCACGCACAGGTCGCAGCCGGTGCATAACTCGGCGACCACGGTGTGCATCTGTTTCGGTGCGCCAACTATCGCGTCGACCGGACACGCCTGCATGCACAGCGTGCAGCCGATGCATACCTGTTCGTCGATAACCGCCAACGGACGCGGACGTTCGACGCCATTGGCCGAATTGAGCGGAATCACCGGTTTGCCGAGCAGCGCGGCGAGGCGCGCGATGCCCTCGGCGCCGCCGGGCGGGCACTGGTTATAGTTCGCCTCGCCGTTGGCGACGGCTTCGGCATACGGACGGCATGCGGGATAACCGCACTTCGTGCATTGCGTTTGGGGCAGCAGATCTTCGATGCGATCCGCGAGTGTTTTGACGTCTGTCACGGTTGCGGCGCGGGGGTTTGCCGTGCGATCGCACGACCTGAACTAAATAGCACATTATCGCCGATTTCCCGGATTGCCATTCGCAATCCATGTGCCATAATCGAAGCGCTTCATTCGAAAGACCGCAGAAAAGGGTGTGTTTCCCAACCACGACGCGCCCGCTAAACGCCGCCACAAAAAGGCTCGAGGAGAGGCCGGCGGCGCGATCCGGAGAACGCGGCTCACGAAGACGATGCCACCATGAATCAGCCGAAAATCAAAAGAGATCCTGAAGGCACGAGGCGCCGCATCTTGCTCGCGGCGGCGGAAGAGTTTGCAAATGGAGGGCTGTTCGGCGCGCGGGTCGATCAGATCGCTCGCCGCGCGGAAACCAATGAACGAATGCTCTATTACTACTTCGGTAGCAAGGAGCAGCTATTCACCGCGGTACTCGAGCACGCGTTCAGCGCGCTCAACGAAGCGGAACGCACGCTCGAACTCAACGGAATCGCGCCGGTCGAGGCGGTTACGCGTCTCGCGCATTTCGTGTGGGACTACTACCGCGATCATCCCGAGTTGTTGAGGCTCATCAACAACGAGAATCTGCATGAAGCACGCTATATGCAGAAGTCCACGCGCATACGCGAAATGATTTCGCCGATCGTCGCCACGCTCGGCGGCATTCTCGAACGTGGGCAGCGCGCGGGGCTGTTTCGCACGAACATCGACCCGCTGCGCTTTTACGTGACGCTCTCGGGCATGGGCTACTACATCGTGTCGAACCGTTTCACGCTCGAGGCGACGCTCGGCCGCGATTTCAGCAGCGCCGCCGAACGCAGCGAGGTGATTCAGATGAATACCGAACTGCTGCTCGCGTATTTGTTGAGAAAGTAACGGGCAGTGCCGCGGTGATCATGGCCGCGGCAAAAATCAGTATCACGAACAAAGCGCGATAAAAAAGCCAACGGCCTCGAACGGGACCGTTGGCTTTTTATATGCTTATGCAAGTTTGATGCTCAGGCTTCGACTTTTTCTTTCGCCGTTTTTGCTGCCTTGTTGTGCTCGAGAATGAAGTCGCGCAATTGCGGGTAAATGATCGTGCGCCAGCGACGGCCCGAGAAAATGCCGTAGTGGCCGCATTTCTCCGCAGTGAAGTGACGCTTGTTCTTCGCCGGAATGCCGCTGCACAAGTCGTGCGCCGCGTAAGTCTGGCCGTCGCCGGAAATGTCGTCGAGTTCACCTTCGATCGTAAACAGCGCGGTCGTCGTGATGTCCTGCGGCCGCACCGGTTCGCCGTTGACGACCCACGTGCCCTCGGCAAGACGGAACTCCTGGAACACGACGCGGATCGTGTCGAGGTAATAATCGGCATCCATGTCGAGCACCGCGTTGTACTCGTCGTAGAACCGGCGGTGCGCTTCGGCGTCGTCCTCGTCGCCGCGCAGCAGGCTCTGGTAGAAATCCCAGTGCGACGCCGCGTGACGCTCCGGATTCATCGCGACGAAACCGGTGTGCTGCAGGAAGCCGGGATAGACCTTGCGGCCCGCGCCGGGATAGTTCGGCGGCACCGTGAAGATCACGTTGTTCTCGAACCACTCGTACGAGTGTTGCGTGGCCAGCGAATTGACCGAGGTCGGGCTCTTTCGTGCGTCGATCGGGCCGCCCATCATCGTCATCGTGCGCGGCGTGTCCTCGCCGCGGCTCGCCATCAGCGAAATGGCGGCGAGCACCGGCACGGTCGGCTGGCACACCGAGATCACGTGCAGATTCTTCGCGCCGATATGGCGAATGAATTCCTGAATATACGCGATGTAGTCGTTCAGACCGAACCAGCCGGCTTCTAGCGGCACCATGCGCGCGTCGAGCCAGTCGGTGATGTAGACCTTGTGGTCTTGCAGCAACGTGCGCACGGTATCGCGTAGCAGTGTGGCGTGGTGTCCTGACAACGGTGCGCAGACGAGCACGACCGGTTCGTCTTTCAGTTGGCTGACAGCTTCGCTGTCGTCCGCGAAGCGCTTGAAGCGCATCAGACGGCAGAACGGCTTTTCGATGAACGTCTGCTCGACGATCGGAATGTTATGGCCGTCTTTGACAATCTGGTGAATATTGAACTCGGGCTTTTCGTAGTCCTTGCCGAGCCGGTAAAGCAGTTCGTAGCCGGCGGAAAGGCGCGTGGCGCCCGGCACATAGGCTAGCGGACTGGCCGGATTCGCAAATGATTTCGATGCGGCCTGAGCCCAGGCGGTGAGGGGGCTCAACATCGCCCGCTGGAATTCATGAAATTGATAGAGCATGTTTGCTCCGTTTTAAGCGGTTCGCATGGGGCTTCGCAAACACGCGTGAGGCGTTGCGGCGGGCCATTGTGGTTGTAGGCACATTATTGTCGGCCGACAGTCAGATCGATAATATCGAATAAGGCAAATTTGTGCAATGCAACAATATTCGCATTCAGTGTACGCAAATTGTCACTGCGTCATGCTAATGGCGATGCTGCTTCGCCGCTATCAGGGCTTGCCTGAACCTCGAGCTCCATCGCGCGGATGCCGTCATGCGCCGGATGGCCGGTCGCCTGCGCCATCTCCTGCTCGTGCTTCATCAGGTTCAGTCCGGTGTTCACGAGCGCCACGTGGGAGAACGCCTGCGGAAAATTGCCGACGAGACGTTTATCGACCGGGTCGTACTCCTCGGACAGCAGGCCGACGTCGTTGCACAGCGCGAGCAGCCGCTCGTACATCTCGGTTGCTTCCTGCACGCGTCCCTGCAGCGCAAGGTTATCCACCATCCAGAACGAACACGCAAGAAAGGTGCCTTCCCCCGGTGGCAAGCCGTCGTCGTATTCCGTGGTGCGGTAGCGCAGCACGAAGCCGCCGTGCATCAGGTCCCGCTCGATCGCCTCGACCGTGCCCTTGATGCGCGGATCCTGCGGCGGCAGGAAGGCGACCAGCGGCATCAGAAGCACGCTCGCGTCGAGCTGATCGCTGCCGTAGTACTGCGAGAACGCGTTGAGCTGCGGATTCCACGCCTTCTCGCAGACCTCGGCGTGGATCGTGTCGCGCGTCGCGCGCCATTCGTCGAGGGGGCCGTCGAGCTTGAACATTTCGGCCGAGCGGATCGCGCGGTCGAACGCGACCCACGCCATCACCTTCGAGAACGTGAAATGCTCGGGGCCGCCGCGCGTCTCCCAGATGCCTTCGTCGGGTTCGCGCCAGATCGTGCTCAGGTGCTCGAGCAGCGCGCGCTGGACGCTCCACGCGGTGACGTCCGCCTGCAGGCCGCCGACGCGCGCCAGATGCAGCGCGTTCATCACCTCGCCGTAGACGTCGAGCTGACGCTGCCCGACCGCATTGTTGCCGATGCGCACCGGTTTCGCGCCCTCGTAGCCGGGCAGCCAGTCGATTTCGGATTCGGGCAGGCGCCGCTCGCCGCCGATGCCGTACATGATCTGCAACTGGTCCGGCGCGCCCGCCATCACGCGGCCGAGCCAGCTGCGCCAGGCGCGCGCTTCGTCGTAGTAGCCGCCGCGCATCATCGCGAGCAGCGTGATGGTCGCGTCGCGCAGCCAGCAGTAGCGGTAGTCCCAGTTGCGCGTGCCGCCGAGCCGCTCGGGCAGCGACGTGGTGGGCGCCGCGACGATGCCGCCGGTCGGCTCGTAGGCGAGCGCGCGCAGCGTGATCAGCGAGCGGCGGATCGGCCCGGCCCAACGTCCTTCGACGGTGCCGCGCGCCGCCCATTCGAGCCAGTGGTTCTCGGTGCGGGCGAGCGACGTGTGCGGATCGCGCGCGGGCGGAATGCGCAGATGCGACGCCGCGTACGCGAGCGAGAACGGCACGCGCTCGCCCTCGGTTACCGTGAATTCCGCGATGGTCTTCATGTCTTCGCCGTGCAGTTCGACCGGCGTGCGCAGCACCGCGTTGTCGGGGCCGACGATCGCCTTGATGCCGCTGTCGTGCTTGAGCTTGTCGACCCACGGAATCGAGAAGCCGTAGTCGAAGCGCAGCACGAGTTCCATCTTCATGCGCACGGTGCCGCGCTTGCCGACGACGATGCGGATCAGCTCCGACCAGCCGTTGCCGGGCGGCATGAAATCGATTAGCGTGACGGCGCCGTCGGGCGTTTCGAAGTCGGTTTCGAGGATCAGCGTTTCGCCGCGATAGCGCCGCGTGATGGTCGGCGCGCCGTGCTCGCCCTCGGTGGCGGGAGCGATCAGCCAACGGCCGTTGTCGGGCGAGCCGAGCAGCGCGGCGAAGCAGGCGCCCGAGTCGAAGCGCGGCCAGCAGAGCCAGTCGACGGAACCCTCGCGGGAGATGAGCGCGGCGGTATGGCCATCGCCGATGAGTGCGTAGTCTTCGATGTGTGCAGGCATGGAAAGCGTGTCGGAAAACGAGTCGTTATTACGGACGGCCACAGCAGCCGCGCTTCGAGTGGGCGTTATTACCGGACCACGATCGGCAGTGTTTGGTTCACCGCACAGTGCGGCAAAACGCGGGTTGGAAAATTGTCAAATCCATGCATACAATCAAATTTCATGCCGATGTCCGGCGACCTGCCGGACTGCGAAACGGCCTTGCTCATGGCGGTTGCAGACGCCGTTTCCGAGGACGAAAGCCATGCTGAACCCTTCGAAATCCGATTGCATCACGATTCTCTCGGCCGCCAGCCAGCTTGCCGGCGACTCCATGCTGCCACTCGATCCTGGCCGGCTCGGCCTGAGCCGCAACGGCATGCTCGCTGCCGCCTCCTTCCTGGTCGAGCGGGCCTGCTTCCGGCGCTATCAGCAGGATGCCGATCATTATGCGGTCGGCGCGCTGTCGTTGCAGGGGCGCCTGCGGCTCGAACAACTGGCGAACGGTTGAGCGGTAGGGCCGAGCGTTCGTAGCGCAGGTTCCTGGCGTATCCGCGCCGGCCATTCGCCGCATCCCTTCGTACCGCGCCTTCGCATTTCCTATCCGTATCTTCACGCCGCGTCGCGTCAGGTCGATCGTTCGCGTGGCGATCTCACACGGGCGAGTGGCGCTGGCACCCAGCGAACCTTCCCTTCGTGCGAAATTACCTCGATACCGGACGCAAATCTCGCGCCCGGCGTCGCGGCACCTGTCGCTCACAGATGCGACGAGCCCACGCCGAAGATCCCGATGATGCCGATGATGATCAGGTAAAGCGCGACGATGTAGTTCAACAGGCGCGGCATGATCAGGATCAGGATGCCGGCGATCAGCGAAACGAGCGGGCCCAGGCTGAGAGTGACGTTCATGGAGACTCCGTGGTTCAGACGCGTGATGCGCGATTGAGAAAACGATTGAAAAACGTCCCGCCGCGCGGGACCCAAGCCGCTGGCGCAGACCGTGCCGCAGCGGTGGATTCACTGCATGATCCGACCTGACGCTCTTATACTGACTTCGACAACAACAACGTGAAACGACGCTCGATTCGCGGCGCGGCAGACCAGACACCGTTACAACCGCTCGTACCCCGGCTCATACGCGAGCCCGTACCGGACAACCGATGTCGAGGAGGTCTCATGCTTCACAGTCGCCGTGCCGTCGGGCGTATTGCCGTGCGCCCAGTTCCGACTTCCGTTTTTACTTCTGTTCCTGCCAGTGTTGCCTTTCAGGGTTCCCGTCCGCGTGGCGCCGACCGCGCTGCTCCATCTGCGGCGGATTGCACGGCGGAAAGCACCGCCCGGCGCGCAACGCGGCCAACGCCGTTGCGGGCCGCCCGTTCGATAATAAGAGGTTTCGCGCTCATGGTTTCGATTGTTGCTTCGCACGCGTATGCGCAAGATTCTGGCCCGGTCCCCGCGGACGGCGTCTATACGATGCTGGTCGGTACTTACACCAGCGGCAAGAGCGAGGGCATCTACGTCTTTCGCTTCGATACGAAGACGGGCGCGGCGACCCAGGTGTCGGTCGCGCAGACGGTCAATCCCTCGTTTCTGGTCGTGAGCCGCGACCGCCGCTTCGTCTATTCGGTCAACGAACTGCCCGGTGACAACGGCCCGGCCACGCAGCGCGGCGGGATCAGCGCGTTCGGCTTCGATGCCGCGCGCGGGCAACTGACGTTTCTGAACAAGGTGTCGTCGGACGGCAATGATCCGTGCTATCTGAGCATCTCGGCGGACGGCAAGTATCTGCTGGGCGCGAACTATTCGGTCGCGCCCGACCCGGGCGGCAGTTTCGCGGTGTTTCCGCTGCAGGCGAACGGCCGGGTCAGCACCTCGGTGCAGACCGTGCATCACGAGGGCGGCGGTCCGGTGAAAGGGCGGCAGGACAACTCGCACGTGCATTCGACCGTGTTCTCGCCTGACGGCCGCTATCTGTTCGCGCAGGACCTCGGCGCCGACAAGCTGTACTCGTACCGCTACGCGCCGCAGAGCAGCGCCGGCGCGGGTCCATTCATCGCGACGGACTGGGGCTACACGCAGCAAAAGGCCGGCACGGGTCCGCGCCATCTGATCTTTGGCGCGGACGGCAAGCACGCGTATCTGACGAGCGAACTCGCGGCGACCGTCAGCACGTTCGACTACCACGACGGCAGGCTGAAGCTCGTGCAGACGCTGCCATTGAGCGAGCCTGACTTCAAGGGGAAGGTGGGCGCCGCGGCGATCCATATGTCGCCGGACGGACGCTTCGTGTATGCATCGAATCGCGGCGACGCGAACGAGATCGTGATCTTCTCGGTCGATCCCGCCACTGGACACCTGAAGCAGATCGGCCGGCAGTCGAGCCTCGGCAAATCGCCGCGCGAGTTCACCATCGATCCGACCGGCAACTGGCTGATCGTCGGCAATCAGCTGAGCGACACGGTCTATGTGTTCAAGCGCGATCCGCAGACGGGGCTGCTCGATCCGAATCCGAAGCAGCATTTCGACCTCGGCTCGCCGGTCGACTTCAAGCTGGTATCACCGTCGTGATGCGCGGCACGCGCGGGTAAATGAAAAACGGACAGCTCACATCCTGAGGCTGTCCGTTTTTTCTTCCGGATCATCGCCGACCCGGTCAGCGATTCACCGGGCGCTCATTCCGCCGGCCCTGGCGCCAGCACTTCGCGGCTACCGTTGATGCTCATCGCCGACACGAGGCCGGCCGTCTCCATCTGTTCGACGAGCCGCGCCGCGCGGTTATAGCCGATGCGCAACTGCCGCTGCACCGACGAGATCGACGCGCGCCGCGTGCGTACGACGAACGCGACCGCTTCGTCGTACAGCGGATCGGCTTCCGCCTCCGGCGCTTCGCCGAACAGGTCCTGGGCCGCGCCGCCATCGGCGGCCGGGCCGTCGAGAATGCCTTCCTCGTATTGTGGCTCGCCGAACTGCTTCAGATATTCGACGATCGCATGCACTTCCTCGTCGGCGACGAACGCGCCGTGCACGCGCTGCGGGTAGCCGGTGCCCGGCGGCAGAAACAGCATGTCGCCCTGGCCGAGCAGCGACTCGGCGCCCATCTGGTCGAGAATCGTGCGCGAGTCGATCTTCGACGACACCTGGAACGCGACCCGCGTCGGAATGTTCGCCTTGATGAGACCGGTGATGACGTCGACGGACGGCCGCTGCGTCGCGAGGATCAGGTGGATGCCGGCCGCACGCGCCTTCTGCGCGAGCCGCGCGATCAGCTCCTCGATCTTCTTGCCGGCGACCATCATCAGGTCGGCGAGCTCGTCGATGACGACGACGATCAGCGGCAGCGGCGCCAGCGGCTCGGGCGCATCGGGCGTCAGCGAGAACGGGTTGCCGAGCTTCTTGCCCTTTGCCTCGGTGTCGCGGATCTTCTGGTTGAAGCCGGCGAGATTGCGCACGCCGACGGCCGACATCAGCCGGTAGCGCTTTTCCATTTCGCCGACGCACCAGTTCAGCGCATTGGCCGCGAGCTTCATGTCGGTGACGACCGGCGCGAGCAGATGCGGAATCCCTTCGTAAACCGAAAGTTCGAGCATCTTCGGGTCGATCATGATCAGGCGCACTTCCTCTGGCGTCGCCTTGAACAGCAGCGAGCAGATCATCGCGTTGATCGCGACCGATTTGCCCGAGCCGGTCGTGCCGGCCACCAGCATGTGCGGCGCCTTCGCGAGATCGGCGACGACGGGATGGCCGGTGATGTCCTTGCCCATCGCAAGCGTGAGTCGCGAGTGCGAGTTCTGGTAGACGCTCGCCTCGAGAATTTCCGAGAGGCGGATCGTTTGGCGCTTCGCGTTCGGCAGTTCGAGGCCCATGCAGGTCTTGCCCGGAATCGTTTCGACCACGCGGATCGACGTGAGACCGAGACCGCGCGACAGGTCCTTCATCAGACCGACGATCTGGCTGCCGCGCACGCCTAGCGCCGGTTCGACTTCGAAGCGTGTGATGACCGGACCCGCCGATGCGCCGACCACCGTCACCGGCACCTTGAATTCCTGCAGGCGCTGCTCGATCAGCAGGCCGGTTTCGCGGAGCTTTTCATCCGGGATCGGTTCGATGTCGGCATCGGCGGGGGCGAGCAGATCGAGCGTCGGCAGTTCGACCATCGATGCGGCCGGCGCATGGAACTCGAAGCCGTTGACCGGCGCGTGGCCGGGCAGCGGCGGGCGGGCGGCGGGCTCGGCAGTGGGTTGGTCGGCGGATTGGACCTGCGGTGTTAGCGCTGGCGAAGACGACGGAGCGGGCGACGGAGCGCGCGACGGTTCGGCGGCCGGCGTGTTCGCGACAGGCGTTGCGCTTGCGCCGACCGAAGGCTCGATGCTGGTCGCCGGCGCGGCGAAGCCCGGGAAACGGACTACGTTCGAGACGACGGCCGGTGCGGTTGCCAGCATAGCGAGGTTCGCCGCACTCGTCGAAGTCGACGACGGCGAGTCGTTTGCGGGGGTGTTCGCGGGCTCGTTCGCGGGCTCGTTCACAGCGGGCAGGGCAGGGGCGTGCGACGTCGCGGGCTCACCTGACTGCGCACTTTCGCTGGCGAGCTCCGAGACCGTCGCGCCGGACCCCGGCGGCACGCTTGCGCTCGACGGCGCGGCGGCCTCCGTCTGCGGCGAGTCCGCCGACGCGGCCGCGCGTTGAGCCGCGGCGGGGCCGAGCTTGCTCTCCCAAGGCACGAGCGTCTTGTCGATGACGATTTCGGCTGCCGGAGCCAGCGCTTGCGGAGGCGTCGCGGTGTCGGCGCTGGCCGGTTCGACGGTTCGCGCGGATTCCTCCCTCTGCGATGCCGGGACGCTGGTGTTTGTTGCTGTCTGCGTCGAATCGTTTTGGACCGCCGGTGCGTCTTCTTGCGAAGCATCGTCCCGTAGGCTGGCTGCGAAGCGCTCGAATGGCGTCGCCGTCGGCGACTCATGTTGCGGCGCGCGTGCGGTGGGTTCGGTGGCGGCAGGTTCAGCCACAGCGGATGCCGATGGCTCGACAACCGCGGATTCGACAGCCGCAGCAGCCACGTCGGCCACCGACTCGGTTGCAGTCGTCGTCTGCGGCGCAGCCGTAAGCGGCGCATGAATGACGGGCGGTTCGGTCGGCCATTGCGCAACCGCTTCGTTGCCGCCCTCGACCGACCTCTCGGACTCGGCCACCGCACGCTCAGCCGGCAACTCGACCGATGCGGTTTCTTGCTGCGACGGCGCCGGCGACACCATCCGCGCCGAACTCTCCACGCTCTGCGCCTGCGGCGCCGCAACCGTCTCGCCGTTTTCGACAGGTAGCACGTCCCGCTGCGCCGGTGGCACATCGAACGTCGTCGACGCACGCTCTGCAACGCCAACCTTCGCGCTATCGGCGCCACGGCTGCGCGCCAGGCTCACGCCGGCCATGTCGGTCCAGCGCGCGGCGTTTTCCGCGATGCTGCGCAGCGTTTCCTCGACGCTCGCGGGCGGCGCGACCGTCGACGCGTTCGTCGTCGTTCCAGTGAAGTTCGGTGTAGGCCGGCGCACGGTCGACGGCGAGGTCACGCCGTTGGCGCGCGAAGCGGCCGGGAACGGTTGACGCGGCGTCGCGCTGCCGTCGGTCGGACGTGACAGCGACGACGGGCGGCTTGCGCGGCCCGCGGCATTCATCGATCCCGCTGTGATGCCGATACCGGCGCCCGACGCGGCGGCGCGGCCCGCCATTGCCTGTGCCGCTCGCGCCGACACGCCGGCCGCGTTGGCGGCCGTCGCCGCCAACGCGGCACTGGAGCCGAACGACGCGGCCGCACGCTGATCTCCGACCGAGCGCCGCCCGATCTGCGCAGCACCATCACGAGCCGACATGCCCGATGCGGCCGATGCACCCGCCGCACCCAGCGATGCCGCCGCCGTCGCCGCGCGCGGCTCCGTGGTGCGCAGCCAGCCGGCCGGCGCGACCGGCTCGGTCGGCAGGAATGGTGCGGCGGATCTGTCCGCTGCCTTGTCCGCATGCAGCGCCTGCGTTGCCGTCGACGTTGCCGGGCGCGGCGACGCGCCCGACCCCGTGCGTAGCACCGGCTCGGTCTGCTTGACCGGCCCGCGCGCCGCGTCAGCGGCCGCATCGGCTCGCCGGCTTACGCCGGCGCCACGGGCGGAAGCGTCCTTGCTAACCGCGATGCCAGCCGCCGCGGTGCCGGCAGCAGCGGCGGAGCCCGCGCCGCGCCCGCTCGCGGGCGGACGCCACACCGTCGGCCGCGCGTAGCGACCCTTGTTATTGCGCGGCGCCATCGTGTTGGTAGCAGGCGACACATGCGACGGCGCGCCGTCGGCGACGCTGCGGTGGCGGCGCGCATCCTCGTCGCGCTTCGCGAGTCCCCGCGACAGACCGAGGCCGAACGCGCCGTCGGCCCAAACGGCGACGTCGCTCCAGCGGAAGTCGACGAGCCACGGCAGGCTGATCACGAGCAGCGCGAGCGCCGCGAGCGGCGTGCCGACATGGCCGAGCAGATGTCCAAGCCCCGCGGCGAGCGCATGACCGAAACCATTGATGCCGGCAATGCCGATCAGCGAGCCCTCGAGCGTGCAACTCGCGATCAGCACGCAGACGAAGCCGAGCCATAGCCGGATCGTGCCGGGGCCGCGCAGACCCGCGCCGCCCGGCAGCATCGACTTCACGAGGCGCCACAAAAGAGGAATGAACCAGACGGCCGACCCGCCGAACCAGCCGAAAACTACCGTGTGCATACCAGACATCTACGAATGACGGAGCGCGCGAGAAGCGCAATCCGTCGAGTTTAAACGGCGCAGCGCGCGGCTTCGAAGTCCGGCGCGAATCCCGAACGCGGCGCAAACTCGCATCACTTGTCGCTGCGATCGAACATCAGGGTGTCGCCGTTGTCGAGGATCAGCTGCATCTGCTGCGGCGCTCGCATCTGCACGCCGGTGCGATCGATGCGCTCGAGCGCGTCGAGGAACGGCTTCTCGATGTCGCCGCCCGGCGAGACGCACGCCATGCGTGTGCCGGCGAGGGAACCGAAGCTCAGCTTGCCGTCCTTCAGCATGTACGAACCCATGAAGCGGTTGCAGCCGGAAAAGCCGCTCGCGTGACGCCGGCCGCCTTCGGTCGACAACGTCAGCGTGAGCGGCTTCTGATCCTTCGACGGCACCGCGCGCGCCGTGCCGTCGGCGTTCTTCCACGAGCTCAGCACCCAGCTAGTGTCGTCGAGCAGTTGCGCGGCGGCGGGATTGAACGGATCGGGCGGCGGCGCCGACGAGTCCGGATGCTTCGGGATCGCGCAGGCACCGAGCAGCGCGGCGATGCTCAACGCGGCGACGGCCGTGCGCAGGCACGGAATGATGCGCGCAAGAGGTCGCGGGCGGGAGCGGATGAGCATGGCGTCGTTCCTGTTCAAACTGGCGAAGGCGTAAGGGTAACGTACTAAGCTTGTCGTGCGCGAGCGATGCTCGCGGTGACGTGATCGCGGCTGCGAATGTAGACGCGGCGGCACGGTTCCGCTCGACCGCCACGGCCTCGCGAGCGCACCCAAAGCGCACCCTGAGCGCACCCTGAGCGCCGCGCGGCAAGGGGCCCGCATGTTAACATCGCGGTCTATCCAATCCCACCCTCATCCCGACTTTTATCTGGAGTTCCCATGCAGATCGGCCAACGGATCGGCACGCCCCTTTCTGAATCCGCGACGCGCGTGATGCTGCTCGGCGCCGGCGAACTCGGCAAGGAAGTGATCATCGCGCTGCAACGGCTGGGCGTCGAAGTGATCGCCGTCGACCGTTACCCGAACGCGCCGGGCCATCAGGTCGCGCATCGCGCGCATGTGATCGACATGACCGACCGCGCCGCGCTGCGCGCGCTGGTCGAGCAGGAGCGCCCGCATCTGATCGTCCCCGAAATCGAGGCGATCGCCACCGACGAGCTCGCCGCGATCGAAACCGAGGCGCTCGCCGAGGTGATCCCGACCGCGCGTGCCACCCAACTGACGATGAACCGCGAAGGCATCCGCCGCCTCGCTGCGGAGGAGCTTCGTCTCCCGACCTCGCCGTACGCATTCGCCGATTCGCTCGACGAGCTGCGCGCGGGCATCGCGAAGGTCGGCTATCCGTGCGTCGTGAAGCCGGTGATGTCGTCGTCGGGCAAGGGACAGTCGGTGCTGCGCAGCGACGCCGACGTCGAAGCCGCCTGGCAGTACGCGATGGCGGGCGGCCGCGTGAATTTCGGGCGCGTGATCGTCGAGGGTTTCATCGACTTCGAATACGAAATCACGCAGCTCACCGTGCGCGCGATCGACCCGGCGAGCGGCGCGGTCGGCACGTATTTCTGCGATCCGATCGGCCACGTGCAGGTCGCGGGCGACTATGTCGAATCGTGGCAGCCGCAGCCGATGAGCCCGCTCGCGCTCGAGCGGTCGCGCGAGATCGCGCACAAGGTGACGGCGGCGCTCGGCGGCCGCGGCCTGTTTGGCGTGGAACTTTTCGTGCGCGGCGACGACGTATGGTTTTCGGAAGTCAGCCCGCGTCCGCATGACACGGGGCTCGTCACGCTGTGCTCGCAGCGCTTCTCGGAGTTTGAACTGCATGCGCGGGCGATCCTCGGCCTGCCGGTCGATACGTCGCCGCGTGCGGCGGGCGCGTCGGCGGTGATCTACGGTGGTCGCGACGAGGCCGGCATCGCGTTCGAAGGCGTCGCGGCCGCACTTGCGGTGCCCAATGCGGATCTGCGCCTGTTCGGAAAGCCGGAAAGCTTCGTCAAACGTCGCATGGGCGTCGCGCTCGCGACCGGCGAGAACATCGGGGAAGCGCGCTCGCGTGCCAGGCAGGCGGCGGCTGCGGTGCGGCCGGTGTCGGCGAAGTAACGGGCAGGCGGCGAGGCGCGGCGCAAAAGTGTGCGGGACGCACACGAAAGAGCCCACCGCATTCGTTTCTGGCTTATCGAAGCAAAGAGATCGGAGTAGAGGATCGTATGGCGCTTGAATCTCGCAGCAATCCATGGCGCGGCGCGCTTCGCCGGGTCGGCGCACTCGGCGTGGCGTTCGCGCTGTGCGCCGGCATCAGCGGCTGCGGGCTCGCGGCCGCGCCGTGCCGGATCGCTTCGGCGGGACTGAAGATCGTGCCGGTGGTCGGCCACGTCGCCGCTGCGCCGACCGATGCGTGTGCCGACGTGATCGATCCTTGAAGCGTCGTTGAGCTGTCCGTGAATCGCCCATGAGCTGCCTGTGACTCGGCTGTGACTCGGCCGTGACTCGGCTGTGACCGGCGTCGCGGCCGGTGTTGCCCTCCCTGCCTGACCCCCGCAACAATCGAGGTGTTCGATGAAGACATGGCGTGTTGCAATCCTCACGGCGGCAGCATCGACGGTGGCCTGGCTGGCGGCATCTTCCGGCGGCGCATCGGCCGCGCCGTTGCAGTTCAAGCACTTCGAGGGCAAGAACCACCAGACGCGCAAATACACCTGCGCGACCGGCAAGATCCTGCAAGTCACCTACTGGAACGCGCGGAACGGCCAGAGCTTCGCCGTGCTGCCGGTGAAAGGCACGTCGATGCTGTTCGTCAACACGATCTCGGCGTCCGGTGCGAAGTACCAGGCCGGCAGCTATACGTGGTGGACCAAGGGTCCGCGCGCCAACCTGTACGACCTGACGAGCGGCGAGAACGCGCCGCCGATTCTCTCCGACTGCGTGACCGTGATTCGCTGATTTGCTGATCGGCGGACACATGCACCTCATGCGGCGGCTTCATTCCCTACCGCCGCCTGCTTCTTCTCTGCCTGGCTTCCTGTCCCTCGCGCCGCCTCGTGCGCTCGCGCGCATCGTTTCCGTTCGAGTAGTAAGCTGTCCGGCATGGCGTTCGCCATGCCGTTTGCCATGCCGCGCGCGCGGAGCGGTGTTTCGCGCGCAGCCGTCGTTGTCGTCTTCGATTGTCCGTTCCCCGAGTCATCAAGCGAGACCCTCAATGAAAGCATCGGACCTGTTCGTCAAATCGCTGGAAGCCGAAGGTGTCGAGTATGTGTTTGGCATCCCCGGTGAAGAAAATCTCGATCTGCTGGAGTCGCTGCGCCGCTCGAAAATCCGTCTGATCCTCACGCGCCACGAGCAGGCGGCCGGCTTCATGGCCGCCACCTACGGGCGGCTCACCGGCCGCACGGGAGTATGTCTGGCGACGCTCGGCCCCGGCGCGACCAACTTCGTGACCGCGGCCGCCTACGCGCAGCTGGGCGGGATGCCGATGCTGATGGTCACGGGCCAGAAGCCGATCAAATCGAGCAAGCAGGGGCACTTCCAGATCGTCGACGTGGTGCGGATGATGGAGCCGCTCACCAAGTACACACGGCAGATCGTGTCGATCGGCAACATTCCGGCGACGGTGCGCGAGGCGGTGCGCCGCGCCGAGGAGGAACGCCCGGGCGCCACCCACCTCGAACTGCCCGAGGACGTCGCGCACGAAGAGGGCGACGGCAAGCCGATTCCGAAGAGCTACAGCCGCCGTCCGGTCGCCGAGGAAAAGGCGGTCGCGCGCGCGGTCGAGGCGATCACCGCCGCGAAGCATCCGCTGCTGATGATCGGCGCGGGCGGCAACCGCAAAACCACCACGAAGATGCTGCGCGAGTTCGTCGACCAGATCGGCATTCCCTTTTTCACCACGCAGATGGGCAAGGGCGTGATCGACGAATCGCATCCGATGTGGCTCGGCAACGCGACGCTCTCCGACGGCGACTTCGTGCACCGAGCGATCGAGCACGCCGACTGCATCATCAACGTCGGTCACGACGTGATCGAAAAGCCGCCGTTTTTCATGCGCAGCGGCGAGGCGGGCGAGAAGACCGTGATCCACGTGAACTTCCTCGGCGCCGAAGTCGATCCGGTGTATTTCCCGCAGATCGAAGTGGTCGGCGATATCGCCAACGCGGTGTGGCAGCTCAAGGAGAGCCTGAAGACGCGTCAGGAGCATTGGGACTTCACGCGTTTCAAGGAGATCAAGGAGCACTTCGAGGCGCATCTGGTGAAGGGCCAGCACGACGACCGCTTTCCGATGTACCCGGTGCGGATCGTCAACGACGTGTACGAGACCACGCCGGTCGACGGCATCGTCTGTCTGGATAACGGCATGTACAAGATCTGGTTCGCGCGCTACTACCGCGCGCACGAGCCGAATTCGCTGCTGCTCGACAACGCGTTGGCGTCGATGGGCGCGGGGCTGCCGTCGGCGATCGCGAGCAAGATCGTGCATCCGGAGCGCAAGGTGATCGCCGTGTGCGGCGACGGCGGCTTCATGATGAACTCGCAGGAGCTCGAAACGGCGGTGCGGCTGAAGCTCGATCTGGTGATCCTGATTCTGCGCGACGACGCGTTCGGCATGATCCGCTGGAAGCAGGAGAACATGAACTTCCCGGACTACGGCATGACGCTTGCGAACCCGGATTTCGTCGCCTATGCGCAGAGTTATGGTGCGCAGGGGCATAGGATCGAGGCGGCCGGGCAGTTCGCGCCGCTGTTGCGCGAGTGCTTCGCGACGCCGGGCGTGCACGTGATCGACGTGCCGATCGACTATTCGGACAACGAGCGCGTGCTCAATCGCGAGATCAAGCGGCTGTCCGCGCGGCTTTGAGCATCCGTGCATCGAATCAAGGAGAGTGCGACATGTTGCAGAAAACCTATCCGTACTACCTGGCCAACGAGCCGGTGGCCGCCAACACCGATCTCGAAGTCACCGACAAATTCAGCGGCGAAGTCGCCACGCGCGTCGCAATGGCCGACGCGGCCGCGATCGACAAGGCGATCGGCCTGGCGGTCGATGCGATGCCGGCCATGCGCGCCTACCCGCCGTTCAAGCGCCAGGCGGTGCTCGAACATTGCGTGAAGCGCTTTCGCGAGCGCTACGACGAACTCGCGCTCGCGCTGTGCATCGAGGCGGGCAAGCCGATCAACGATTCGAAGGGCGAAGTCACGCGCCTGATCGATACGTTCAAGGTCGCCGCGGAGGAGAGCGTGCGGATCGACGGCGAGATCGTCAATCTGCAGATTTCGCCGCGCGCGAACGGGTATCACGGCTATGTGAAGCGCGTGCCGATCGGGCCGTGCTCGTTCATCTCGCCGTTCAATTTTCCGTTGAACCTGACCGCCCACAAGGTCGCGCCGGCGATCGCGGCCGGCGTGCCGTTCGTGCTGAAACCGGCGAGCCGCACACCGGTCGGTGCGCTGATCATGGGCGAAATTCTCGCGGAAACCGATCTGCCGAAGGGCGCGTTCTCGATTTTGCCCGCACATCGCGACGGCGCCGACCTGTTCACGACCGACGAGCGCTTCAAGCTGCTGTCGTTCACCGGGTCGCCCGCGGTCGGCTGGGAGTTGAAGCGCAAAGCCGGCAAGAAGAAGGTGATTCTGGAGCTGGGCGGCAACGCGGCGGCGATCGTCGACGCTGACCAGGGCGGCAAGCTCGACTACGTGGTCGACCGGCTCGCGTTCGGCGCGTTCTATCAGTCGGGGCAGAGCTGCATCGGCGTGCAGCGGATTCTCGCGCACACGAGCGTCTACGACGCGCTGCGCGAGAAGCTGATCGCGAAGACGAAGTCGCTCGTGATGGGCGATCCGAAGAACGAAAAGACCTTTGTCGGGCCGATGATCTCCGAATCGGAAGCGAAGCGGCTCGCTGGCTGGATGGAGGGGGCGGTGCAGGCGGGCGCGCAGATCGTCGCGGGCGGCAAGGTCGACGGCGCGATGTTCGAGGCGACGCTGCTGGAAGGCGTGAAGCGCGACACCGATCTGTATCGCAAGGAGGCGTTCGGGCCGGTTGCGATACTCGAGCGCTTCGACGATTTCGAGGCGGCGCTCGCGCAGGTCAACGACAGCGACTTCGGCCTGCAGGCCGGCGTGTTCACCGATTCGCTCGCGCACGCGCATCGCGCGTGGGATGCGCTCGAAGTGGGCGGCGTCGTGATCAACGACGTGCCGTCGTTCCGCGTCGACAACATGCCGTATGGCGGCGTCAAGGATTCGGGGCTCGGGCGCGAGGGCGTGCGCTACGCGATCGAGGACATGACCGAGATGCGGCTGATGGTGATGCGCGAGACGTGGTGAGGGGCGATCCGACGTGAGCGGGGGCGGGCGACCGTTCGCAATGGGGCCGGTGCGGGCGCGGGGACGGCTGGCGAACGCCGCGCGCCGCCCGCCGAAGTGCCCGGCTGTCACGCCACTGTCGTCTGTGCGCACTACGCTGCGACCGAAGCAACGGCCGCGAGCCGCCGGCCGGCCGGCCGTCACGAGCGTTTTTGCTGAAGTGCTACAATACTCGGCTTTCGGCGGATGCTTCCGCCAGCCGGAGCCGGCCGCATTATCCGAACTCAGACGGGTCTCGCGCGGAACGACGTGGCTCCGCCTTCATCCTGATGCCCTCCGCGGTCCCGACCGCTGCCGCGCGCATCGCGCCACGCGCCTTTTTAGCGAAAGCCACCATGTCCGACACAGCCGTCACGCCCAGCACCGAGACTTTTGATCAATTCGGCCTCGCGCCCGACATCCTGAAGGCCGTCAAGGAATCGGGCTACACGTCGCCCACGCCGATCCAGGCGCAGGCGATCCCGGTCGTGCTGGCGGGCCGTGACGTGATGGGCGCCGCGCAGACCGGCACCGGCAAGACCGCGAGCTTCTCGCTGCCGATCATCCAGCGCCTGCTGCCGCAGGCCAGTACGAGCGCGTCGCCGGCGCGCCATCCGGTCCGCGCGCTGATCCTCACGCCGACCCGCGAACTGGCCGACCAGGTCGCCGCGAACGTGCAGGCGTACGCGAAGCACACAGCGCTGCGCAGCGCGGTCGTGTTCGGTGGCGTCGACATGAATCCGCAGTCGGACCAGTTGCGCCGCGGCGTCGAAATCCTGATCGCGACGCCGGGCCGTCTGCTCGATCACGTGCAGCAGAAAACCGCGAACCTGGGCCAGGTGCAGATGCTCGTGCTCGACGAAGCCGACCGCATGCTCGATATGGGGTTCCTGCCCGACCTGCAGCGCATCCTGAACCTGCTGCCGAAAGAGCGCCAGACGCTGCTGTTCTCCGCGACGTTCTCGGGCGAAATCAAGAAGCTCGCTGCGACGTATCTGCGCAACCCGCAGACCATCGAAGTGGCGCGCAGCAACTCGACCGCGACCAATGTCACGCAGATCGTCTACGAAGTCGCCGAGGGCGACAAGACCGGCGCGGTCGTGCAGCTGATCCGCGAGCGCGGCCTGAAGCAGGTGCTCGTGTTCTGCAACAGCAAGATCGGCGCGAGCCGGCTCGCGCGCAGTCTCGAACGCGACGGCGTGGTCGCGACCGCGATTCACGGCGACCGCACGCAGAGCGAGCGCATGCAGGCGCTCGATGCGTTCAAGCGCGGCGAAGTCGAGGCGCTCGTCGCGACGGATGTCGCCGCGCGCGGTCTCGACATCGTCGAACTGCCGACCGTGATCAACTTCGACCTGCCGTTCAACGCGGAAGACTACGTGCACCGTATCGGCCGCACGGGCCGCGCGGGCGCATCGGGCGACGCGCTGTCGCTGTGCAGCCCGAACGAGCGCAAGCAACTGGCCGACATCGAGAAGCTGATCAAGCGTCCGCTCGACTTGCAGCGCCTGACCGTCGAGGCGCCGGTGCGCCATCATCACGAGGACCGTCCGCCGCGCCGCGATCGCAGCGAATCGCGCGACGAGCGCAGCCGCCGTCGCACGGGCGGGGCGTCGGGTTCGTATGACCGTGCGCATCATCATCGCGCGCAACCGGTCGACGATTTCTTCCTGAAGCCGTACGAGCCGTCGCCGGCATCGGTGCGCAAGATCGAGGAGACGGCCGCGTCGAACCCCGCGCCGCAAAAGACGGCGCCGAAGCGGCCACTGGCCGCGTTGCTCGGTGGCTTCGGAATGCCGAGGAAGACGCCTTCGTCGTCGTAAGACGGGCTGTCGGGTTCAGAGCTCGGGGTGCAACGCCTCGAGCGTAAAAACGGTGGGGCCGCGCGGTTCGATGTCTTGGAAAACGCAGCAGGCTTCACGCGTGCGCATCATCGGGATGCGCGAATGTTCATCCGTTTTGCCCAGGCCGCGGTCGCGGCGCTGTAGAACTGCTCCAGCGTCATGGGCGGCTCGCTTCCCAACTTCAGTCCCAGATGCCGTGCCGCCGCGCCTAGTGCTTCGAGCGGCTTGTCGCTATCGAGCGCGGTCGCGCCGTTCTGCTTGCTCAGTTTCTCGCCGTGCTCGTTCGTGACGACCGGCACATGCAGATACTCGGGCGTTGCCACACCCAGACAACGCTGCAGATAAATCTGCCGCGCCGTCGAATCCATCAGATCCGCGCCGCGCACGATGTGCGTGATGCCCGCGTCCGCATCGTCCACCACCACCGCCAGCTGATATGCCCACTGATCGTCCGCGCGGCGCAGCACGAAATCGCCGACCTCGGTCGCGAGATTTTGCGTCTGCGGACCCTGCCAGCGGTCGTCGAACGTGATCACGGCGGGCTCGCCGTCGGGCACGCGCAGGCGCCACGCGCGCGCCGGCTTGCCATGCAGACCCGTGCGGCAGGTGCCGGGGTAGGCGAGTGTAGTGTTGCGCGCGTGCGCGTGCAGCAGCGAATCGGCGATTTCCTTGCGCGTGCAGCCGCACGGATAGACGAGACCGGCCGATTTCAACTGCTCCAGCGCGTGCTGATAGCGCGCCATGCGCTGGCTTTGCCAGACCGGCGTTTCGTCCGCGCGCATGCCGAAGCGTTCGAGGGTCGCGAGGATGTCCTCGGCGGCACCCGGCACCGTGCGCGGTCCGTCGATATCTTCGACGCGCACGAGCCACGCGCCGCGCTGCGCGCGCGCGTCGAGCCAGCTCGCGAGCGCACTGACCAGCGAGCCGAAATGCAGCGGGCCGGTCGGCGACGGCGCGAAGCGTCCGCGATAGGTCATGGTTGGGGGGCGACAGGTGCGGCGCCCGCGTCACGGAGCGCCCCGGCTGTCTTTACGCGGCGCACGCGGCCTTGCTGTCCGGATGGCACGCCGGACAGGTCTTGCCCGCGACGTACATCGGCGATTGCTGTTGCTCGGGCGTGACCACCGCGCGGCAGCCGAAGCATTGCGCGGTCGCGGTCGGTTCGAGTTGCGGATTCAGCGCGGTGCGGTAGTCGAACACGAAGCAGTCGCCGTGATAATGCGCGCCGCCCACTTCCTCGAAGTATTTGAGGATGCCGCCTTCGAGCTGGTACACGTTCTCGATGCCGACCTCCTTCATATGGATCGCGGCCTTCTCGCAGCGGATGCCGCCCGTGCAGAACGACACCACCGTCTTGTCCTGGAGATCGGCACGGTTGTTCTCGATTACCTCGGGGAATTCGCTGAACTTCGTGATCCGATAGTCGAGCGCGTTGTCGAACGTGCCGACGTCGACTTCGAACGCGTTGCGCGTGTCGAGCATCACGACCGGACGGCCTTCGTCGTCGTGACCGCGGTCGAGCCAGCTCTTCAGCGTCGGCGCGTCGACGAACGGTGCGCGGCCGAGCTCGGGGCGGATCGCCGGCTTTTTCATCGTGATGATTTCGCGCTTGAGCTTGACCAGCATGCGCGTGAAGGGCTGCTTGTCCGACAGGCTTTCCTTGAACTGCAGATTCGCGAACTTGCCTTCGAACAGCGCGTCGTGGCGAATGTAGTCGATGAATGCGTCGATGTTCTCGCGCGTGCCGGCGATGAACAGGTTGATGCCTTCCGGCGCGAGCAGGATGGTGCCGCGCAGGCCGAGCGCATTGCAGCGTTCGGTGACGAACGGGCGCCAGGCGGCGGTGTCTTCGATGGTCGCGAATTGATACGCGGCGAGATTGACGATACTCATGTGTGTTCTGCGGTAAAGATGGCCGGCGTGGCGAGGGGCGGCCGGATGTGCCGCCGCTGTTGCGCCCCGTATGAGACCCGGGGTTTGACGCGCGGGTTCGCGCGCGTTTGCCGCGCGTGTGCCGCGCGTGTGCCGGTTAAATGGCCACGTCGAGAGAGGCGAAACCTCTATTATCCCTCAACCCGGCATTTTCCCCGACCTGGCCGAATGGCTAACGAGTTGCGCTAGCGCAAACAGCGCTCGCTCCGACCTCGTCCTGGCCGGATGGCCAACGCGCCGTTTTGACCTGAAAACAGCGGAAGGGTGGAGTTACAATGTCGCCCATGTCAGATCCCCGCTTCGTTCATCTCCGCGTTCACTCCGAATTCTCGATTGCCGACGGCATCGTGCGTCTCGACGACATCGTCGCGGCGGCGGCCAAAGACGGTCAGGGCGCGCTGGCGCTTACCGACCTCGGCAACGCGTTCGGCCTCGTCCGTTTCTACCAGGAAGCGCGTGGCAAAGGGATCAAACCCATTGCCGGCTGCGACGTCTGGATCACCAATCCTGACGACCGCGACAAGCCTTCCCGCCTGCTGCTGCTGGTCAAGGACCGCCGCGGTTACCTGAACCTCTGCGAATTGCTCAGCAAGGCCTCGCTGACGAACCAGTATCGCGGCCGCGCGGAAATCGAAGCCGGCTGGCTCGAATCCGGTCTGGGCGAAGGGCTGCTCGCGCTGTCGGGCGCGCAGCAGGGCGACATCGGTCTCGCGCTGGCGGCCGGCAACGAAGAGGCGGCGAAGCGCCACGCGCAGCATTGGGCGAAGGTGTTCCCAGGCGGCTTCTATATCGAGCTGCAGCGCTATGGCCAGGCTGGCGGCGAGCAGTACGTGCAGCAGGCGGTCGCGCTCGCGGCATCGCTGAAACTGCCGGTCGTCGCGACGCACCCGATGCAGTTCATGACGCCGGACGACTTCACCGCGCACGAAGCGCGCGTGTGTATTTCCGAAGGCGACATTCTCGCGAATCCGCGTCGCCAGAAGCGCTTCACGGCCGAGCAGTATTTCCGCACGCAACAGGAAATGGCCACGCTGTTCGCGGACCTTCCTTCGGCGCTGGCGAACACGGTGCAGATCGCCAAGCGCTGCAATCTGACGCTCGAACTCGGCAAGCCGAAGCTGCCGCTCTTTCCGACGCCCGACGGCATGTCGCTCGACGACTACCTGGTGCAGCTGTCGAAAGAGGGCCTCGAAAAGCGGCTCGAACAGTTGTATCCGGACGAGGCCGAGCGCGACGCGCAACGCCCGACGTACTACCAGCGCCTCGAATTCGAGTGCGGCACGATCATCAAGATGGGCTTTCCGGGCTACTTCCTGATCGTCGCGGACTTCATCAACTGGGCCAAGAACAACGGCGTGCCGGTCGGGCCGGGCCGGGGCTCGGGCGCGGGTTCGCTGGTCGCCTATGCGCTCGGCGTGACCGATCTCGATCCGCTGCGCTACAACCTGCTGTTCGAGCGTTTCCTGAATCCGGAGCGGGTGTCGATGCCCGACTTCGATATCGACTTCTGCCAGCACGGCCGCGATCGCGTGATCCAGTACGTGAAGGAGAAATACGGCGCGAACGCGGTGTCGCAGATCGCGACGTTCGGCACGATGGCGGCGAAGGCGGCGGTGCGCGACATCGGCCGCGTGCTCGATCTCGGCTATATGTTCACGGACGGCATCGCGAAGTTGATCCCGTTCAAGCCGGGCAAGCACGTGACGATCGCCGACGCGATGAAGGAAGAGCCGCTGTTGCAGGAGCGCTTCGACAACGAAGACGAAGTGCACCAGCTGCTCGAACTCGCGCAGCGCGTCGAAGGCTTGACGCGTAACGTCGGCATGCACGCGGGCGGCGTGCTGATCGCGCCGGGCAAGCTGACCGATTTCTGCCCCTTGTACACGCAGGGCGACGAAAGCGGCGTCGTCAGCCAGTACGACAAGGACGACGTCGAAGCAGTCGGCCTCGTGAAGTTCGACTTTCTGGGCCTGACCACGCTGACCATTCTGGATTGGGCCGAGCGCTACATTCGCCGCCTCGATCCGTCGAAGCAGGACTGGTCGCTCGCCCAGGTGCCGCTCGACGACCCGGCGTCGTTCTCGATCCTGAAGAAAGCGAATACGGTCGCCGTGTTCCAGCTGGAAAGCCGCGGCATGCAGGGCATGCTGAAGGACGCGCAGCCCGACCGCTTCGAAGACATCATCGCGCTGGTCGCGTTGTACCGCCCGGGTCCGATGGACCTGATCCCGAGCTTCTGTGCGCGTAAGCACGGCCGCGAGGTGGTGGAATATCCGGACCCGCGCGTCGAACCTGTTCTGAAAGAGACCTACGGCATCATGGTCTACCAGGAGCAGGTGATGCAGATGGCGCAGATCATCGGCGGCTACTCGCTGGGCGGTGCCGACCTGCTGCGTCGCGCGATGGGTAAGAAAAAGCCCGAGGAAATGGCCAAGCACCGCGAAATTTTCGCGGAAGGCGCGGCCACCAACGGCCTCACGCGCGAGAAGTCCGACGAAATCTTCGACCTGATGGAGAAGTTCGCGGGCTACGGCTTCAACAAGTCGCACGCGGCCGCCTACGCGCTGCTTGCGTACTACACCGCGTGGCTGAAGGCGCACCATCCGGCCGAATTCATGGCGGCCAACATGTCGCTCGCGATGGACGACACGGACAAGGTCAAGATCCTCTTCGAAGACTGTCTCGCGAACAAGATGGCCGTGCTGCCGCCGGACGTGAACCTGTCCGCGTATCGCTTCGAGCCGGTCGCCGAAGCCGACGGCAAGCGCTCGCGCACGATCCGCTACGGTCTCGGCGCGATCAAGGGCAGCGGCCAGAACGCGATCGAAGAAATCCTGCGCGCACGCGAGGAAGGTCGCTTCATCGACATCTTCGATTTCTGCAACCGCGTCGATCGGCGCATCGTCAATCGTCGCACGATCGAGGCGCTGATTCGCGCCGGCGCGTTCGACACGCTGCATCTGAACCGCGCGCAGCTGATCGCGTCGGTGTCGCTCGCGATGGAAGCGGCCGAGCAGGCGGCGGCCAATGCGCTGCAGGCCGGCCTGTTCGACATGGGCGACGCGCCGTCGCAAGGCCACGAACTCGTCGACGAACCGGAGTGGCCGGAAAAGCGCAAGCTGCAGGAAGAGAAGGCCGCGCTCGGTTTCTACCTGTCGGGCCATCTGTTCGATGCATACAAGGACGAAGTGCGTCGCTTCGTGCGCCAGAAGATCGGCGAGCTGAAGGAAGGGCGCGACAAGCTGGTCGCGGGCGTGATCGTGTCGCTGCGCACGCAGATGACCCAGCGCGGCAAGATGCTGATCGCGCTGCTCGACGACGGCACCGGCCAGTGCGAAGTGACGGTGTTCAACGAGGTCTTCGAAGAGCACAAGCAGTTGTTCAAGGAAGACGAGCTGCTGGTCGTGCAGGGCCAGGCGCGCAACGACGCGTTCACGGGCGGCATCCGCTTCACGGTCGAAACGGTGATGGATCTCGGCCGCGCGCGCTGCCGTTACGCGGACTCGCTGAAGGTGCAGATGAACGGCAACGCGGACGCGCAGGCATTGCGCCGGGTGCTCGAAGCGCACACCGCCGGCAAGGACGAGCCGTCCGCCACAGCCGCGCCGGCGGCCGCGCCGCGCGGCAATGGCGGTGGCCGTGGCGGCTTCGGCGGCGACGGCGGCCGTCAGCGTCAAGCGGTGCAGATTCCGAACGGGCTCGCGGTGCAGGTCGTTTATCGCAGCGAGCATGCGCAAGGCGAAATGCGTCTGGGCGACGCGTGGCGCGTGAAGCCGACCGATGAACTGCTCGCCGCGCTGCGCGGCGAGTTTGCGGGAAGCTCGATCGAAATCGTGTATTGAGCGCGGTCCGCGGTATGGATGGGCCAGTGCCGCGTGTACCGGCTAGCCTTTCCGCCCGCCCGTTTTTTCCAGGCGTGCCAGCTTCAGAAACCGGTAGTACACCGTCTCCGCATTGAACAGCGCGATCATCAGCCCGGTGCGGCCATCCAGAAAACCGCGCCGCAGCAGATAAGTCCGCACGAACGCCCACAGGCCGCGCCCGAGCGCGAGTCGAATGCTGCCTTTCTGCCCGGCCTCGTAACGCTGCCGCGCGCCGGCCGTCGAATACGCGTCGAGCTTGCGCAGCACACCCTCGTAGTCCTCGTACGAGTAGTGCATCAGCTTGCCGGCGAGGCGTTGCACGGGCGTGTCGAACACGAGGCGCTCGTGCACGAGGTCGTCGGAGAAGCGCGCGGTGCCGCGTTTGAAGAGGCGCGGAATCCAGTCCGGATACCAGCCGCTGTGATGGACCCAGTGGCCGCAGAAACTCGACAGACGGTCCACTGCATAGACCTCGGCAGCGGGCGCGGCGAGCGTCGCGCGAATCGATGCGGCAAGTTCCGGTGTGACGATTTCGTCGGCGTCGAGCGACAGGATCCAGCTTGTCGTCAGGGCATCGACCGCGCGGTTCTTTTGCGGGCCGAAGCCCGGCCAGTCCGTCTGTTCGATGACGCGAGCGCCGTGCGCGCGAGCGATGTCGGCGGTGCCGTCGGTGCTGCCGCCGTCGATCACGACGATCTGGTCGGCAAAGGCCACGGCCTGCAGGCATTCGGCCAGCCGCGCCGCCGCGTTCCGGGTGATGATGGCGACGCCAAGAGTGGTTTCTTGCATACCTGAGTTGCGTGGAGGACGAAGTGACGGAGCGGGTCGCGACCCGGCAATCGAGCAGCGAGTATACACATCTCATCCGTCCCCACACCACAGCGCCGATCCGCCAGGCGTTGCGCGCATGCCGTCGCGCGCCGAGCGCCGGCCCTCATCTGCAACCGATTACAATGCTCTTTTTTGATATTTCACGCGGCCGCCCAATCATGCGCCGCGTGCTCGCCGTTCCGCATTTCCAGAGGATTCCTTGAGCGCGAAGCCAACGTTAAGCAAACCCATGGGTGCAGGCGATGCGTCGTCGCCGGCCGTCGTCCTGCGGCGCCTGTGGCCTTTCATCAAGCCGCTGCTGTGGGTCGGGGTCGGCGCGATCATCGCGATGGCGGTGAGCGCCGGCACCGACGCCGCCATTCCCGCGCTGCTCAAGCCGCTGCTCGACAAGGGCTTCGGCTCGCACGCGGTCGATAAGACCAAGTGGCTCGTGCCGATCGCGGTGATCGGCCTCGCGCTGATTCGCGGCGTGTCGCAGTACGCGTCCGGCTATCTGCTCGCGTACGTGTCGAACAAGATCCTGCTCGAGCTGCGTCTGAAGATGTTCGACCGCATGATCCACACGAGCGTCGCGTTCTTCCAGCGCGAAACCGCGAGCACGGTGATCAACGCGATCGTCTTCGAGGTCAATCAGATCCTGAACGTGCTGCTGAGCGTGATGGTCACGCTCGTGCGCGACTCGCTGACGGTGATCTTCCTGCTCGGCTATCTGTTTTATCTGAACTGGCGCCTGACGTTGATCGTCGCGGTGCTGCTGCCGGGCATCGGCTGGCTGGTCGGCAAGATCAATCGCCGGCTGCGGCGACTGAACCGCGAGCATCAGCTGCTCACCAACGAGCTGTCGTATATCGTCGAAGAAACGGTGGGCGGCTACAAGGTCGTCAAGGTACATAACGGCGAGCAGTACGAGACGGACCGCTTCACCGAGATGAGCCGGCGTCTGCGCGGCTACGCAATGCGCATGACGGTCTCCGGTGGTCTTGCGCAGCCGTTGACTCAGTTCCTCGCGTCGATCGCGCTCGCGGTCGTGATCACGATCGCGGTGGTGCAGTCGTCGTCGGATCAGACGACGGTCGGCGGCTTCGTCGCGTTCGTCACGTCGATGCTCCTGATCATCTCGCCGCTCAAGCATCTGATGGACGTGAACCAGCCGTTGCAGCGCGGCATGACCGCGGCCGAGCTGATCTTCGGCCTGATCGACGAGCCGGCCGAGCCGGAAGGCGGCGGCAAGCCGCTCGCTCACGCGCGCGGCGAGGTCGAGTTCCGCGACGTGTCGTTCACCTACGGCGCGAACTCCACGCACAACCGCCATACGCTCGACCAGGTGTCGTTCAAGATCGCGCCGGGCGAGATGGTCGCGCTCGCGGGTCCGTCGGGCAGCGGCAAGACCACGCTCGTGAACCTGTTGCCGCGCTTCTTCGATCCGACCGGCGGCGCGATTCTGGTCGACGGCGTCGCGCTGCCCGAGTACGACCTGCACGGGCTGCGCAGCCAGATCGCGATGGTCAGCCAGGACGTCGTGCTGTTCAACGACACCATCGCGCACAACGTCGCGTACGGTCAGGAAGTCGATGCGGAGAAGGTCAAGGCGGCGTTGCGCGCGGCTAACCTGTGGGACACGGTGCAGGCGATGCCGCAGGGCATCGAGACGCTCGTCGGCGACAACGGCATGATGCTGTCGGGCGGCCAACGCCAGCGTCTCGCGATCGCGCGCGCGATCTACAAGAACGCGCCGATCCTGATTCTCGACGAAGCGACGTCGGCGCTCGATTCCGAGTCCGAGCGCCACGTGCAGGCGGCGCTCGAAACGCTGATGAAAGGCCGCACCACGCTCGTGATCGCGCACCGCCTGTCGACGATCGAGCGCGCCGACCGCATCCTCGTGATGGAGGCGGGGCGGATCGTCGAGCGCGGCAGCCATCGCGAACTGCTCGAGCACGACGGCTTGTACGCCCATCTGCATCGCATCCAGTTCCAGCAAAGCCCGGTTTGATCCGGCACATTGCCAACGGGAGCGCAGGCCGGTGTTGTGTTTAAGTCTCAATTTATTGCGCTTTTTCGGCGCTAATCGCATGCCCCGCCCGGCGTCGTGATGCACGACTGGTGGCTCGCGATGGTGGTCGCGTCGTTCGGCGAGATTCGCCACGTCGCAGCGCCGGATCTGAAGTATCGGCAGCATGACGGCAATGCGGTCGGCGCGAGCGCGACCAACGAGCGCGGCGCGGCGCGAGCCGGCGGCGGCAGATCGAAGCCATCGCGGATCAAGTGCGGGTGTTCGTGCGACGCTTCGGCGCCGAGCTGCCCGTCGATGCGCGTCACGACATGTATGCGTTTTCGCGCGGTGTCGCGAGCTGGCGCGGCGCATTCGAGTTCGTGATGATCAGCCACACCGGCGAGACCTTCGTGCGCTCGGTGAAGATGTTGCGGCGCTTGCGCGCGAGCGTGCTGAGCTTCGGCGTCGAGGTGCGAAGGCCGAGTCTCGCGCGACGCTTGCGGCAGCGGCGGGATGCGTCGCGCGGACTTTCGTGACCCATGTGGCGTCGCCAGGCACCGCGAGATCCTATCGTCGTCTTCAGGCCTTTCTGCCCCGCACGACCCGCTTGATCCAGATGCCCGGCGCGTAGACCATCGGGCAACTCGCATACAGGAACATCCGAATCCGCAGCCCGAGCTTCACGCCGGCGCTGCGCGTCACCAGCCCGAGGCGTTCGCCGAGGCTGCCCGCTTCGAGCATCGCATGGATGAACTGCTCGCGCGCGAGCTTCGGCGCCATCGCCGCGCGCATGCGTTCGCCCACACCGGCGATCTGAGCGTCGCGCTGCAGTTGCGCAAGCTCCGCGAGTCCGTAGCGATTGCTTTGCCGCATCCGCGCGATCAGCTCGTCGACCGACTGGTAGCGGCGCTTGCGCGAAAGTCCGCCGCGCCGATAGCGCACCAGCGGCTCGCGCAGACTGATCGCGCCGCCCGACAGGATCGCGCGCAGCACCATGATCTGATCCTCGGCCGCGGCGCCCGGCAGCATCGGCCCGAAGCGCTCGATCAGGCGTCGCGACCACGTATGTGCCGCGCCGATCAGCCATGGACGCTCGACGAGCCAGTCGTCGAAGCTGCGATAGCGATCGAGCTCGGTCGGGCTCACGCGCTCGTGCACGTGACCCGCTTCGTCCATGTCGGCGAGATCGGTGGCGATCAGGTCGGGGCGGCGCCCATGCGCGAGCCAGCAGTCGACGACGCGCTCGCAGCGCTCGGGCGCCGACATGTCGTCGCCGGCGGCGACGAACAGCAGTTCGCCGTGCGCGAGCTGCGCGAGTTGCGACAGGTGCGCGCTGATGCCCTGGTTCACGGTATTGCGCCGTGCGTTCACGCGATGCGGGCCCGCGTAGCCGGCGAGCGCCGCTTCGATCGCGGCGTAGGTGGCGTCGCTGGACGCGTCGTCGGAGACGATGATTTCGAGCGGCTCGTAGGTTTGCGCGAGCGCGCTGCGCACGGCGTCGCCGATCTGCTCTGCCTGGTTGTAGGCGATCAGCAGCATCGAGACGAGCGGGCGGGCGGTATCGGCGGTTGCGGCGGACGGCGGACTATCGGTCATGGAGTCGGGACGAAGGCGATTGGCCTAGATTCTAGCCGCTGACGGCCGCGCCGCGCGACGCACGCGGCAAACCCGGGCACCCCGAGCTGAGCCCGGCGAAACCCATCCTTTACAATTGCCGCTGCCCCGAAACTGCGCACCCACGGCCTCGCCCGCGCGTGCGCCTCACTGAGACCGATCCTTGTCAGAGCCAACCCGCGACGCAGCCCTCGACCCGAACCGCCGCCCCCTCACCGACATCGCGCTGACCGCCCAGGCGCTGAAGAACAGCGGCGGCGCCGAGCGCTACACGCGCGACGTGATCGCCGGCCTGCATCGCCTGGGTTTGCGCCCGACGCTGTTCGCGCGCGAGATCGACCGCGCGCTGCCCGAGGCCGCGTGGATCGATGCGCAGCCGCTCGACGTACGCTGGGCGCCGCGCAAGCTGCGCAACCTCGCGTTCGACTGGCGTCTGAAGCAGCGGTTGAAGCGGCATCGTCCGGCGTGCGTGTTCTCGATCAATCACTCGACGCATGCCGACGTCGCGTTGTGCGGCGGCACGCATCCGGGTTCGCTCGAAGCCGCGGGCCGCGCGCCGCGCCGCAGCGACGAATGGCAGATCGAGCTCGAGCGGCGCGTCTACACGCGGGCGCGCTCGATCGTCGCGCATTCGCAATTGATGAGCCGCGAGTTGCAGCGTTTTTATGACGTGCCGGCCGCGCGGATCGACGTGCTCTATCCGCCCGTCGATACCGCACGCTTCCGGCCGCTCGACGCCGCCGCGCGCGCGGCCGTGCGCCGCCAGCTCGGCGTGCCCGACGATCGCGTGATGTTCGTGTTCTCGTCGACGAGTCACGAGCGCAAGGGCTATCCGCTGCTCGAAGCGTTTTTCTCGCGCACGACGCTACCGGTCTGCCTCGTCGTCGCGGGACGCCCGGTGCCGAAAACCGGCGACACAATTCGTTACGCGGGTTACAGCAAGGAGATCGAAAAACTGTTCGCGGCCGCCGATTTCACGGTCGTGGCGTCGGCGTACGAGCCGTTCGGGCTGGTCGGCGTGGAGTCGGTGATGTGCGGCACGCCGCTCGTGATCGCCGACAACGTCGGCTCGGCGGAGACGGTGAGCGGTGCCGCGAAGATCGAGTTCTCGCGGCAGACCGCGGGCAGTTTCGAGCGCGCGATCGAGCAGGCGGTCGAGCGCGTGAAGAGCGGCGCCGCGCGCATCGCGACGCCGCGCGACAGCCTCGTGTACGACCCGAGCGTCGACGCGCACGTCGCGGCGCTTTACGAGGTGTTCACGCGGGGATGAGGGCGGCGCTCCGCGCTCGGGTTGCCGCTTCTCGTCAAATCAAAATCAATCGCGCGGCTGCGTCTCGCGCACGACCGCGGCTGGCGCCGGCGTGGTCCGCGCTTCGCTTCGCAACTCGCGCTTGCGTGCTTCGATCACCGCCAGCAGCGTCGCCACCAGCGAGGCGAGCAGCACCGCCACCATCATCGGCACCAGCACGTCGATAGTGAGCCCGAAGATCACCGTGCTCGCCGCGACCGCGAGACCCGCGTACGACGCCGCGCGAATCGCCGGATCGGTCGCATGCCGGTGTCGCCAGAAATACACCGTGATCCCGTAGTAGAACAGCAACAGGCAGATCACGCCGACCGCGCCCATCTCGGCGAGCGTCGAGAAAAAGTCGCTATGCGCGCGCTCGTTGACGATCTCGGCCTTCACTTCGCCGCGCTTCGCCATCACGCCGAGCTCGTCGACCAGATGGCCTTTGCCGACGCCCCACACCGGATGCCGCTCGAACATCATCCGCGACGCGTTCCACAGTTGCAGGCGCAGGCCGGTGGCCGTGTCGTCCTCGCCCTTGCGCATCATCGACACGTCGTTCGGCACCTCGGCAAAGCGCTTCTGAACCCGTTCGGTCGACAACAGACCGCCCGCCCCGATCACGATGACGAGCGTCGCGATCAGCAGGCGCTTCTTCTGCGTGAACCAGTGGTACTGCATGCCGAGCAGCACGACGAACACCGGCACGGCGACCCAGCCGCCGCGCGAGCCCGACAGAAACGATGCATAGCCGCCCGACACCAGCGCGAGCACGCGCGGCACCAGCACGCGCCAGTCGCGCGGATTGTCCCAGCCAAGCGTGAACACCGACAGGAACCCGAGCAGCAGCGCGGTATCGCCGAACGGAATCGCGTTCGTGTACGAGTTGTTCAGGCGGTTCGCGTCGGTCCAGCCGCCAGGCGGCTGATCGATGAACGCCCATGCGCCGACCGCGAGCGCGCCGGCCGCGCAGCCCCAGCCGATCATGCGCAGATTGCGCGACGGCAATTGCCGCAGCAGCAGGAACACCAGAAGCGCGAGCACGAAACGCGACGCATTGTCGAACTCGCGTGGCAGCCAGTAGCCGAGCACCAACTGCTGCGCGCCGATCCCGACGACGAACGCGAGCATGCCGATGGTGAACCAGCGGTAGGTCCGCAACGCGGAGAAATAGCCCGGCATGCGCCGGTTGACGATGGCCGCGCCGAGCGCGAGCGCGACGAGCGCGAAAAAGCAGTAGCCGGTGCCGCCGCGCCACATCAGATTGACGGCGGGCGCGAGAAACAGCAGAGCCGACGTGAGCCAGACCAGACTGGAAGCAAAAATCATAGGTCTACGTTATCGATGAAAACACTACCGTTCCGGTGGTGAAATTGCAGGGGGCGCCGGACCATTTGAGTTTCTCAAGACGGTAGAGCGATCCGGATTATAACCATGCGCTTCCTTGCGAAATGCTTGCTGCCGAACGCGGGGAGGTTCCGCAGGTCCGTGGCATGCGGGTGGGGCGGGCGCGGGCGGCGTCTGTCGTGCGAGCAGGCGGGGGCGGTACAATCGCGCGACATTCATGGCCGGGGCGCGGCGCATGCCGCGCCCCGCGCCCAGCTCAACGGACCGACTCGATGTTCTCAATCATCATCCCGACCTGGAACAACCTGCCTTATCTGCGCCTCGTGATCAAAAGCCTGCGCCGTCATTCGACGCATCCGCACCAGCTCATCGTGCACGTGAACGACGGTTCGGACGGCACGCTCGCGTGGGTGCGCGACGAGGGCATCGAGCACACGGCGTCGCCCGGCAATATCGGCATCTGCCACGCGGTCAATATCGCGGCGGCGCGCGCGACGCAGGACTACATCGTCTACATGAACGACGACATGTACTGCTGCCCCGGCTGGGACGACGCGCTCGTCAAGCGTCTCGCGCAGATGCCGGCCGACAACCTGTTCATGTTGTCGGGCACGATGATCGAGCCGGTCGATTCGGGCAATCCATGCGTGGTCGTGCGCGACTTCGGCCGCGACGCGCAGGCGTTTCGCGCCGACGAACTGGTCGCCGCCGCGGCCGGTCTCGTGCGCGCCGACTGGCGCGGCGCGACGTGGCCGCCGACGCTCGTGCATCGGGACTGGTGGTTCAAGGTGGGCGGCTACAGCAGCGAACTGAGCCCCGGCATGAGCAGCGACAACGATTTCTCGATGAAGCTGTGGGACGCGGGCTGCCGCGTGTTCGTCGGCGTCGGCGACAGTCTCGTCTATCACTTCCAGCAGAAGAGCACCGGCAAGATCGTGAAGAACGACGGGCGTCGCCAGTTCCTCAACAAGTGGGGGATGACACAGGCGACCTTCGACCGCTATTACCTGCGCCGCGGCACCGCCATCGACGGCGCGCTCGCGGTCAGCGAGCCCGAGCGCACCGGCCGGCTGCGCCGTGCGCTGCTGAAGTCGCGCATCAAGCGGGCGTTGGGCTGACGGGCGCCGAGCCGAAAACGGCTGCTTGACGCGCTGCGTGTGTCAAACGCCGCCCGTCACGAGCGGCAGCACCGTCAGATCCGGATGCGTGCCGTCGACGATGCTGCGTCCCACGTGCACCGCTTCGTAGAGCGCGTCGTCGAGGCTCGCGAAGCTCTCCTCGCCGTCCGCGTGAAACGGCACCGCATGGCCGGGAAGCTGGGGGTTGGCGCCCGGATGGCAGACGTAGCCTAGATACGTGTAGCGGGTGTTTTTCGCGGCCGCATCGGCGGCATGCGCCGGGTTGGGCGGATCCTTCGCGACAGGTGACACGTGTATCTCGAAGCCTTCGTATTGCACTGTCTGCCAGCTTGCGGTTTGGTCGGCCATGACCGCCTCCGTCTGCGTCTGTCCTGTCCAAAAGTCTAGGTGATTTGCCGCCAAAACGAGCGGGCCGGCGACTACGGCAAAACCATGACGGCTTCGACTATGGAGGCGCTGCTGGGAAGTGGGTTGATGAAGCGCATTCTGCCGAGATCGGCGACGTTTGATAATTGGCCGATAGGTGAAAGGAATTTCGGTTTATTTTTGAAAATAGGCGGTCTGCGGGATTGCGTCCGCCAGGACGCCCCGGCTGGTTCTCCTCGGATAAAATGTTGCGCTTTGCCTAAATCCGACTTCGCTCATGTGGTTCAAAAACCTTCAGCTGCACCGTCTGCCCGCGCCGTGGTCCGTTAACCCTGAACAGATGCAGAAGTGGCTCGCGCCGTACGCGTTCGCGCCCGGCCAGAGCGTCGAGATGCAGGCCCAAGGCTGGGCGCCCCCGCGCGACGGCGACTCGCTGGTCTATGCAATGAACGCTCAGATGCTGCTGACTTTCCGTGCCGAGAAGAAGCTGCTGCCCGCGTCGGTCGTCACCCAGGTCACGCGCGAGCGCGCGGCCGAGCTCGAGGAGCAGCAGGGCTTCAAGCCGGGCCGCAAGCAGATGCGCGACCTGAAGGAGCAGGTCACCGACGAGCTGCGGCCGCGCGCGTTCAGCATCCGCCGCGATACGCGCGTGTGGATCGATTGCACGAATGGCTGGCTCGTGATCGACGCGGCGTCGCAGGCGGTCGCCGACGATGTGCGCGGTCTGCTCGTGAAGTCGATCGACCAGTTGCCGCTGATGACGGTGCGCGTCGCGCAGTCGCCGGTCGCGGCGATGACCGGCTGGCTGCTCGAGGGCGACGCGCCGGCGGGTTTCACGCTCGATCAGGACACCGAGCTGCGTTCGCCCGCCGAGGGCAACGCGACGGTGCGCTATGTCGGGCATGCGCTGGACGCCGAAGACATGCGCCGCCACATCGAGGCGGGCAAGCAATGCATGCGGCTTGCGATGACGTGGAACGATCGCGTGTCGTTCGTGCTGACGCCGTCGCTGACGATCAAGCGCGTCGCGCCGCTCGACGTGCTCAAGGAAGCGAGCGACCCGACCGCGCAGAACGACGACGAGCGCTTCGATTCCGACGTTGCGCTGATGACGGCCGAGCTCGACCGCATGCTGCGCGATCTGCTCGATGCGCTGGGCGGCGAGCAGGGCGAGCAAGGGTTCGCGTTGCCGCAGGCCGTCGCGGCCTGAGCGTCAGATTCTCGCGCTGTCGAGCGCTTCGACGAGGGTCCAGTAAGGCGTGATCGAACGCAAGCGGATCGGGTAGGTCCGCTGCAGCAGCGCGAGCGTCGCGTCGGTATCGGTGAGCTGATAGATGCCCGACACGCGCAGATCGGCGACGTCGTCGGCATAGCGCAATACGCCAGCGTGATAGCGCGCGAGTTCGTCGACGAGATCCGCGATACGCATGTTGTTCGCGTAGAGCAGGCCACGCGTCCACATCGCCTCGCGCGGGTCGAGCGCTTGCGGCGCCGCGACGCCGAAGCGTGTCAGCGTGCACCGTTGGCCTTGCGTCAGCACCAGCGCCGCGCCCGATGCCGGCCTCACCAACGCGTCGCCGCGAAACGCGGCCACGCGCGTGAAACCATCCCCTTGCCTCACGCTGAACTGCGCGCCGCGCGCTTGGACGACGCCTTCGGCCGTCTGCACGAGCAAAGGCGCATGAGTCGCTCGGGCGCCCGGTGCGCCGCCAAAATCGCTCACGGGCCGCACCATGATTTCCCCTCCGAGCAGATCGACGCGCCGAACGTTCGCCTCGAACGCGGCGTTGATCGCGCTCGCGCTGCCCAGCGTGATCTGAGTGCCGTCCGCCAGCAGCACGTCGTCCAGTTCGCCAGTCCCGGTGCGGAATTCGGCGGTCCACATCTGCCACGGCAAGCGGCTCGCGAGCCAGCCCGCGGGCGCGGCGATCGCAAGCCCCGAGAGCGTTTTCAGCGCGCGCCGCCGTCCCTGCGACACGCCGGCAGCATCCGCGTCTTCGCGTAGCGCGGGGCCGACGTCCGCGGGCACGGCGCCGGTTTCGCGCCGTAATTGCTGCGCGCGCCGAAGCATTTGGTTAAAGATGCGGTACTCCGGACGCATTTGACAAATGTGATTTAAATCGAATTTAGCAGATCGGGATTTAACAATTTATATCTGTTAATAATGATTTGCGGCGCATATTCGGATCGAGTTCACATCGAATTGACTCAATACCTTATCCTAAGCGGAAACGTGGGCTCCGATTGCGTCAGGGCATGCAGACCCATTGTCATCGATACAAAAAATTTAGGCTATGTGTGGATCGTTTCTTTTCGTGAATTCTTAAGCAGAAATGCGGCTAATTGCGCTGCAATAGAACGTGGCATTTTTGTCACGAATTACAGCGTGCCGGGTTTAGCTGACGAGCGTGTAAATCTGATGAAACTCTTCGCATGCGCACGGCGCTGACGACGGTCTGGGCACAGCCGGCCACTCATGAACCCCGGTAAAACTCCGTGCGCTGCCCCACCTTCGATGCAGACGAAAAAACGACAGGCGTATCAAAGGCTTGCGGATTTTTCCGGGAAGTTATGCACAGATTTGCCAACAAAAACTGTGGGTAACTTCGAGCGTGTCGTCGCGCGTCGAAGCACCGTTAGTCTTCGAGCGCCCACGCGCGCCTGCGGCGCAGCAGCGCCGAGCCGATCGATACCGCCGCGCCGATGCCGCCCATCGTCAGCGACAGCGCGACGATCAGTGGGCCGGTTTGGGTGCGCGCCGAGACCACGCCGACGAGCAGGCCGGCGAGCGGCTGCGTCAGGTTGTTCAGCAGAATCGCGACGCCGATGGTCTTGCCGTAGTCCTCGGGCGGGATGATCTGCAAACGCGCGCTGCGGATGTAGACGTTGAACATCTTGTCGAAGCCGACGATCAGCAGGAAGCCGAGCGCATAGCCCCACGGCGACGCGCTCGCGCCTGCGATCACGCCGCCCGCGCAGATCGTCACGAATGCGACGAGACCGAGCACGCGCGCCGGCCATCCGGCGCGCGCAACCGTCAGCAGCACCAGCACCGTGGCGATCGCGCCGGCCGTTTGCAGACCGGCGTAGTAGCGGCTCGATTGCGCATGCAGACCCGTCACCATCGCCGCCGACGTCGCAAGCGTGACACCGATGACGAGGTTCTCCGCGGCCGCGAGCATGATGACCTTCTTCAGGCCCGGCAGCGTCCACACGTGATCGAGCGCGATGCGCAGCGGCGTGGTCCAGTGGGCGGCGGGCGTGAGCGATCGAGCGGACACAGGCGAAGGCGCGCGAAAGCCGCTCAGTCGCTGCCAGACGAACAGTGCGGCGTCGGCGCACAGAAACAGCACGCCGGTCGCGGCGACCACCCATTCCCAATGCCACACACCGAGCAGCAACGCGGCGAGCATCGGCCCAAGCACGAAGCCGAGCTGATCGGCCAGTTGCGAATACGCGAGCACCTTCTGGATCTGCTGCGTGCTGAAGATCTGCGGCAGCATCACCTCGCGCGCGACGAGTCCTTGGCTCGTCAGCACGCCGCACGCGGCCGACAGCGCGATCAGCCAGCCGATGCCGCCGAACAGCGCATATGCGGCGATACCGCCGAAGCATGCGAGCGCACGCACCGCCTGGCTCAGCCGCATCAGGCGCAGCGGTGGAAAGCAGTCGCAGAGCGCGCCGAAGAACGGGAACACGAGGTAGCGCGGCAGCGTTTCGATGAAAAACGCGAGCCCCGACCACGAGACCTGGCGCGTCGTTTGAAACACCACGAGCGGCACCAGGAAGAGCAGGATCTGATCGGCGAGACGCGCGATGAACAGCGAGCAGAAGAAGGCCTGATGGTTGACGCGCACCGTGGTTGTCTCGCCGTGTTGGGGTCGAGACCGATCCTATCAAAAGATCGCGCGGGCGAGGCGGGGCGCCCGCTGGCCGCCGTCCTATTCGCCGCGATACGCCTGTTCGAGCGGCGCGATATCGAGCTTGACCATCTTCATCATCTGCGCCATCACGCGGCTTGCCTTGGCGCGATCCGGGTCGCGCAGCATCTCCAGCAGCACGTTGGGCGCGATCTGCCACGACACGCCGAAGCGGTCCCGCAGCCAGCCGCAGGCCCACGGCTCGCCGCCGCCGTCGAGCAGCTTCGACCAGTAGCGATCGATTTCCTCCTGCGAGTCGCAGTGCACGAACAGCGAGATGGCCGGCGTGAATTTGTATTGCGGGCCACCGTTCAGCGCCATGAACTCCTGGCCTTCGATTTCGAAGGTGACGGCGACGACCTTGCCCGCCGGTCCTGGGCCGGCGTCCGTGGCGTGCAGCGTGGTGGCGATGCGCGACGCCGAAAACACCGACGTGTAGAACGCCGCGGCTTCTTCCGCGTTGCCGTCGAACCACAGGCACGGCGCGATTTTCTGCATGACGTTGCTCCTTCGGGATTGGTGTCGGTGGGCGTGGGCCAGCGAGTGCCCGACGCCCATCGGCCGCTCACTTCTTCTCTTGGGACGAACACTCCATCGCGGCCATCGCCTGCTGGATTTCCTCGGCGCTCAGGTCGCGCTTGTGCGTCGCGAGCGACCAGCTGTGGCCGAACGGGTCCTTGACCTGGCCGTAGCGGTCGCCCCAGAACATGTCGGTGACGGGCATCGTGACGGTCGCGCCCGCGTCGACCGCCTGTTTGAAACTCGCGTCGACGTCTGGTACGTAGTGGTGAATCGTGACCGGCGTGCCCTTCAGCGTGTTCGGGCCGAAGGTCTGGTGCTCGGGCCATTCGTCGGTCAGCATCAGCATGGAGTCCCCGATTTTCAGGGTCGCGTGCATCACCTTGCCGTCGGGGCCCGGCAGACGGATCTGTTCGACGGCGTTGAAGGCTTTCGTGTAGAACGCGATCGCTTCGGCGGCGTTCTTGCAGATCAGGTACGGCGTGAGCGAGTGCATCCCGTCCGGGATCGGTTTGGCTGCGGCGCTGGACATGACGGTGACTCCTTGAAGTAACGGTTCCTCAGTGGAAAGACCGGCTGCGTGAGCTGGGTCTTCAACGTTACGACGAGTTGGTCACCGTCGGATCGACACTCCGAAAAAAATATTTTCAGGCGCGCGGGAGGGCGGCCCGCCATTTATCCCGCCGGATTGTCCTCGTCCGCCGGCGGCGCGGACGACGGCGCCGTGCTGCCCGCCGGCGCGCCGAGGATGCTGATCTGGAACGTGGGCGTCGCGGCGAGCGACTGCAGCGTCGCGTCCTCGGGGATGCGTTCGTCGAGCGGCAGGATCACCGAGCCGCCGATGACCGCGCGCCGGCTGTTGTCGGCCGGACGCAGGCCCCACACGTCCTGATAGACGATGGGGACCGTGGCGCCGTTGCGCGTCGTGTTGCCGAGGTACAGCATCACGTGGCCGCCGATGTAGATCAGCGTGCGCAGCGGCACGCCATGCCGCGCCAGATAGTCGAGCCGTTCGGCGGGTGTCGACTCCGACAGATCGACCATGCGGCCGGCGCTCATCTGCGTCGACGAATGGCGCGGCAGCCACACGCCGAACGCGGCGAAGATGCTTTGCAGTTCCGACGAACAGTCGTTGTAGAGCCCGCTATTGCCCCAGCCGTACGGCCGGCCGATCAGCGCCTTCAACAGCATCGCGAGATGGCGCGGTGTCGCGGCGAGCGGCATCGGCGTGATCCGCGTGGCGTCGAGCGACGCGGTGCGGATCAGCGCGCGGCCGTCGACGTCGCGCGCGGGAACGAGGAGCTGGAGTGTGCCTGCATTGGTGCTGGTCGCGGCTGGCGATGCCGAGGCACCCGCCACCAGCGGCAGCATCGTCCCGGCCGGGGCAGCGAAGCGGAACACGCCGTGGCTGTCGTTGACCGCCGCCGACGCGACGATCACCGCGCCCAGCGACTTCCCGGCCGCCGCGCGCCATTGATCGATGAAACCATCGTCGGCGAACGCGACGCCGTCGCTGCGCACCCAGCCCTGCACGTCGGGCGTCTGCACGTAATGCCACGCGCCGTCGACACTGCTACCGAGCACATAGAGCGGCGTGCCGGGTCGCACCGCCGAGATCTGCAGGTTGTCGAACGGATAACCCTCGCCGGCCAGGCGATGGTCGTAGAACGACGGATCGGTGGTAGGCAACTCGCGCACCATCAGGTTGCCGGTCGCGATCGCGCGCCGCTCGGGCTGATAGACCGGCGTTTGCGTGAACTGCGCGACGTTGATGTTGCGCGCGATCGCGTCGATCCACGCCTTGTCGTGCGGCCGGAAGTTTTCGCCGTAACCGATGACCCTGCCACGCTTGCCGGTGTTGTCGAACCTGTCGATGCGGCGCTGTTGCAGTGCGGCAATGTCCTCGCCCTGCTCGCGAAACACGCGTGTCGTCACCCAGGCGGGATTCCACGGCGACGGCGCGTTCTCGCCCGTGCCGAAGTAGCGCGCGAACAGCGCGTCGAAATGTGCGCGCTGCTCGGCGGCGCTGAGAAACGGCCGATCGTAGTCGGGGCTGTTCGGATCGAGCCAGTGATCGACGTTCTGGTCGTAATGGGCGAGCGAAAACAGCGTGACGTTGTCGACGAACGCGTGCGTGCCGCGCGGCGGCGTTGGCGTGCTGCACGCGGCGAGCGTCGTGACGGCGACGCACAGCACGACGGCGCGGCAGGCACGGCGGGAGAGAACGGCGACGGGCATAAAGATTCGGCGTATGAGGTGCACGGCCACGATGATACGGTGTCGGCGATGCGCACGGCGCATCGGATGTTGGGCGGGGGCGCGCGCGGCTTCGATTACACTCGCTTTATCCGTCCACCCGCGCGTCGCCTCGCGCGACAATCGCCAGGGAGTCCGCCATGAAAACCAGCGCACGCAATCAGTTCAGCGGCGAAGTCACCGACGTCAAGCACGGTGCCGTCAACGACGAAGTCACGCTGCGCACGCCGGACGGTCTCGAGGTCGTCGCGATCATCACGCACGGCAGCGCGAAGTCGCTCGGGCTGGCGACCGGCAAGCAGGCGTTTGCGCTCGTGAAGGCATCGTCGGTGATCGTAATGGTCGATGTCGCGAGGCAGCAGGTGTCGGCGCGCAACTGCATCGAAGGGACCGTCGCGGCGGTGACGACGGGCGCCGTCAATTCGGAAGTGACGATCAGTGCCGGCAGCGCGCAGATCGCGGCGATCATCACGAACGACAGCGTCGAGCGCCTCGGCCTCGCGAGCGGCAAGGCCGCGACGGCGGTTTTCAAGGCGTCGAGCGTGATTATTGGGGTCGATCAGTAAAAGGCCCGGGCCTCTGGGACGGGTACTCAACGAGCTCTCACTGATCGCGGATGGCGCGAACGATGATCCCGTCCCATCCAAAAACAATCCTGTGAGCGTCCATCCGGAAGATCGCAAAACAATTGTCGCTATCTACGACAACGGTTGTAGCGGGCAACCCGGTTTCATTCACGCGGAGGTCGAACTGTTTCTTCAACGCCGAAAGCGTGTCAATTCGTTTGACGGTAAAACCTGTGTTGGGCTTGGACACGGCCGGTGATATAGCAAAAATAGAGTCGAAAAAACCCGTTCGATTTAAATTAATGCGAAATGAATATTGATGTTATCAAGATAGAAACTATTAATAAGGAGGGGTAGTCGAGAACCGAGGGGGACGGCGAGCGTAGACGCGCGGCGCGTGTCACAGCGTTCGACACCCGCACGCGGGGATTGCGCTTGCTTTACACTTCACCCCTTACCGCTTTCCATCCCGCTCTGATCACGGACGCCGTCATGTTCGAAGTTTCCTCCACCTCGCATCTGCCCAAAGCCGCGCAATATGAAGAACTGGTCGCGCAGGCGCGCGCGCTGCTGGCCGGCGAAACGGACTGGATCGCCAACGCAGCGAATTTCTCGTCGTTCGTCTTTCATTCGTTGAGCGATCTGAACTGGGCCGGCTTTTACTTTCACGACGGCCGCGAACTGGTGGTCGGCCCGTTCCAGGGCAAGCCCGCGTGCGTGCGCATTGCGCTCGGCAAGGGCGTCTGCGGTACGGCCGCGCAAACCCGTCAGACCCAGGTCGTGCGCGACGTGCACGAGTTTCCCGGCCATATCGCATGCGATTCGGCGTCGCAATCGGAAATCGTCGTGCCGCTCGTCGCGCCCGACGGCACGCTGATCGGCGTGTGGGATGTCGATAGCCCGGTCGTCGCGCGCTTCGACGAGGAGGACGCGAAGGGCATGGAAGCGTTGTGCGCGGTGTTCATCGAGGCAGCGCTGCCGCGCGGCGTGTAGCGTCGCCGGTCCGCTCCGCTTCGGCAAGCAAGTCGCGTACCGCGAGGTGTAACGGAGGGGCAGGAACGCATCACGCGTCGGCGCGATGTTCGCGAAGGCGCACGCACGCGGACCCGACCCTCGCGCCGATGTTGGCTGCGTTGGGCACGTGGGCCAGGTCGCCGGATGCGTCGTTGGCTGGCCGCAATCTGCCCCAGAGGGCGCAGGCTGTGCTGGAGCAGTCGGGGTGTGACGTGGCGGCTTAGAGGTTAGGGCTTGTTGCTAGTCGCTGCAATCTGCGCAATCTGACACGCCGGGACCGAAAAAGTACATTGCCATCGGCCGCCAATCTATCAGAGGGGATCTCCGCTCTATTGGGTCTCGAATCTATCCAGCAAGCCAATCTATCAGCGCAACCTAATCGATGAAGCAACCGAATCTATCCGACGTCCCAATCTGTCGGGAGGCACTTCAATCTTTCAATCTATCGGGTCGTTTCAATCTGCTGCAGTTTTCGCGTAACCGCAGCTTGTCGCGATCGGCCGCAGCCGACCCCAACGAGACATCCGAACTTGGATTTGCAGTCGTCCGTTGCCAAGCGGGATCTGGCCATTCAGGAAACCGGTTCCGCGCACTGGCGATACCATGGCAACCGAGAGCCGCGTCGGAGTAATCGGCCCCCCTCAAGGATCGAGTTGCCAACGCAGTACGGGATGGGTCGCGCCGGCCGGCAATGCCCAGACGCCGGTTGAACTGAAGTCGAACGTCGGGCCGAAGCTCAATGGCACGCTCATCTGCGCGGTGGTGAGTCCATTCGCGATCGGCACGGGGGCACCCGCGCCCACGCCGACCGTGGCTCCGGTTGTCTGCGTGTCCCAGAAGACGTCGTTGGCGATCGTGCCGGCATTGCTGGTCGCAACACCGAGCGCGGGCGGCCCCAAGCCTGGGATAATTTCCTGGATGACGTTGCCCGTCGCGAAGGATTGCTCGATCGTGCCGGTGTTGCTTTGAACGAGCGCGGCGCTCCCCCGGCCAAAGCAGAGCCCGCCGCCGCCGCCACCGCAGTAGTCGGGCGTGAACGTAACGGTCCCGGTCGCATATGACTGCGTAATCAGACCGTCGTTCGTGCCTACCAGACCGCCAGCGCCCCAAGTGTGAGCAACGGCATTCACTGTGCCCGTCCCGGACGTCGGCGGGATGTCCGGGCTTTGTGCTTCGTACGACTGCCGGATCACGCCGGTGCTGAAGTTGTATCCGACGAGGCCGCCCAACACGCCCTCGCTCATCATCGACGCGTCGCTGGACGAGCGTGTGATCGTGCCGTAATTCGAGCCCACCAGGCCGCCGCTGATCGAACCGATCGAGACGAAACCGTTAGACGGCGAAAGGCTGCCACTCGTCTGGGCGTGCGCGATCAGGCCGTCGTTGACGCCGGCCAGGATGCCAAAGGAGCCATAGCCGCTGATGCTGACGAAGCCATTTACGCTGACGTTGCGAACGACAGCCGTTGCGCCGATCACACCGAACAGACCACTCGCTGCCTCGAAATTCGCCGGATCGCTTGTGGCGGCAACACTCTGCCACGCATTCAGATTCGAGATCGTGTGGCCCATGCCATCAAACTGCCCGGTGAACGGCGTGGCGCCTGTTCCGACCGGCACATAAAGGCCTGTGCCGCAGCATCGTGGCGTGCTGATGTCGATGTCCTTGCCGAGCGCATAGTTGCCAGCAAGCTCGAACGATATGTTTTCCAGATCCGCCAGCGAATTGACGAGCTGGTAGCCGGTGATCTGCGTGATCAGTCCGCTGTTGGATGGTGCCGTCCAGGTCGTGTTGGCGAGCAGCGTCCCCGGCGCGTAGGTGCCGTTCATGTCGTACAGCGCGCTGACCGTCCCGGTGCTTTTCGACCAGTCGATCGTGCCGCCGTTCGTCACGCTGCCGCCGTTATCGATGCCCGTCGCGTCCGCGCGCAGCGTGAGGTCACCAGAACCCGTGTCGCGGATCTTCGTGCCCGACGAAAGCGCGACGTTATGGTAAGCCGCGAGCGTCAGCGCCGACGCACCGTGCCAGTCGATATCGGATGCGATCAGCAGGTCACCGGCCGCACCATTGGCGCCGGTGGTCGTGAGGTCGACCGTGCTGCCCGCGTTCAGGCTGCGCTCGAGCGCACGCGCGACTGAGGCGTCCACGGTGAGCGCTGGCGTCGCGATGTTCCATCGACCGGCGTACACGGCGGCGCCTCTCTGGAACGACAGTTGCGCTGCCTCGGTATCAACCGTGCCTCCGCGGCCGTCAGCGTTCTTCGCCACGATCGCGCCTTGTTGCGACACCGTGCCGTCGTCCGCCACGAGCCACACGTGGCCGTCGCGGGTCGCCGTGCCCGTCGCACGGATGCGCGCGCCGCCGCCCGCGAGCGCGTATACGTTGCCGTCCGCGGCTTGCAGGCTGATCTGCGCGGCGCGCGTGGTACCCGAATCAATCACATTGCCCGCGCTGCCCGCCTGGACGAATACCTGTTGGCCGCTCGACGAGTCCTGCAGCAGCACCTTCGATCCGACCGCGAATTCCGCCGTGCCTTCAGGCGCATTGACAGTTCCAGCGTTGATCACGGTCCGGGCGAGCAGGAACACGTCGCCGCCACTGGAGCTGATCTTCCCGAGATTCACGACTACCGCGTCCGAGTTGCCCGACAGGGTAAGCGCGCCGCCGTTCATGAACGCACAGTTGCAGGTGTCCAGCGTGGATGCAACGAAGCGTCCGCCCGTCGCCACTACGCCGGATCGACCCACGACGATGCCTTGTGGATTGATCACGTACACGCTGCCCGTGGCACTGAGCGTGCCGAGAATCGCTGAGAGCGAGCCACCCGTCACCCGGTTCAGGGTTGCGCCCGTGCCGTTGGCGAACGTCACGCTGTTGTGCCTGCCGATCGAGAAGCTGTTCCAGTCGATCACACCGCGTGTCGAACCGGGTTGCGTGATCACGAGGCTGTTGCCCGCGCCCGCTATCGTGCCAGTGCCAGCGACGTAATGGCCGCCCTGCGGCAGGCTGCCCGCCGCGAACGCCACGGGTGTCAGGCAGAGTCCAGTCAGCGAAATGCCGACGGCGAGCCAGAGGTGTCCGCGCGAGTGCTGTCGATTCCGTGCGCGTCCCGCGGACCGAGGTTGTTCTGGACGTGACATACAGCCCCCTTTCCGCATGCATGCGGAATGGCCGCCAACGACCCGCGGAGCCGACCGGAGACGCGTGAGTCGCCGTGTCTGAAGAATAGCAGTTGGCGTCGCGCATGCATGCCGATATCTCAGCGTCTGGCGCCTTCTTATGGGGCTTTTGTGCCATCTGAGGCGTGGCGAGACTTACGATGGCGTCGATAAGATCCGACGCCAAATTGCGTCAAGGCAACAAGAGCAGCGACTGCGTCTTCTACTGTGTCGGTCTCAAGGTGAGTTGTCGACAGCGAAGATTATGTTGATCGCAGATAGGCGTTCATGTTCCGAAGGCCAATGGCAGCTTGCGTTTGCAGAACCGACGTCTGAACGTCTCTTCTACAGTAGGGACGTATGACACTTTCTGGCCGAACTGAGACCGTCGAGGCAGCCGCGTTGCTAGCGGCGCATGACTTCTACGACGCGAACGCGCTTCGCATGACGGATAGCATTGCCGTCGCCCGCTCGGGCGTGATGCCACCATCGGTCGGCCACCTGTAGTAGGTGTGCTTATCAAACGCAGATGCAGATATGGGCGATCCCCACAAGAAAGACAATACAATGCAGTGGGAATGACCAGCCATCGAAACCGCAGCGACTATGCGGTTCGTGTTGTGAATGCGCATGGCGCTCACCATAGGTGCCGGAGCGCTGCCCGAATATCCACAAGCAAGGCGGAGATCATCCTCAGCGCGGGGTTGATGCGGCGGCGGCATGGCGGGCCGATACGCAATTAGGCGTCACTTAGCGCGCTACCAAGGCCCAAATGGGTACCTAGATGGGTACCAGCTTCCTTCTTTGACGCGATTTATGGACGGAAAGCCTTTCTGGATAAGGCTAGAAAGGTTTACATCAACACAATATCGTACTGCTCCTGACTCAAATTCGACTCCACCTGCAACGACACCGGCTTGCCGATGAAATCGATCAGCATTGCCAGATGCTGCGACTCTTCCTCGAGAAACAGATCGATCACCTGCTGCGAAGCGACCACGCGAAACTCGCGCGGATTGAACTGCCGCGACTCGCGCAAAATCTCCCGCAACACGTCATAGCACACCGTGCGCGCAGTCTTCACTTGCCCCTTGCCCTGGCAAATCGGGCAAGGCTCGCACAGCACATGCGCGAGCGACTCACGCGTACGCTTGCGCGTCATCTCGACGAGCCCGAGTTGCGAGAAACCATTGACGGTCACCCGCGTGCGATCGCGCGACAACGCCTTCTTCAATTCGCCTAGCACCTGGTCGCGATGCTCGACGTTTTCCATATCGATGAAATCGATGATGATCACGCCGCCGAGATTCCTGAGCCGCAGTTGCCGCGCGATGGTATGCGCGGCTTCGAGGTTGGTCTTGAAGATCGTGTCGTCGAAGTTGCGCGCGCCGACGTAGCCGCCGGTGTTCACATCGATCGTCGTCATCGCCTCGGTCTGGTCGATCACGAGGTAGCCGCCCGACTTCAGATCCACGCGACGCGATAGCGCGCGCTGAATCTCGGCCTCGATGTTGTACAGATCGAACAGCGGCCGCTCGCCGGTGTAGTGGTGCAGCTTCGACGATACCGCCGGTGTGAACTCGGCCGCGAAATCGGCGAGCATCTGATGCGTCTCGCGCGAATCGACCTGGATGCGCGACGTCTCATCGTTGACGAAATCGCGCAGCACGCGCTGCGCGAGATTCAGATCCTGGTAGAGCAGGCTGGTGGGCGGCATGCGCTGGGCCTGCGACAGAATCGTCGCCCACGTCTTGCGCAGATACGCGACGTCGGCTGCGAGCTCTTCGCTCGTCGCATCCTCGGCGATCGTGCGCACGATGTAGCCGCCTTTCTCGTCGGCGGGCAGCACGGCGGTCAGACGCGCACGCACGGCCTCGCGCTCGGCTTCGCTTTCGATTTTCTGCGAGATGCCGATGTGCGGCTCCTGCGGCAGATACACGAGCGTGCGCCCGGCGATGCTCACTTGCGTGGACAGCCGCGCGCCCTTGGTGCCGATCGGATCCTTGACGACCTGCACCATCAGCGTCTGACCTTCGAAGACGATCTTTTCGATCGGCTGATGCGGTGTTTGATGTTGCGCTTCGCCGGCGATGCGCGGATGCCAGATGTCGGCGACATGAAGAAACGCGGCGCGTTCGAGGCCGATGTCGATGAACGCCGATTGCATGCCGGGCAGCACGCGCACGACCTTGCCGAGATAGACGTTGCCGACGCGGCCGCGCGACAGCGTTCGTTCGACATGAAGTTCCTGGACGGCGCCCTGTTGAACGAGCGCGACGCGCGTTTCCTGCGGCGTGACATTGATCAGGATTTCTTCATTCATGGTGTTGTTCTAGAAGTCGATGCGCGCTGCACGCAGGAGGGCAGCGGTTTCAAAAAGCGGCAAACCCATGATACCCGAATAGGACCCGTCGATATGCTCGATAAACTCCGCCGCGCGTCCCTGCACGCCATACGCCCCCGCCTTGCCGAGCGGCTCACCGCTCGCCGCGTAGCGACGCAACGCGTCTGCGTGCACTGCAGCAAAACGCACCTTCGAGACCGACAACGCCGCGGGCAGCAGCGCGCCGTTGGCATCGATCACGGCGAGCGCGGTCAGCACTTCGTGCGTGCGGCCCGCGAGACGTGTGAGCATGGCGACCGCATCGTCGGCATCGATGGGCTTGCCGAGAATCGCGTCGTCGATCGTGACGGTGGTGTCGGCGACGAGTATCGGCCGCACCTCGTGACCGCCGTCGAGGAGCCGCGCGCGGGCCGCCTGCGCCTTCGCGATGCACACGCGCTGCACGTAGTCGCGCGCGTGTTCGCCGGGCCGTTCGGCTTCGAGCGCTTCGGCGTCTTCATCGGGGCGCGGCAGCAGCAATTCGAAACGCACGCCGAGCTGTTGCAGCAGCTCCTGGCGGCGCGGACTTTGCGAGGCGAGGTAGACGAACGGATGCAGCGAAGCGGAGGGCGTGGGCATGAACGGGTCTCGATGGAGCGGGAAACGGATGGCGCGGGGTGGTGAACGCGGGTGGGCGTGCAAGAGTGAGCGGGGCGAGGTTGCCCCGGTGATCCGATCGATGCGCTGCATCCATTAGCGGCATCGATGCACGGCGCGTCGGGCGCATCATCGCATGAAGCGGCGGCAATACGCTCAAGCGTATGGAGCCGAGCACCCGCGACGCGTCAGCAGCAACGAATCGTTGCCAGGCGTCGCCGCGCGAGGCTCCAGCACCTACGCGCGATGATACGGATGATTTTGCGTGATGGTCCACGCCCGATAAAGCTGTTCGGCCAGCAGCACGCGCACCATCGCGTGCGGCAGCGTGAGGCTCGACACGCGCAGCATCATATCGGCGCGTGCCTTCAGCTCGGGATCGAGCCCGTCCGCGCCGCCGATCAGAAAGGCCACGTCGCGGCCGTCTTGCTGCCAGCCCGGCAACGCGCCCGCGAGCTGCATCGTGGTCCAGTCCTTGCCGCGTTCGTCGAGCGCGACGATGCGTGCGTTCTTCGGCAACGCGGCTTCGATCTTCTGCCGTTCGGCGGCCATCACGCTTTCGGCCGAACGGCCCGACGAGCGCTGCTCCGGTTTGATCTCGCGCAGTTCGATGCGCAACTCCGGCGGCATGCGTTTCGCGTATTCGTCGAAGCCGGTCGCGATCCAGTCCGGCATCTTGTGGCCGACGGCGAGGATGTGCAGTTTCATCGCGAGGACAGTAGCTGTGTGGCCGACACGGCCCGCTTACTTGCGGCGCGCCGTGGTCTTGCGCGCGGGCTTCGCGGCCGGCGCTTCCTCGTCTTCCTCGTCGTCGGGCTCGCTTGCGCGCGCGCCGCCGAACGGATTCGGCGTCGACAGCTTGATGCGCACCGGCTTGTCGCCCCAGATTTCCTCGAGGTTGTAGTACTGGCGCAGCGCCGGCTGCAGGATGTGCACGATCGCGTCGCCGCAATCGACCAGCACCCATTCGCCGATATCCTCGCCCTCGGTGCTGATGATCTCGCCGCCGGCTTCCTTCACGCCTTCGCGCACGCTCGACGCGAGCGCCTTGGTTTGCCGGTTCGACGTGCCGCTCGCGACGATCACGCGATCGAACAGCGAGGTCAGGTGGCTGGTGTTGAACACTTTGATGTCTTGCGCCTTGACGTCTTCGAGAGCGTCGACGATTACGCGTTGCAGTTTGCGAATATCCATGGAGTTACCGGTGGTACAGATGATGTTGAAGAATATAGTCCCACACCGCGGCGGGGACATGACTTGTGGCCTGATCCTGTGCGTTGCCCGCACCCGCGTGGGCGAGCCGCTGGTTGACCTGCTCGCGCAGATGCGCGCGAATGTCGGTGGCCGATACGTTGAACGCGAGCGTCGTGTCGATCAGCAGATGGCCGCAGGGTGTGGCCTGCAGCACGTCGGCGCGCGCACGGCGCGCGGCGATTTCCTTGGCGACCGCGGGGGCGACCGACGCGAGGTCGAAGCCGGGCCGCGTGGCCGCGCCGATATGCGCGAGCTCGAACAGGCGCCGCCAGTCGCGCCATGTGTCGAGATGCACCAGTTGATCTGCGCCGATCAGCAGCGCGATCGATGCGTCGTCGCCTTCGCGCTCGCGCCAGCATTGCAGCGTCTCGACCGTGTAGGTCGCGCCATCGTGCTCGATTTCGTCGGTCGCGACGCGTACCGTCACGCCGGGGATCGCGAGCGACGCGGCCGCCGCGCGCGTCATCGCGAGCCGATGTTCGGCGGGCGACACGTCGGCTTTCTGCCACGGCTGGCCGGCCGGCAGCAGCACCAGTTCGGTCAGCCGCAGCACGTCGGCGAACCGCCGCGCCAGCGCGAGGTGGCCGTCGTGGATCGGATCGAATGTGCCGCCCAGCAGACCGATCCGGCGAGGCAGGGCGACAGGGTGAGCGTTCGGCTTCAGGTGAGGATCCTTTGTCGTGACCGTAAGCGAGACAGGTGGCGCGTCACACCCACTCGCGCGGCACGAGGAAATCGCTGTACAAACGCGCTTCCGGCGTGCCCGGCTCGGGGTGCCAGTCGTAGCGCCAGTTCGCCACGGGCGGCATCGACATCAGGATCGATTCGGTGCGTCCGCCGCTCTGCAGCCCAAACAGTGTGCCACGGTCGAAGACCAGATTGAACTCGACGTAGCGGCCGCGCCGGTAAGCCTGGAACGCGCGCTCGGCTTCGCCGTACGGCGTGTCGCGGCGCCGCTCGATGATCGGCAGGTACGCCTTGAGAAAGCCTTCGCCGACGCTTTTGAGCATCGCGAACGATTGCTCGAAGCCCGGCGCCGAGAAATCGTCGAAGAAAATCCCGCCAATGCCGCGCGGCTCGTTGCGGTGCTTCAGGAAGAAGTACTCGTCGCACCAGCGCTTGAAGCGCGGGTACAGATCCGCGCCATACGGCGCGAGCGCGTCGCGGCACACCTGATGGAACTGCCGGGCGTCCTCTTCGTAGCCGTAGTAGGGCGTTAGGTCCATGCCGCCGCCGAACCAGAACACCGGTTCTTCGCCTTCCCTCGTCGCAATCAGCAGGCGCACGTTCATGTGCACGGTCGGGCAGTGCGGATTGTGCGGATGCAGCACGAGCGACACGCCCATCGCCTCGAAGCCGCGCCCGGCCAGTTGCGGCCGCGCGGCGCTTGCCGAGCCCGGCAGCGCGTCGCCCGCGACGTCCGAGAAGCCGATGCCGGCGCGCTCGAAGAACTGGCCGCCTTCGAGAATCCGCGTGACGCCGCCGCCGCGCAGCTTCTCGCCGGGCGCGCGCTGCCACGCGTCGGTAGCGAACGCGGTGCCGTCGAAGGCGCCGAGCGTGTCCGCGATATGCGATTGCAGGCCTTGCAGCCAGCTGCGCACGGCTTGTGCGTCGTAGCTCGAATTGCTCATGAATGCAGGTGCTGGGGCGGCACGCTCGTCGTGCCGCGGGTTCTTCGAAAGAAAGCGATGGCCGCGTTGGCGCCGGGTGTCTGCGAACCTGGACCGCTGGTTCGGATTGCCTGGTGGCCGGAGGCGAACATCAGAGGCGGCTTGCCGCTTCAGTCGATTCGCGGGTTCCGGGCCCGTCTGCCGCGACGAGCGGGACAGATTCAGTGTAGCGCGCGTCGTGTAACGTGCCGGCACTGCGGCGCCAGTGGCGCCGGCAGTGCGCTGCCCGCACGGCGTCCAGCGCTAGCGAAGCTTACTTGCCGTCGTGCTTGCGGTTGAGCGCGCGATAGCCGATGTCGCGGCGGTACTGCATGCCGTCGAACGCGATCTGGTTGATCGTGTGGTACGCGGCCGCCTGCGCGGTGCGCACCGAATCCGCGAGACCGACGACGCACAGCACGCGCCCGCCCGAGGTGGTCAGCTTGCCGTCCGTCAGCGTGGTGCCGGCGTGGAACGTGACCGAATCCGCGGTTTCGGCGGGAATGCCGTTGATGCGGTCGCCCTTCCTCGGCGTGTCCGGGTAGTTGTGCGCGGCGAGCACGACGCCGAGCGCGGTGCGGCGGTCCCATTCGAGTTCGACGGTGTCGAGCGTGCCGGCGATCGCGTGTTCCACCACCTTCGAATAGTCGCCTTTCAGACGCGCCATGATCGGCTGCGTTTCGGGGTCGCCCATCCGGCAGTTGAATTCGAGCGTCTTCGGGTTGCCTTGCGCGTCGATCATCAGGCCCGCGTACAGGAAGCCGGTGTAGCGGATGCCTTCCTTCTCCATGCCGCGCACGGTCGGCAGGATGATTTCGCGCATCACGCGCGCATGCAGCTGCGGCGTGACGATCGGCGCGGGCGAGTAGGCGCCCATGCCGCCCGTGTTCGGGCCCTGGTCGCCGTCGAGCAGACGCTTGTGATCCTGGCTCGACGCGAGCGCGAGCACATGCTTGCCGTCCACCATCACGATGAAGCTCGCTTCCTCGCCGGCGAGGAACTCCTCGATCACGACGCGCGCGCCGGCGTCGCCGAGCTTGTTGTCCGACAGCATCATGTCGACCGCGGCGTGCGCTTCTTCCAGCGTTTGCGCGACCACCACGCCCTTGCCGGCGGCGAGGCCGTCGGCCTTGATCACGATCGGCGCGCCCTTGGCGTCCAGATACGCGTGCGCGGCGGCGACGTCGGCGAAGGTTTCGTACTCGGCCGTCGGGATGCCGTGGCGCTTCATGAACGCTTTGGCGAAATCTTTCGAGCTTTCGAGCTGGGCGGCCTCTTTGGTCGGCCCGAAGATCTTCAGACCGCGCGAGCGGAACAGGTTGACGATGCCTGCCGCGAGCGGCGCTTCCGGACCGACCAGCGTGAACGCGATCTGTTCTTGTTCGACGAAATCCGCGAGCGCGGCCGGCTCGGTGAGGTCGAGGTTGAGCAGACGCTCATCCTGAGCGGTGCCGCCGTTGCCCGGCGCGACGTAGACGAGCTGGACCCGCGGCGATTGCGCGAGCTTCCATGCGAGCGCATGTTCGCGACCGCCGGAACCGACGACGAGTAACTTCATGTGAATCCCCGAGACTTGAAAACCATAAACGGCCGAGCGGTGTGCTCAGCCGTGCAATAAACCATCAACAGCAAGGGCAAACGATGCCAGAGCCCGGCGCGCCATCACTCGCCGGCGATCGACGCGTTTGTATAGACTTCCTGCACGTCGTCCAGATTTTCCAGCGCGTCGAGCAGCTTCTGCATTTTCACGGCATCGTCGCCGGTGAATTCGACTTCGGTCTGCGGCTTCATCGTGACTTCGGCCAGTTCGGCCTTGAAGCCCGCCGTTTCGAGTGCCGCCTTCACTTTCGAAAAATCGTTCGGCGGGCACAGCACTTCGATACTGCCGTCCTCGTTCGTCACGACGTCGTCGGCGCCCGCTTCGAGCGCGGCTTCCATCAGCGCGTCTTCGGCGGTGCCGGGAGCGAACAGGAACTGGCCGACGTGATCGAACATGAACGACACCGAGCCGTCGGTGCCCATGTTGCCGCCGTTCTTCGAGAACGCGTGACGCACTTCCGCGACCGTGCGGGTGCGGTTGTCGGTCATCGTGTCGACGATCACCGCCGCGCCGCCGATGCCATAGCCTTCGTAGCGGATTTCCTCGTAGTTCGCGCCGTCCGCGCCGCCGACACCGCGCTGGATCGCGCGGTTGATGTTGTCTTTCGGCATGTTGGCGTCGTACGCCTTGTCGACCGCGAGCCGCAGACGCGGGTTCGAGTCGATTTCGCCGCCGCCCAGACGGGCCGCAACCTGGATTTCCTTGATGAGCCGCGTCCAGACCTTGCCGCGCTTGGCATCGGCCGCTGCTTTCTTATGCTTGATGTTGGCCCATTTCGAATGACCCGCCATACTTTTCTCCGTCGCGCGCGCCAGCGGGGCGCACGCATAGTGCAATTGTCGTTGCGATGTCGGGCGCCTCGCGTGTTGCGCCTCGATGTCAATCCGTCAGGTGAAAGGCTGCCGGCCGCTCGTGCCTGTCGCTCGTGTTGGCCCGTCGAGGCGGCCACCTGTGCCGCCGATCTCGGCCTGGCCGTTCCCGCGCGTCGTTCCGCGCTTGCCCGCCGGTGGCGTTCGTGCCGGTTCGTGCATGACCGGCCGGCCAGGCGGAGCCGCAGGGGGGCAGCGCGGCGGAGCGGGGCAGCTTGCGCGGCCAGGCGCCGCATGACCTGATGCGAAAGCGCGGGGCGCCAGTCGAAATTGCAGGCGGTGGTGCGAGTGATCGTGCGGGTCGAGCCGCTGCGTCGAGCGGATGCGAATTTTATCATGCCGCGAGGGTGCGGCAGAGGGGGCCGCGCCGCGAAACCGGCCGCAAATGCAATGAAATCGACGCGAAAATGAATGGAGCCGGCGCGGATGTGTCGCCGGGAGGGCCGGATGCGGGCGAAAGCGGGGCCGGTTCCGGGGCGGCGGCATCGCCAGGCCACCCCCGCTGGCCCCCGGTGCGTCAGTTCTTCGTACCGAACAACCGGTCGCCCGCGTCGCCCAGGCCCGGCACGATGTACGCATGCTCGTTCAGATGCGAATCGAGCGACGCGACGAACAGCTTGACGTCCGGGTGCGCGTCCTGGAACACCTGCACGCCCTCGGGCGCGGCGACGAGCGCGAGGAACATGATGTTCTCGGCCGCCACGTTGCGGCGCTTGAGCACATCGACCGCGTGCACGGCCGAGTAGCCGGTCGCGACCATCGGATCGCAGAGGATGAACACGCGGTCTTCGAGGTCCGGCAGCCGCACCAGGTATTCGACCGGCCGATGATCCTCCGCGCGATACACGCCGATATGGCCGACGCGCGCCGACGGCACCAGCTCGAGCAGGCCGTCCGACATGCCGACGCCCGCGCGCAGCACCGGCACGATCGCGAGCTTCTTGCCGGCGATCACCGGCGCGTCGATCTCGACGAGCGGCGTGGTGATGCGGCGCGTGGTCATGGGCAGGTTGCGGGTGATTTCGTAGCCCATCAGCAGCGTGATTTCGCGCAGCAGTTCGCGGAACGTGCGCGTCGACGTGTCCCGGTCGCGCATGTGCGACAGCTTGTGCTGGATCAGCGGGTGATCGAGGATGAAGAGGTTGGGGAAACGGCTGTCCTGGGTCATGGCGGGCTCGCGCGCGGCGGCAAGGTGGATCGGTTCGGCGCGCTCATCCGTTGGCTCAGTCCGCGCTCGAAGGTCGGACGAACGGTGGAAAAGCGCGCTACCGCGCAAGTTTACCGAAAGAGTACCGCCCGGCGATACCTGAGATTGCAGCGACGCGGCACAGTCCGGCACCGATTCTTCTAGAATCTGGGGAAACTTCCAAGAGGGCATACACATGGACATGGGAATTGCAGGACGCCGCGCGCTGGTTTGCGCGGCGAGCAAAGGTCTGGGACGCGGCTGCGCGGAAGCGCTCGCCGCCGAGGGCGTCGACCTGACGATCGTCGCGCGCACCGCCGAAACGCTCGAAGCGACCGCCGAGGCGATCCGCAAGCAGAGCGGTGTCGAGGTGAAGACCGTCGCATGCGACATCACCACGCCTGAGGGGCGCGCGGCCGCGCTCGCGGCCTGCCCGCAGCCGGACATTCTCGTCAACAACGCGGGCGGTCCGCCGCCGGGCGATTTCCGCAACTTCACGCACGAGGACTGGATCCGCGCGCTCGAAGCCAACATGCTGACGCCGATCGAGCTGATCCGTCAGACCATCGACACGATGAGCGCGCGCGGCTTCGGGCGCATCGTCAACATCACGAGTTCGGCGGTGAAGGCGCCGATCGACGTGCTCGGTCTGTCGAACGGCGCGCGCTCCGGCCTGACCGGTTTCGTCGCGGGGCTCGCGCGCAAGGTCGCGCCGACCGGCGTGACGATCAACAACCTGCTGCCGGGCCTGTTCGACACGGACCGTATCGCGGTCACGTTCGAGGCGCAGGCGAAGACGCACAACATTTCGATCGACGAAGCGCGCAAGCAGCGCATGAAGACGATCCCCGCCGGCCGCTTCGGTAATCGCGAAGAATTCGGCCGCGCCTGCGCGTTCCTGTGCAGCACGCACGCGGGTTACATCACCGGGCAGAACTGGTTGATCGACGGCGGCGCCTATCCCGGTACGTACTGAGCAGGCACGTACCGAGCCGCCGCGCGCGAACGACACCCGTCACATCACAACAACGATAGTCACAAGGGTTTGAGGAGTCTTACGTCATGAGCACCCGCATTGCGCTGATCGCGCACGATCACAAGAAGGACGACATCGTCAAACTGGCCGGCGAATACGTCGACACGCTCGCGCGCTGCGAGATCGTCGCAACCGGCACGACCGGCGGACGCATCAGCGACGCGCACGGCCTGACGGTCGAGCGCATGCTGTCGGGCCCGCACGGCGGCGACCTGCAGATCGGCGCGCAACTCGCCGAAGGGCGCGTCGACATGGTGATTTTCCTGCGCGACCCGATGACGCCGCAGCCGCACGAGCCGGACATCAACGCGCTAGTGCGCGCGTGCGACGTGCACAACATTCCGTGCGCGACGAACATTTCGACCGCCCGCATGGTGCTCGACGTGCTGACGCTGCGCCTGTCCGGCGAGGCGTGAGCGCGCGCGTCGCCGCACCCACATCCATACAGATGAAGGAGACGTGATGGTCAAGGCAATCCGTTTCGACAAAACCGGCGGCCCCGAAGTCATGAAATGGGTCGACGTCGAGGTGGGCGAGCCCGGCGCGGGCGAGATCCGCATTCGCCAGACGGCGGTCGGCCTCAATTACATCGACGTGTATTTCCGCACCGGTCTGTATCCGCTGCCGCTGCCGGGCGGGCTCGGCATGGAAGCGGCCGGCGAGGTCAGCGCGGTGGGCTCGGGCGTGACCGGTCTGAAGGTCGGCGATCGCGTCGCGTACGTCGCGCGGCCGCCCGGCGCGTATGCGCAGGAGCGCGTGCTGCAGGCCGCGCAGGTCGTCAAGCTGCCCGATGCGATCAGCGACGAGCAGGCCGCGTCGGTGATGCTGCAAGGCTTGACTGCGCAATATCTGCTGCGCCGCACGTATCGCGTGAAGGCCGGTGACACGATCCTCATTCAGGCCGCAGCGGGCGGCGTCGGCCTGCTCGTGTGCCAGTGGGCGAAGGCGCTCGGCGCGACGGTGATCGGCACGGTCGGTTCCGACGAGAAAGCCAAGATCGCGAAAGCGCACGGCTGCGATCACGCGATCGTCTATACGCGCGAGAACTTCACGAAGCGCGTACGCGAGATCACCAACGGCGCGGGCGTGCCGGTCGTCTACGATTCGATCGGCAAGGACACCTTCGAAAAGTCGCTCGACTGTCTCGCGCCGCTCGGCCTGTTCGTGAGCTTCGGCAACGCGTCGGGTCCGCTGCCGCCGATCGATTCGTCGGAGTTCGCGGGACGCGGCTCGCTGTTCTTTACACGACCGACGCTCTTCACCTATATGGCGAAACGCAGCGACTACGAGGCGATGTCGGCCGAGCTGTTCGACGTGCTGAGCTCGGGCAAGGTCAAGACCAGCATCAATCAGCGCTATGCGCTGCCGGACGTCGGGCAGGCACATGCGGACCTCGAAGGGCGCCGCACGACGGGGTCGACGATCCTGCTGCCATAAAGAAGTGGCAGCGCGGCCTCGGGCTGCGCTGCACGTCATCCATCAGGGCCGTTTCATCGCGAGATGAAACGGCCTTGTCCGTTTACGCGATTTTTACGCGCACCCCGCGATCTTTGACCAGCCCTTTAGGCCGATCGGCATACCGTTCTATCCATCCAAAGTCCGTGAATGGAGAACGAGAATGGATCTGCTGTATGTCGGGGGCCTGGCGCTGTTTGCCTTGCTGACCTTTGGGCTGATTGGCGGCTGCGAGAAGCTGATCCAGTTGCGCCGCGGACAAGGAGCGCGCTGATGACCTGGATGCTGTGGCTGGCCGGCGCGTCCACCGCGCTGCTGTTCGTATATCTCGTGTATGCGCTGCTGCGCGCGGAGGACATTGAATGAACACGAACGATGTCCTGCAGGCGAGTCTTTTCATTGTCGTGCTACTGGCCGCGGCGGTGCCGATGGCGAGCTATCTCGGCGCCGTGATGGACGGCAGTTCGCGCGTGGTGCGCTTCGGCGCGCCGCTCGAACGGCTGCTTTACCGTATCGCGGGCGTCGATCCAGCGGCGGAAATGGGCTGGAGGCACTACGCGGTCGCCACGCTCGCGTTCAACGTGCTCGGCGCGGCGTTCCTGTACGTGCTGCTGCGCGTGCAAGGGTGGCTGCCCGGCAATCCGCAGCAGTTCGGCGCAATGTCGGTCGACAGCGCGTTCAACACCGCGGTCAGCTTCGTGACCAACACCAACTGGCAGGACTACACGCCCGAGCAGACCGTCGGTTATCTGACGCAGATGCTCGGCATGACCGTGCAGAACTTCCTGTCGGCGGCGACCGGCATCGTCGTCGTGTTCGCGTTGATGCGCGGCTTCGCGCGTCATACCGCGCAGACGATCGGCAACTTCTGGGTCGACATCACGCGCGTGACGATGTACGTCCTGCTGCCGATGGCGGCGATCATCGCCGCACTGCTGATGAGTCAGGGCGTGATCCAGAACTTCAAGGCATATCAGGAGGTGCCGACGCTGCAGACCACCACCTACGCCGCGCCGAAGCTCGACGCGCAAGGCAAGCCGGTGAAGGACGCGAAGGGCGATCCGGTGATGCTCGACACGCCCGTGAAGACGCAGACCATCGCGATGGGCCCGGTCGCGTCGCAGGAAGCGATCAAGATGCTCGGCACCAACGGCGGCGGCTTCTTCAACGGCAACTCCGCGCATCCGTACGAAAACCCGACGCCGTTCTCGAACTTCGTGCAGATCATCTCGATCCTGATCATCCCGGCGGCGCTCGCGCTCGTGTTCGGCCGCGTGATCGGCGACCGGCGGCAGGGCGTCGCGGTGCTCGCGGCGATGACGATCGCGTTCGGCGTTTGCGTGTTCGGCGAGATCAGCGCCGAGCAGGGCGGCAATCCCGCGTTCACGGCGCTCAACGTCGACCAGTCGGCGAACGCGCTGCAGGCGGGCGGCAATGCGGAGGGCAAGGAAACGCGCTTCGGCATCGCGCAGTCGGGCATCTTCACGGTCGCGACGACGGCGGCTTCGTGCGGCGCGGTCGACAACATGCACGATTCGTTGACGCCGCTCGGCGGCCTGTATCCGATGCTGCTGATCCAGCTCGGCGAAGTGATCTTCGGCGGTGTCGGTTCCGGCATGTACGGGATGCTCGTGTTCGCGCTGCTCGCGGTGTTCGTCGCGGGACTGATGATCGGGCGTACTCCTGAATATGTCGGCAAGAAGATCGAGGCCTACGAGATGAAGATGGTGTCGATCGTCGTGCTGCTCACGCCGCTGCTCGTGCTGGTGGGCACCTCGATCGCGGTGCTCAGCGCGGCGGGCAAGGCCGGCATCGCAAACCCCGGCGCACACGGCTTCTCCGAGATCCTCTATGCGTTCAGCTCGGCGGCGAACAACAACGGTAGCGCGTTCGCGGGTCTCACGGTGAATACGCCGTTCTACAACTGGCTCACCGCGATCGCGATGTGGTTCGGCCGCTTCGGCACGATCGTGCCGGTGCTCGCGATCGCCGGTTCGCTCGCCGCGAAGAAGCGCATCGCCGTCACCGGCGGCACGCTGCCGACGCACGGACCGCTGTTCGTCGTGCTGCTGCTCGGCACGGTGCTGCTGGTCGGCGCGCTGACCTACGTCCCGGCGCTCGCGCTCGGTCCCGGCGTCGAGCATCTGATGATGATCGGCGTGCAGTGACCCACGGCAGTGACCCAGGCCGCGAGCCAACGACCGAACAGGCGCTTGCACGCCGCAAGCCTGCCAGCGCCCACGGACATTCGAGGATTCAATGACTGAACATAACGCTACCCGGTCCATGTTCGACCCGGCGCTGCTGCGCCCGGCGATCGTGGACTCCTTTAAAAAGCTCACGCCGCGCACGCAGTTTCGCAATCCGGTGATGTTCTGCGTGTACGTCGGCAGCATTCTGACGACCATTCTGTGGATCGCCGCGCTCGGCGGTCAGGCCGAGGCGCCCGCGGGCTTCATCCTCGCGGTCACGCTATGGCTGTGGTTCACGGTGCTGTTCGCGAACTTCGCGGAGGCGCTCGCCGAAGGCCGCTCGAAAGCGCAGGCCGCGTCGCTGCGCAGCGCGAAGAGAGACGTGATGGCGAAGAAGCTCAACGAGCCGCATCCGAAGTCGCCGATCCGCATCACGACCGCGACCGATCTGCGCCGTGGCGACGTCGTGCTGGTCGAGACCGGCGACGTGATCCCGGCCGACGGCGAAGTGATCGAGGGCGTCGCTTCGGTCGACGAATCGGCGATCACCGGTGAATCGGCGCCGGTGATCCGCGAGTCGGGCGGCGACTTTTCGTCGGTGACGGGCGGCACGCGGGTGCTTTCGGACTGGATCGTCGTGCGCGTCACGGCCAACCCGGGCGAGGCGTTCCTCGACCGCATGATCGCGATGGTCGAAGGCGCGAAGCGTCAGAAGACGCCGAACGAAATCGCGCTCACCATCCTGCTCGTCGCGCTGACCATCGTGATGCTGCTCGCCACCGCGACGCTGCTGCCGTTCTCGATGTTCTCCGTCGAAGCCGCGAAAGCGGGCCACGTGGTGACGATCACCGCGCTCGCCGCGCTGCTCGTGTGTCTGATCCCGACGACGATCGGCGGCCTGTTGTCGGCGATCGGCGTGGCCGGGATGAGCCGCATGATGCAGGCGAACGTGATCGCGACCTCGGGCCGTGCCGTCGAAGCGGCCGGCGACGTCGACGTGCTGCTGCTCGACAAGACCGGCACGATCACGCTCGGCAACCGCCAGGCGTCGCAGTTTCTGCCGGCGCCGGGTCTGACCGAAGAGGCGCTTGCCGATGCCGCGCAGCTGTCGTCGCTCGCCGACGAAACGCCGGAAGGCCGCAGCATCGTCGTGCTCGCGAAGCAGCGCTTCAATATCCGTCAGCGCGATATGGCCTCGCTGCATGCGGTGTTTCTCGCGTTCACGGCGCAGACCCGCATGAGCGGCGTCGATCTGTCTCCGCAAGGGACTCCCTACGGGACTCATGGCCGTGAAATCCGCAAGGGCGCGGCCGATGCGGTCAAGCACTATGTCGAAGCGAACGGCGGCCGTTTCCCGAACGAAGTCAGCAACGCGGTCGCCGATGTCGCGCGACGCGGCAGCACACCGCTGGTGGTCGCCGAGAAAGGCGAGCAGGGCGCGCGCGTGCTCGGCGTGATCGAGTTGAAGGACGTCGTGAAGGGCGGTATCAAGGAGCGCTTCGCCGAGCTGCGCAAGATGGGCATCAAGACCGTGATGGTGACGGGCGACAACCGCCTGACCGCCGCCGCGATCGCGGCCGAAGCGGGCGTCGACGACTTCCTTGCCGAGGCGACACCCGAAACGAAGCTCGCGACGATTCGCGCGCATCAGGCCGAAGGGCGTCTGGTCGCGATGACCGGCGACGGCACCAACGACGCGCCCGCGCTCGCGCAGGCCGACGTCGCGGTCGCGATGAACACCGGCACGCAGGCGGCGAAAGAGGCCGGCAATATGGTCGACCTCGATTCGAATCCGACCAAGCTGATCGAGATCGTCGAGATCGGCAAGCAGATGTTGATGACGCGCGGGTCGTTGACCACATTCTCGATCGCCAACGACCTCGCCAAGTACTTCGCGATCATCCCGGCCGCGTTCGCGTCGACGTATCCGGCGTTGAACGCGCTGAACGTGATGCATCTCGCGACGCCAACCTCGGCAATCATGTCGGCGGTGATCTTCAACGCGCTGATCATCGTGCTGCTGATTCCGCTGGCGCTGAAGGGCGTGCGCTATCGCGCGCTAGGCGCTGCGATCCTGCTGCGCCGCAATCTGCTGATCTATGGCCTTGGCGGGATCATCGTGCCGTTCATCGGCATCAAGCTGATCGATATGGTGCTCGTCGCGTTCGGCTGGGTTTGAGCGCAGTGACCATGTGATGAAAAGGGAAAGAGACCCATCATGAAAAATCTGTTCCGTCCGCTGATCGTGATCTTCGCGGTGCTGGCCGCGATCACAGGACTCGCATATCCCGCCGTGATGACCGCGTTCGGCCAGGCGGCGTTCCACGAACAGGCCAACGGCAGCCTCATCGAGCAGAACGGCAAGGTGGTCGGCTCACAGCTGATCGGCCAGCAATTCGACGCGCCCCAGTACTTCTGGGGCCGGCTGTCGGCAACGAGCCCGATGCCGTACAACCCGCAGAGCTCGGGGGGCTCGAACCTCGGGCCGAACAACCCGGCGCTGCTCGACGAGATCAAGGGCCGTCTCGCGGCGCTGAAGGCGGCGGGCACCGACATGTCGAAGCCGGTGCCGGTCGATCTGGTCACGTCGTCGGGCAGCGGGCTCGATCCGGAGATCAGTCCGGCCGCGGCCGCGTATCAGCTCGAGCGGGTCGCGCAGGCCCGTCACCTCGCGCCGAACGACGTGCAGGCGCTCGTCGAGCGCTACACGACGGGGCGCCAGTTCGGCGTGCTCGGCGAGCCGCGCGTGAATGTGCTGAAGCTCAATCTCGCGCTCGATGAAATGAAGCGCGGCTGACACTGATCGCATCGACGACGCACCAGCCGCAATTGCGGTTCATCGATGAAACAGCGGCGTTTCGCGTGGCGCCGCGCCGCCATTTGCGGGCCGGCGCGGGCCGTGCCACCATGCAGACACCGCCGCTCGCACGACTATGATAACTACTGAGCATGAACCGCCCCGATCCTGACGAACTGCTCGACAAGCTGCAGCGCGACGAAGAAAAACGCCAGCGCGGCCGGCTGAAGGTTTTCTTCGGCGCGTCGGCCGGCGTCGGCAAGACCTATGCGATGCTGCAGGCCGCGAGCCGCCGCCAGCAAGAAGGTGTCGACGTGCTGGTCGGCATCGCCGAAACGCATGGACGCAGCGAAACCGCCGCGTTACTCGCGGGGCTCGACGTGCTGCCGCTCGCGCAGATCGAGTATCGCGGCCGCAAGCTCGGCGAGTTCGATCTCGACGCCGCGCTCGCGCGCAAGCCGCAACTGATCCTCGTCGACGAACTCGCGCATTCGAACCTGCAGGGCGCGCGTCATCTGAAGCGCTGGCAGGACGTCTACGAACTGCTCGACGCGGGCATCGACGTTTATACGACCGTCAACGTGCAGCACCTGGAGAGCCTGAACGACGTGGTCGGCCAGATCACCGGCATCCGGGTGTGGGAGACCGTGCCCGATCGCGTGTTCGACCATGCCGACGAAGTCACGCTCGTCGATCTGCCGGCCGAGGAACTGCTCGACCGTATGCGCGACGGCAAGGTCTACATGGCGCAGCAGGCCGAGCGCGCGGTGCGCAACTTCTTTCGCAAGGGCAACCTGATCGCGCTGCGCGAGCTCGCGCTGCGCCGCACCGCCGATCGGGTCGACGCGCAGATGCGCGAGTACCGCGCCGATCGTTCGATCCAGCGTATCTGGCAGGCGCGCGAGCGGCTGCTGGTGTGTGTCGGTCCTGGTCCCGAAGCGCCGGCGCTGGTGCGCTCGGCGGCGCGCCTCGCCGCGAGCCTGAAGGCCGACTGGCTCGCGGTCTATGTCGAAACGCCCGCGTTGCAGCGCCTGCCCGACGCCCGCCGCGAACGCACGCTGAACGCGCTGAAGCTCGCCGCCGAACTCGGCGCCGAAACCGCGACGCTCGCCGCCACCGATGCGCTCGACGCGTTGATCGGTTACGCGCAGGCGCGCAACGTATCGAAGCTGGTGGCGGGCGCATCGTCGCGCACGGGCGCGAGCCGCTGGCTGCGCCGGCCGCTGGGCGAGCGCATCGCCGAGAAGAGCGGCGATCTCGATCTCACGCTGATTCGCGTATCGTCGGAGCGCGACGGCGGCGAGCAGCGGCGGCTGTTGAACACGACCGCGAACGCGTGGCGCGAGGCGTTGAGCGCGGCCCGCGAGCGTCGCTCGCCGCCGCGCGCGTACGCGTACGCGCTCGCGATCGGCGCGGCGATCACGTTGCTGTCGAGCCAGTTGATCGACCGCATCGATCTGACCAACCTCGTGATGCTGTATCTGCTCGGCGTGATCTTCACCGCGGTGAAGCTCGGGCGCGGGCCGGGTGTCGTGCTGTCGTTCGCGAGCGTCGCCGCGTTCGATTTCTTCTTCGTGCCGCCGCGCATGTCGCTGTCGGTCTCCGACACGCAATACCTGCTGACGTTCTTCGGCATGCTGCTGACCTCGCTCGTGATCAGCCATCTGACTTCGAGCCTGCGCCACGAGGCGAGCGTCGCGCGACGCCGCGAGCAGCGCACCGGCGCGATGTACGAGATGGCGCGCGAGCTCGCCGCGGCGCTCGCGACCGAGCAGATCGTCGGCATCGGCACCCGGCACGTGAGCGAGGTGTTCGGCGCGCGTGTCGCGATCCTGCTGCCCGACAGCGCCGACCAGATCAAACAGAAGATCGAGGACCCCGACGCGGCGATCACGCTCGAAGGCGATGCGCTCGATCTCGACGTCGGCCAGTGGGTCTACGATCAGCAGAAGCCGGCCGGCCACGGCACCGATACGCTGCCGGCCGCCGCGGCGCTGTATCTGCCGCTGAAGGCGCCGATGCGCACGCGCGGCGTGCTCGCGGTGGTCGTGCATGACGAGCGCGAGCTGACCGTGCCCGAACAGCGCCGCATGCTCGATGCGTTCGCCGCACAGATCGCGCTCGCGCTCGAACGGGTGCACTACGTCGATATCGCGCGCGATGCGCTCGTCAACATGGAGTCGGAGCGGCTGCGCAATTCGCTGCTGTCGGCGATTTCGCACGATCTGCGCACGCCGCTGACGACGATCGTCGGGTTTTCGTCGATGCTCGCACAGGGGCGGCAGGCGGGACAGGGGCGGACAGAAGGCGAGGCGAATGCTTCTTTGCGGACCGACGCGCAAGCCGCCGCGCGGCGTGACGACGAACTCGTCGACGCAATCCACGAGGAAGCGCTGCGCATGACCGGCATCGTCACGAATCTGCTCGACATGGCGCGCTTGCAGGCCGGCAGCCTGCAACTGAACCAGCAATGGACGCTGCTCGAGGAGACCGTCGGCGCCGCGCTGCGAGCGTGCAAGCGTGTGCTCGCGGATCATCCGGTGCGGGTTACGCTGCCCGCCGATCTGCCGCTGCTGCATCTCGACGCGGTGTTGATGGAGCGCTTGTTCTCGAACCTGTTCGAGAACGCGGCCAAATACACGGCGTCCGGCACGCCGCTCGCGATCGGCGCGCAGCAGATCGACGCGGACGGCACGCCGTTCGTGCGCATCACGATCGACGACAACGGCCCCGGCCTGCCCGCCGGCATGGAAGCGCGCGTGTTCGAGAAGTTCACGCGCGGCGAGAAGGAGTCGGCGAAACCAGGCATCGGCCTTGGGCTCGCGATCTGCCGCGCGATCGTCGAGGCGCACGGCGGTACAATCGGCGCGCTCAACCGGCTGGCCGCGGATGGCCACGTCGAGGGCGCGCGCTTCTGGTTCACGCTGCCGGTCAAGACGCCGCCCGACGCACCCGAGACGTTTGATACGCTCGAAGACGAAGGCGCAGCCACCGACACCGCCGCCGACCTCAACCCGCTCACCCGCCCCGCCCATGAGTGACCTGAGCATCACCGTCGTTCTGATCGAAGACGAGAAGCAGATTCGCCGCTTCGTGCGCACGGCGCTCGAAGGCGAGGGCATCGCCGTGTACGACGCCGAGACCGGCAAGCAGGGGCTCGTCGAAGCAGCGACGCGCAAGCCCGATCTCGTGATCGTCGATCTGGGCCTGCCCGACACCGACGGCCTCGACGTGATCCGCGAGCTGCGCGGCTGGAGCGAGCTGCCGGTGATCGTGCTGTCGGCGCGTACTCAGGAAAGCGAAAAGGTCGCCGCGCTCGACGCCGGCGCCGACGATTACCTGACCAAGCCGTTCGGCGTGTCCGAGTTGCTTGCGCGGATCCGCGCGCATCTGCGGCGGCGCAATCACGGCGGCGCGAACGAATCGCCGCAGGTGCGTTTCGGTGCGGTCACCGTCGACCTTGCGCTGCGCCAGGTTACGCGTGACGGCGCCGCGGTCCATCTGACGCCGATCGAATACCGGCTGCTCGCGACGCTCGTGCGCCATGCGGGCCGCGTGCTCACGCACCGGCAGTTGCTGCGCGACGTGTGGGGGCCGTCGCACGTCGAGAGTCATCACTATCTGCGCATCTACATGGCGCATCTGCGCGGCAAGCTCGAGCGCGATCCGGCGCAGCCTGAGCATATCGTCACGGAGACCGGCGTCGGGTACCGGCTGGTGGGCGCGTTGTGAATTCGTCCGAGATGCCGCTTCGTTATAATCTCCCGACGTAAGGACGACCTTGCGCCTGCATCAATCATCGGGGACGGCCCCATTTTTCATGGAGCTGTGTCGATGTCCTGGTTTCTTCTCCTGATTGCCGGTCTGCTCGAAGTCGCGTGGGCGGCCGGTCTCAAAACTTCCGAAGGTTTCACCCGCTTGTGGCCGTCCCTCTTCACGGTCGTGACCGCGCTTGGCAGCTTCGTGCTGCTCGCGCTCGCGATGCGCCAGTTGCCGCTCGGCACAGCCTATGCTGTCTGGACAGGGATCGGCGCGGTCGGCGCGTTCATCTTCGGCGTCGTGATGATGGGCGAGGCGTTGACGGTCGCGCGCGTTGCCAGTGCGTCGCTGATCGTGATCGGCCTCGTCGGCCTGAAGCTGTCGTCGGGGCACTGACCGGGCGGCCACGTCCGCTCGGGGCGCGGCCGCCATTGCCTGCAAGCCACAGCGAAGGCTTCGCCGCTCTACGTTCTGCGAATTATCGTAGCTATAATGAGACAGAAGAGACCTTGAGATTGTCCGCGGCCTGGCTGGCGCGGCCAGCTTGGCGAGCCTGATGGCTTCGGCGCGGAACGCCCGCTCGTTCCCGCCGCGGCGCCTGGCACGCACTGAGCGCGTGGAGGCGGCCATGCTTGAATCACTTTCACTTGCAGCGGGCCTTTCATGGGGCAGCGGTCTGCGCCTCTATCTGACGGTCCTCCTGGCCGGCGTGTTCGAACGTCTTGGCCTGATTCACTTGCCGAACACATTGTCCGCGCTGTCATCGCCATGGGTGATCGGTGCGGCGGCCGTGCTGACGCTGGCCGAATTCCTCGCCGACAAGATCCCCGCGTTCGATTCGCTGTGGGATGCGATCCACACCTTCATCCGCATTCCGGCCGGCGCCGTGCTGGCCGCCGGCGCGCTCGGCCACGCCGATCCGACGCTGCTGAGCGTTGCCGCGCTCGCGGGCGGCACGCTCGCCGGCACCGCGCATCTCGCGAAGGCGGGTACGCGCGCGCTGATCAACCTGTCGCCGGAGCCGGTGTCGAACGTCGTCACGTCGACCGCCGAGGACGGCCTCGTGGTCGGCGGCGTACTGCTTGCGCTGTTCGTGCCGCTCGTGTTTCTGGTCTTGATGGTAGGCTTCCTGCTGCTCGCGGCGTGGGCATTGCCGCGATTGTGGCGTGGCGTGCAGGGCGGTTTTCGCGGCATGGCCACGCACATGGTGTCGCGATTTGCGAGGAGCAGGCACGATTGAGCGAAGCACTACCAGGATCCAAGGCGGGTTCAAGAACGCGCGCCGACACGAGACCGGCGCGGCGGCTTGGCGGCATCGATCTGTTGCGCCAGGCCATGCGGATGACGGCGCGCGACTGGCGCGCGGGCGAACTGACGATGTTGCTGCTCGCGCTCGTGCTGGCGGTCGCGGCGTTGTCGAGCGTCGGGTTTCTGGGCGATCGGCTGCATCAGGGGCTCGAGCGCGATGCGCGGCGCATGATCGCCGCCGACTTCATCGTGCGCGCCGATCATCCGGTCGATCCGCAATTCGCCGCCGAGGCGCACGCCCTGGGCCTGCGCACCGCCACCACGGCGATCTTTCCCAGCATGATCAATTCGACCGGCGCGCAGCCGGCGTCGCGGCTCGCCGCCGTCAAGGCGGTGTCGCCCGGCTATCCGTTGCGCGGCGCGCTGCGCATCGCGGCGGCGCCGGGTGCGGCCGATCATCCGGCGACGTCGATTCCGGCGCCGGGCACCGTGTGGGTCGACCAGCAGTTGCTCGACGCGCTGAAGCTGAAGATCGGCGATGCGGTGAAGCTCGGCAATCGCAACTTCACGGTCGGCGCGCTGATCACGCGCGAGCTCGATCGCGGCTTTTCGTTCGTCAACTTTTCGCCGCGCCTGATGCTGAACGCCGCTGACGTACCGTCGACGGGCCTGATCACCTATGGCAGCCGCGTCACGTACCGGCTGCTGGTCGCCGGTTCAGACGACGCGGTCGCGCGCTTCGCGCAGTTTGCGCATGAGCGCGTCGACGGCGGCAAGCTGCGCGGCGTCGCGCTCGAGTCGCTGCAGGACGGCCAGCCGCAGGTGCGCCAGGCGCTCGATCGCGCGGGCCATTTCCTGACGCTCGTGTCGCTGTTGACCGCGCTGCTCGCGGCCGTCGCGATCGCGATGGCTGCGCACCGCTATATGCGCCGGCATCTCGACGGCTGCGCGGCGATGCGCTGTCTCGGCGTGAGCCAGGCCGCGCTGCGCGCGCTGTTCACGCTCGAATTCGTCGGGCTGGGCGTGCTCGGCGGCGTGCTCGGCGTGGCGCTCGGTTATCTCGGGCATCTCGCGCTGCTGACGTGGCTCGGCGGCCTGATCGACGTGGTGCTGCCGCAGCCGACGCTGTGGCCCGCGCTCGAAGGCATCGCGGCCGGCCTCGTGCTGCTGCTCGGCTTCGCGCTGCCGCCGCTGTTGCCGCTCACGCGCGTGCCGCCGGTGCGCGTGCTGCGGCGTGAATGGGGCGAGGAGGGACGCACTGCGTGGGCCGCCTACGCGGTCGGCATCGTGCTGTTCGCGGGGCTGCTGATACTCGCCGCGGGGGAATTGAAGCTCGGGGGCATCGTCGCGGGTGGATTCGCGGGCGGGCTGCTGGTGTTCGCCGGCATCGCGCGGCTCGCGTTGTGGGGCGCGGCGCGCGTGGTGCGCAGCGAGCGCGTCAATGCGGGCATCGGCTGGCGCTATGCGCTGGCGTCGCTCGAGCGGCGCAGCAGTACCAGCACGCTGCAGATCACCGCGCTCGGCATCGGCCTGATGTGCCTGCTGCTGATCGCGATGACGCGCAACGACCTCGTGCAGGGCTGGCGCAAATCGACCCCGCCCGATGCGCCCAACGAGTTCATCATCGACATCCAGCCCGATCAGCGCGACGCGGTCACGCAGTATCTGGACGCGCACGGCATCGCCGGCGCGGCGCTGTCGCCAATGGTGCGCGGGCGGCTCGTCGCGATCAACGGTAAGGCGGTCAATCCGGATTCATTCAAGGGCGAGGATGCGCGGCGACTGGTCGACCGCGAGTTCAACCTGTCCTATACGACGCAACTGCCCGACGACAACCGGATCGCCGCGGGAACCTGGTTCGGCGAGACGACGAAGCCGCAGATCTCGATCGAGCAGGGTCTCGCGAAGCTGATCAACGTGAAGCCCGGCGACGTGCTGCGCTTCGACGTGACGGGGCTGACTGTCGAGGCGCCGGTGACGAGCGTGCGCAAGCTCGACTGGGGTTCTTTCAAGGTCAACTTCTTCGTGCTGATGCCGCCGGTTTCGTTGCAGGATTTTCCGGCGACGTTCATCACGAGCTTCCATCTGCCGGTGGACAAACAGTCGACGATCGATGGCCTGATCGCCGCGTATCCCAATCTGACCGCGATCGATACCGGCCCGATCCTCGCGCAGGTGCAGCGCGTGTTGCTGCAGGTGATCGGCGCGGTGCAATTCCTGTTCGCCTTCACGCTCGCGGCCGGCGTGCTGGTGCTGTACGCGGCGCTCGCCGGCACGCGCGACGAGCGTATGCGAGAATCCGCGCTGCTGCGTGCGCTGGGCGCATCGCATCGACAGGTGCGGTCGGTGCAGGTGGCCGAATTCGTCGCGGTCGGCGCGCTTGCCGGCCTGATGGCGGCGCTCGGCGCGCAGATCGTCGGCTCGATGCTGGCCACGCACGTGTTCGAGTTTTATCTGGACTTCGATCCGTGGCTGCTGCCGGTGGGCATTGCGGCCGGCATCGCGTGTGCCGGTGTCGGCGGGTGGCTGAGTTTGCGGCATGTGTTGGCGCGGCCGGCGCTGCAGTCGCTGCGCGACGCGTGAGTTTTCCTGGTGATGTCTTTTTGCTGTTGAGCAGGGTATGAGCGATTTGAACGACGAAGTGTCCTCGGACAAGCCGACGGCCTTCGAACTGGTGGGCGGCGAGACGCGCGTGCGCGACCTGGTCGACCGGTTTTACGACCTGATGGATCTCGAGACGGATTTCGCCGGGATTCGCGCGCTGCATCCGGCGTCGCTGGAAGGTTCGCGCGACAAGCTGTTCTGGTTTTTGTGCGACTGGCTCGGCGGTCCCGATCATTACATCGGCCGCTTTGGCCATCCCCGTCTGCGCGCGCGGCATCTGCCGTTCGCGATCGCGTCGAGCGAGCGTGACCAGTGGTTGAGGTGCATGGCATGGGCGATGGAGGATGTCGGCTTGCCGGAACCGCTGCGCGAGCGCCTGCTCGGCTCGTTCTTCGAAACCGCCGACTGGATGCGCAACCGCAATGGCTGACACGCCGCCGCACGCCACCTCGGCACCGTACTCGGTCGAAGCCGACTATGCGGCGCTTGCGCCGCGGGCGCGCGAGGTTCTCGACTGCTGGTTCGGTGCGCCGGGCACGCCGGAGCGCGGCACGGAGCGCAGGCTCTGGTTCAAGCGCGATGACGCCGTCGATACGATGCTGCGCGAACGTTTCGGTAACCTGATCGATGCGGCGAACGCGGGTGAGCTCGACGCATGGCAGAGCACGCCGTTGGGTGCGTTGGCGCTCGTCATCGTGCTGGACCAGTTTTCCCGCAACTGCCATCGCAATACGCCGCGCGCCTTCGCGGCCGACGGCAAGGCGCGGCAAACCGCGCAACGGATCATCGCGAGCGGCGCCGATCGGCTGTTGCCGGACGTGCAGCATCGCGCGTTCGCGTATCTGCCGTTCGAGCACGATGAAACGCTCGCGAGCCAGCAGGAGTCGCTGCGTCTGTTCAAACAGCTTGCGGCGGAGCCGGGCGGTGACGGCTACTATCAGTACGCGCTGCGGCACGCGAAAGTGATCGAACGATTTGGCCGCTTTCCACATCGCAACGGGTTGCTCGGACGTGCATCGAGCGACGAGGAGATCGCGTTCCTGCGCGAGCCCGGTTCGTCGTTCTGAATCGACGCGGACGCGCGCGAGACACTCGGCCGGCGCGACGCGTTGCGCGGCTCTATTCGTCGCCGTGCAGCTTGCCCGCCATCGGCGTGCGCACGAAGACGCGCAACAGCTCATCCGAATCGCCCGGTCGCGCACCGGACCAGAACGGCCGCCATTCGCCGGCCGGCGGCCGCGCGTTGTCGCGGCGGCTTTCCTCGATCAGCCAGGTGCAGGCGGTCGTGCGCGGATCTTCGCTCGGCTGATGCACGATGCCCGTGTAGTAGAAGAGCATCGGCGCTTCGGATTCGCCGAGTCCGGAGCTTGCCATGCAGTCGCCGTCGTTCCATTCGATATCCATCTTCGCGCCGAGGTCCCGGAACACCGAGCGGTAGCTTTTCGCGTAGTCGAGCCACGGCAGCAACAGCGTGCTGACGAGCCCCCAGACGAGCATCGCGCCCGCGCACCAGCTGAGCGCGCCGCGCCATTTGCCCGCGTACTTGAACGACGGCAGCAGCCACAGCCAGCCGATCGTCAGCAGCAGCGCGCCGACGATCAGCGCGGGCGAAATCGGCAGCACCCAGTCGAGCGGCAGCCAGCGGCCGAGCAGATGCAGCGACGCATGCGTGCTCGCGGGGGTCGTCATGATCGACCAGACGATCCACACGAGCGCGGCCGCGCTGCCGAACAGCACTCGGCTAGTCATATCCCAGCCGGTATGCAGGCGCGCCGGCAAACGTTCGACGCCCTGCATCGCGACCAGCGCGAGCGGCGCGATGAACGGCAGGATGTATAGCTCGCGAACCGTCGCCGAGCTTTGCAGCACCGCGAAACCGATACCCGCGAACAGCACCGGCAACGCGACGCGCGGATCGCGCCAGCGCCGCCATGCGCCACCGGCGAGCGCGGCCAGCGCGAGCGGTACGACCGGAAAGCCGACGCTCAGCACGGTGCGCAGCACGAACAGGTGGCTCTCGTTTTCGGAGCCGAGCTCGGCGACCGAAAAACCGAAGAAACGCCCGACGTTGTTATCCCACAGCCACACCTTGAAGAGTGCCTCTGAGCGCAGGTAGAAGCAGATCGGCCAGATCAGCGCGAACGGCGCGCAGACGAGCGCGGCGAGGCCGAGCGCGCCGGCGAAGCCGCGGCTGCGGCATGCGGGATAGAGCAGCAGCGCCGCGCAGGTGGTGGCGCCGAACACGAGCGGTACGAACAGCCCCTTGGCGAGCAGCGACACGCCGACGCCCGCGCCGAACATCGTCGCGCCGCTGATGATCGCGTGACGCCGCTCGCGGGCATCGAGCGGTTCGGTCTGCCGGGCGGCTTGCGCGTGCATCGGTAAATACGACGCGGCGCGCGGGTCGTCACGCAGATGCACGAGTACGAGTTCGAACAGTCCGCAAAAGCCGAGCGCGGCGCCGGCCATCAGCGCGACGTCGGTCATCATGTCGTGCACGTGCTTGACGACGACGAGCGTGCCGCCGAACAGCGCGAGCGTGCCGATCACGCGCAGGTCGAACCAGCTCGACGCAGCGACCGCGCGACGCGCGACCCGCGCGGTGTAATACACCGTCAGGCCCGCGAACAGCGCACTCGCGAGCCGTGCCGCATCGTGCAGCGGCAGATAGCGGCCGAACATCCACGCGAGGCCCGTGGCGACCCAATCGTAGATCGGCGGCTTTTCGACGAAGGGCTGGCCGGCATTGGTCGGCACGACGAGGTCGCCGGTATCGAGCATGTGCTGGACGATGCCGAATGTGTAGGTTTCGTCCTGCTTCCACGGTTCGTGGCCGAGAATGCCGGGGGCGAGCCACGCGCACAGGATCGCCAGCGCGACGAGCCACAGCAGCGGGCGGATCGCCGCGAGCGCGCGCCAACGCCGCAGGCCGCGCGTCGCGCGGTCGGCAGAAACGGCGGAGCCCGATGGATGGGCGGTGTCGGCGCTGTATACCGCTGCGGCCGAAGCCGCGGGGTCCCCGGCCGCCGGCTGGGTCTGCGCGCCGGCAAACGGGTGCGCGGCGCCGGCGGAAAGCGCGGCCTCGTGCGCGCCACCTGCTGGAGCGGCCGAGGTCGGGGCCGTCGCGTTGGCACTGTGCGCGCGCCAGCGCGTGGACTGCTGGTCTTGCATGGAAGTCTCTGGTCAGCGTACGCGGCGGCGTTGGCCTCGTACTTATGCTTTGCTTACGTCGCCTGCGGATGCATACGATCTGGCCGATTGTAGCGCCGCATCATTACTGAAGATTACAGACGAACGGACGCGCGCGCATTCGATGCGCGACTGTGCCGGTTTCATGAGAAATCGACCAGGGTTCGTGGGGAAAGAGGAGAGGGGAGCGGGCTGGAAAGGCGCGGCCGTAGTGGACCGCGCCAAGTGTTTAAGGCTTGCGCCCCGTTGCGTGCGGCGTTCGCTCAGCGGCCGCCGGCGACGTCGAACAGCGCGCCCGTCACGTACGACGACGCGTCGCTGAGCAGCCACACGATGGCTTCGGCGACTTCGTCGGCGCGGCCGGGGCGGCCGAGCGGCGTGGTCGCGCCCAGTTGCGCGGCGCGCTCGGGCTTGCCGCCGCTCGCATGGATCTCGGTGTCGATCAGGCCCGGACGCACCGCGTTCACGCGCACGCCCTGCGGGCCGAGTTCTTTCGCGAGGCCGAGCGTCATCGTGTCGATTGCGCCTTTCGACCCCGCATAGTCGACGTATTCGTTCGGCGAACCGAGCCGCGCCGCCGCCGACGAAACATTGACGATCGCGCCGCCCGCGCCGCCGCGCTGGGTCGACATGCGCCGTGCCGCTTCCCGTGCGCACAGATAGGCGCCGAGCACGTTGACGTCGAACACGCGTTTCAGACGCGCGAAGTCCATATCGGCGAGCTGGCTCGACGGCGCGACGATGCCCGCGTTGTTGACGAGCGCATCGATGCGGCCGAAGGATTGCTGCAGCGTATCGAACATGCCGGTCACGTCGGCTTCGTTCGCGACATCGCCGGCGATCGGCACCGCGCGGCCGCCCGCGTGTTCGACCTCTGCGACTGTCTGCTGCGCGGCAGCGAGGTCACGCACGTAGTTCACGCCGACGCACCAGCCGCGCGCGCCAAGCAGACGCGCGGTGGCACGGCCAATGCCGCGGCTGCCGCCGGTGATCAGAACGGCTTTCGTCATCGCAACCTCGTCGTTGGGGTGGTGCGTGCGCGGCGCGCTTCGCTCGGGTTCGGCGGACCCGGGATTCAGATCGCGTCGCTTTGGACCGCCGCCCATTTGTCGCGCGCGGGCGGCGCGTAGCGTTGCAGCTTGCCGATCAACGCGAGCGGATCGGCGTCGATCTGCAGCATGTCGAGATAGGTCTTGCGCATGAAGCCTTCGTCGACCGTGTGCTGAAGCAGGTCGATCAGCGGCGCATAGAAGCCGTCGGTGTTCAGGAGTGCAACCGGTTTGCCGTGGTAGCCGAGCTGCGCCCACGTGAAGACCTCGAACAGCTCCTCGAGCGTGCCCGCGCCGCCGGGCATCGCGACGAACGCATCGGACAGCTCGGCCATCATCTTCTTGCGATGATGCATGTCGGGCACCACGTGCAGTTCGGTCAGGCCGTTATGCCCCACTTCCTTGCTGACGAGCAGCTCGGGAATCACGCCGATCGCGCGGCCGCCTTCGGCCATCACGGTATCGGCGATCACGCCCATCAGCCCCACCTTGCCGCCGCCATAGACGAGCGCGAGATCGGCCTCGACCAGCGCACGGCCGAACGCGCGCGCAGCCTGCGCATACAACGGTTTGGCTCCCATCGAGGAGCCGCAATAGACACACACCGACTTCATGCTCAATTGTCCTTCGATTCGTTGCGAGGCGCGGCGCCTTCACGCGGCGGCAGGTAGTCGTAGAACTCGCGCTTGGGCAGCCTGCCCGATACGAGGTCGTCGAACAGCTGCCGCGAACGGCCGCGCAGGTAGGGCGCCATCAGCGAGACGATCTGCACGCTGACCTGATGCAGCTCTTCGCGGATCGCTTCCTGCTCGTTGTATTTGCGCGGATTCATCACGAACTGATATGACAGCCAGTACGTGCCGATCACGCCGACGTTGGTCGCGATCACCTGCATTTCCTGCGGCGTCGCGACCATTTCGCCGTCGGCGACGAGCTGCTCGCAGAACTGGCTCGCGAAGCGCACCTTATGGCTGATGATCTGCTTGAAGTGCGTCTCGAGCGTGCGGTTGCGCGCGAGCAGGTCGTTCAGGTCGCGGTACAGGAAGCGGTAGCGCCACGTGAAATCGACCATGTACTGCAGATACGACCACATCTCGTCGATGGTCGCGCGATGGTCCTCGGGGAAACGCAGACGCTTCTCGATCTCCTGCTCGAACTGGCTGAAGATGCTGTTGATGATGTCGTCTTTGTTGCGGAAGTGGTAGTACAGGTTGCCTGGGCTGATTTCCATTTCCTCGGCGATCGTCGTCGTCGTGACGTTCGGCTCGCCGATTTCGTTAAACAGCTTCAACGACAGTTCGAGAATCCGTTCGCGCGTGCGGCGGGGAGGTTTGGCTTCCATGTCGTCCGGCCCTGGTTATGCCGGGCTGGGCGCGTGGCGGCGTGCCGCTGCTGCGTGTTCCACCCGGATGCGGTTGGTATATTGAGCTCTCCCGAACCCGCCGACACGCGGCGGGCCCCCCGAAAGGGCAGGATGAGGCGAGGCGCGGATCCGTTTGCGCGAGCGCTTTCCTGTGAGACCGTTAAACGATTATAAACCGAGCGTTCTAATACCCAACCGCCTGCGCGGATTTTCATCCTGTGGGGCGTGGCGAAGCGTGCGCTTCAACCCGCATCGAACCTCAAAGCCACGCGCGAACCCAGCCGACGACGAGCGGCCCGACGATGACTCCCCACGTCATCACACACATGCCGAGCGCGACCATCACGGCCGCACTGCCGAGATCCTTCGCGCGGCGCGACAACTCGTGACGTTCGAGCGAGATCCGGTCGATTGCCGCTTCGACGCTCGAGTTGAGCAGCTCGACGATCAGCACCAGCAGTACCGAGCCGAGCAGCAACACGCGCGACACGGGATCGACGGGCACCACGAGGCCGCACGGAATCAGGATCGCGGCCAACGTGAGTTCCTGACGAAACGCGCTTTCCTCGCGAATCGCAACGCGAAAACCGGCCAGCGAGTTTTTCATCGCGTGCCATGCGCGCGTGAGGCCGCGGTTGCCTTTGTAGGGGTTGAAGGGCAGCGGGGCGAGCGGGTCGTCGGGGCTGAGCGGTTCGTTGGGGGCGTCGTGGCTTGAGTCGCGAGTCGTGTCCGGTGTGGCGTCAGGTTGCACGCCGCCCGCGACGCTGGCGCCGCCGGTCGTGGTCCTCGCGCCGTTCACCCGATGCACGGTATCCGCATGCCCGGTCATACCCGGCTCGCGTACGTCGTCGAACGGTTCGATGCTGGTGGTGTCGCGGGTGGACTCGGCGGCGCGCAGTGCGCCGTTCGACGCGCCTTCGGCGCTGGATCGACTGCTTCGCATGGATGGCTCCGCGCGCCGCATCACGCAGCGGCGCTTTCCTCACGATACGCCGTGTCGCGCAGCGGCTTCAGATGCGCGGCGAATTGTGCGGACGCCGCTGCCCACGAGAAGCGCTCGGCCCATGCGCGCGCATGCGACCGATCGATCTTCAGTGCCTCCAGACACGCTTCGCGCAGATCCTCGTGCATTGCACCGGCGCCGCCGTCGCCGAGCACGTCGATCGGGCCGGTGACCGGATATGCGGCCACCGGCGTGCCGCATGCGAGCGCTTCGAGCAGCACGAGTCCGAACGTGTCGGTGCGGCTCGGAAACACGAAGACGTCGGCGGCCGCGTAGACCTTCGCGAGTTCGGCCTGCGACAGCACGCCCAGATAGTTGACCTGCGGATAGCGCGACTTCAGTTCGGCGAGCGCCGGACCTTCGCCCGCGACCCACTTCGAGCCGGGCAGATCGAGCTGCAAGAATGCCTCGACGTTCTTCTCGACCGCCACGCGTCCCACGTACAGGAAGATCGGCCGCGCGGTGTTGAGCACCTTCGAGTCCAGCGGACGGAAGATTTCGAGATCGACGCCGCGCGTCCACAGCACGACGTTCGTGAAGCCGAACTTCTCGAGGTCCTGCTTGACGACGGGGGTCGGCGCCATTACCGCGAGCGACGGCTTGTGGAACCAGTGGAGAAACCTGTAGGTCGCCGCGAGCGGGATGCGAAAGCGCGCCTGCACGTACTCGGGAAAGCGCGTGTGATACGCGGTCGTGAACGGCAGCTTGTGTTCGAGCGCATACGCGCGCGCGGCCATGCCCAGCGGACCTTCGGTCGCGATGTGCAACGCGTCGGGCGCGAAACGGTCGATGCGCTCGCGCAGCCGGCGGCGCGGCAGCAACGAAAGGCGTATCTCCGGGTAAGTCGGGCACGGGATGGTGCGGAATTCGAGCGGCGTCAGCAGATCGACCTGATGGCCGAGCGCGGTGAGTTCGCGCCGGGTGTTCTTCAGCGTGCGTACGACACCGTTGACCTGCGGCTCCCATGCGTCGGTGACGATCATGATCTTCATCGCGTTGTTCATCGCTGCGGGCCCTGTGGAAGTGGAGAGTGGAAGTGCTCAGGCAGTGGCGCGGGCTTTTTGTGTGCCCGCCTGGGGCGCGCGCAGCGCAGTCCAGAAGATCACCTTGAGCTCGCCTTCATAAGTCTCGACGAGCGCCGACAGACTCTCGACCCAATCGCCATCGTTGCAATAGAGCACGCCATCGATCTCGCGCATCTCGGCCTTGTGGATGTGCCCGCAGACGACGCCGTCGCAGCCGCGGCGACGCGCTTCGTCGGTCATTACGCGTTCGAACGACGAGATGAAGTTGACCGCGTTCTTGACCTGATGCTTCAGGTATTGCGACAGCGACCAGTACGGAAATCCGAGCTTGCTGCGAATGCGGTTGAACCAGCGGTTCAGCACGAGGATCATCGTGTACAGCGTGTCGCCGAGATAGGCGAGCCATTTCGCGTGCTGGATCACGCCGTCGAACAGATCGCCGTGCACGATCCACAGCCGCTTGCCGGCGAGCGTCGTGTGGAACGCTTCGCCGCGTACGTGGATGTCGCCGAACGCGAGGTCGCAGAACTGGCGCGCGGCTTCGTCGTGATTGCCGGGCACGTAGATGACCTGGGTGCCTTTGCGCGCTTTGCGCAGCACTTTCTGCACGACGTCGTTGTGCGCCTGCGGCCAGTACCAGCCTTTCTTCAACTGCCAGCCGTCGATGATGTCGCCGACGAGGTACAGGTACTCCGATTCGTTGTGGCGCAGGAAGTCGAGCAGATATCCCGCCTGGCAGCCGCTCGAGCCGAGATGGATATCCGAGAGCCAGATCGTGCGATAGCGATGCGGATCGTCGTGGCCGTCATCGGGATGATCGGCGCGGGCATCGAGTGATGGCGTCGCGGGCAGCGGCAGGCCGTGTTGAGTAGAACCCGGAGCGGGCCGGAACGCGACGGGGTCGACGCTCGGTCCGGTTTGACGAAACAGGGAAGTCGCGGACGTATTGGGGTCCATGGCTCACGCGTCGAGTGGCGGTGCCCGTATTGGGCCGGGTGCGCGTGACTGCGGCGTGACAGTCATGAGAAGTTCTTATTACGGAGGGGCCTTGGCGGGGCCTGTTTTTTCGTTGTTCTGGCTTGGTTGGCCTTTCCTTGCTGGCTTGTCGGTCTATTAGCGTAGCCCCTGTGCGGGGCGGCACCTACTTTCTTTGCTGCTGCAAAGAAAGTAGGCAAAGAAGACAGCTCAAACCGCAAACTGTTAAGCGGGTTCCCTGGCTTGGAGGGGGTAGTGGTGCATCTGGAATCCGGGTCCCCGCACATTCCCCCGTTCGTGACAAAGCCATCATCCCTCCCACTCCGCACTACGTGCGTCGCGGACGGGTCTACCAGGGAAACCAATGGTTTGGCCCGCGCAGCGGGGGCCGTCGGCTGCGCCTCGGCGATGCGCCGAAACAACCGGTGGTTTTGGAACGGGGATTCGGCGCGCGCAGCGCCGCCGGAAGAATGACTGCCTTGTCACTAGCGCGGAATGTGCGGGAGCACGGATTCCAGATGCACCACTACCTCACGCGGACCGACGGACCCGCTTAAGAGTTGGCGGTTTGAGCTGTCTTCTTTGCCTACTTTCTTTGCAGCAGCAAAGAAAGTAGGTGCCGCCCCGCACAGGGGCAACGCCAATAGACCGATAACAAAGCAAGGAAAGGCCAACACCGCACGAACAAAGGCAAAAAGGCCTCACCCCGCCCAAGGAGAGCACCGCATTCGGCCCATCGCCCACGCGCGCTAGCGCCCAACCGCTACCACCCGCGTCCCCGCGAGCCGATCATGCAAAAACTGCCGCTGTGGATCAAAACGCCCACTCGCGGCCCACACCACGAACCAGACGCCCGCAATAACAAGCGTCTGCGGCACCCGCAACCCAAGAAGTGGATGCAACGCCAGCGGCGGCAAAAACCACAACCAGGCGAACACATACCGCGCAATCGCCCGCCCAACCGAAACCGGCGCGCCATCAGCGCCAACAACCCGTAATCGCCAGGTTTTCATCGGCAGCGTCTGGCCGCCGTGCGTCCAGAACCAGACGAAGTACACGCCAACCACGAGGCCGATCCAGCCGGCGAGCAGGTTGTGATGCGCGAGCCCGTTACGCTGCTGCGTCAGCGTGCTGAACAGATAGCCGGCGACAAACACGACGCCGAACAGAATGACCGCTTCGTAGAGCAGTGCCGCGAGCCGTCGCCGGACGGTGGGCGCCGTGCCGCCGGGTGCGGCGGCAGGCAGGCTGGGGGTGGCGAGCGGCTGGGACACGTAATGGGTTCGGGGTCGGAATCAGGAGCCGTGGAAGATTGCCGGCGCTTCGGCAGGCGACACGGGCACCGGCGTCGCCGGTACGAAGCTGCCCGCCGCCGGAATCGCAGGCGTTGCCGGCAGCGAGGCCGCGGCCGGCGCGGAGGCAGCCGGCGCGGCGCTCGCCGCCGCGGCAGCACTGGCGCCGTGCTCGCGCGCATTCACGAACCGGTCGATGCCCTTGATCTCGTTGCGAGCCGATGGCGGCGCGCTGACGACGCTGGGGCGACGCTTGCGTTCGCTCGCGGCGAGCCGCTCCTTCGTTTCTTCGGGCAGTTGTTGGTACGCTTTCCACGCCTTCTGGCGCGCTTCGCGCGGCAACTCCTTCGAAACCTGGTAGTTTTCGCGCGCGACGCGGCGCTGATCGGGCGTCATGCGCACCCATTCACTCATGCGCTCATGCAGACGCTTTTGCGCATCCGGCGACATCTTTGCGTATCGCGACGCAATCTTGATCCACTTTCGCTTGCGTTCGTCGCTAAACGAATCCCATTGCGATGCGAATGGGGCCAGCGCGGCGTGGTCGGCGGCGCTCAGGCGTGACCACGCGAGGGGGCTATTGCTGCCCGGCAGGCCGGGCAATTCGACGGAAAGTGCGGGGGCGGGCGCGGGCGCGGCGACGTTGACGCCGGGCGACGGATTGCCCGCCGACGATGGGCTCGGGTGAAAGCGCGGATAGGTCGCGACAAACGACACCAGGGCCGCGATCGTGCATCCGAAAACAACGGCCAGGCCACGCTTGTAACTCACCCGAGGAATCTCCCGCTCAGTGGGCGCGTGAAAGATACGCGTTGAAGCCGTGGTCGAGATAGGCATTGAGCGGCAGGTCGTCGCTTAGCATGGCGGCATCGATATCGGCAAGTTCGGCGGTGCGCTGGTGATCTTCCCAGTACGCGATGCCGATCAGGCTCACGACCAGCGCGGCCAGCGGCCACGCGAGCGCGAAGCGGCGCAGCGGCCAGCGGCGGCGCGGCTCGAAGCCTCCCTGCGGTAGCCCCGCCATTCCGGCCGGCATGCCGGCGAACGCAGGCACGAACACCGGCGCGCTGACGGCTTCGGGCTTTTTGCGCGCCAACGCGGCACGACGCGCGGCAGCGAGCCGGTCGACGGTGGCGGGAGGGAGGCTGGCGGTGGTTTCGTCGAGCGCGCGGCGCAGTTGACGCGCAAACTCGAGTTCTGTGTTTTCAAGGGAGCTCATAGCGTGATTCCTTTCGCCTTGAGCGCTTGCGCCAGCGTGTGAGTGGCCCGGGAGCAGTGCGTTTTCACGCTGCCTTCGGAGCAGCCCATTGCGGCGGCAGTCTCGGCGACATCCATATCCTCCCAATAACGCATGAGAAACGCCTCCCGTTGACGTGCCGGTAATTTCTGGATCTCGTTGTCGATCGACTGCAGGACCTGCTCTCGTTCGAGCTTCTGTTCGTTGCTCTCGGCGCCAGCCGAACCCGCCTCGGCCTCGATGGTTTCCAGCGGATCGAACTCGTCGTCGTCGGCATTGCCGAGCGACGAGAATAGACTAACCCAGGTGTTGCGTACTTTGGCACGGCGGAAATAGTCGTGCGTCGCATTCTGCAGAATACGCTGAAACAGCAGCGGTAGCTCGGCCGCCGGACGGTCGCCGTATTTCTCGGCGAGCTTGATCATCGCGTCTTGCACGATGTCGAGGGACGCATCGTCGTCCCGCACGGCGTAGACCGTCTGCTTGAATGCGCGCCTTTCGGCGCCCGCCAGAAAATCGGCGAGTTCCTTGTCTGATGCCATCCGGTTGGGGTCGGCGCAGCAAGCGTGCGCGTAATCGGTCGAAAAATGTCGTAAAACTCGCGGATGCTAACAAACTTTTGCTCCGATAGGGGTGAAACCTGCTCAAGCTTGCATTTGCATGACGGTCGACATTCCGTCCGATCGCGCGCTCTTACGCGCGAGCAAATGGCAATATTTTCTTGACCGCGAGCGCGTCAGAAGCTATCGTCGCTGGTTCGCAACATAAGTGAGTTGTCTCAATTGAGGTGTGGCCCAAGAAGCCTGCCTATCAACTGGACGCGCCGCTTGAACCCGAGCCACAAGCCCGGCAGAGAGCACCCGATCAATTTTTTGCCGAAAATTCGAAAGGTGAATCAATGAATATGCCCAGCGCGGAATTCTCCACGTCGGATACGACCCCCCATCACGAAGCAGACTCTATCGGCGCCACCGTGCTCATGAAGGCACTGGCCGACGAAGACGTCGAGTTCATCTGGGGCTATCCCGGCGGCTCGGTACTCTACATTTACGACGAGCTGTACAAGCAGGACAAGTTCCAGCATGTGCTCGTGCGCCACGAGCAGGCCGCCGTGCATGCCGCGGACGCCTACGCGCGCTCCACCGGCAAGGTCGGCGTGTGTCTCGTGACCTCCGGCCCCGGCGTCACTAACGCGGTGACCGGCATCGCGACCGCCTATATGGATTCGATCCCGTTGGTCGTGATCAGCGGCCAGGTGCCGACTGCCGCGATCGGTCAGGATGCATTCCAGGAATGCGACACGGTCGGCATCACGCGTCCCTGTGTGAAGCACAACTTCCTCGTGAAGGACGTGCGCGATCTCGCCGCCACCGTCAAGAAAGCTTTCTACATCGCCCGTACCGGCCGTCCCGGCCCAGTGCTGATCGACATTCCGAAGGACGTGTCGAAGACGCCGTGCCAATACGAGCCGATCAAGAGCGTTTCGCTGCGCTCATACAACCCGGTCACGAAGGGCCACTCCGGTCAGATCCGCAAGGCGGTGTCGCTGCTGCTGTCGGCGAAGCGTCCGTATATCTACACCGGCGGCGGTATCGTGCTCGCGGATGCGTCGCGTGAATTGAACCAGTTCGCCGATCTGCTCGGCTATCCGGTCACCAATACGCTAATGGGTCTGGGCGGCTACCGCTCGAGCGACAAGAAATTCCTCGGCATGCTCGGCATGCACGGCACGTACGAAGCCAATATGGCGATGCAGCACTGCGACGTGCTGATCGCGATCGGCGCGCGCTTCGACGACCGCGTGATCGGCGATCCGAGCCACTTCGCGTCGCGGCCGCGCAAGATCATCCATATCGACATCGATCCCTCTTCCATTTCCAAGCGCGTCAAGGTCGACATTCCGATCGTCGGCGACGTGAAGGAAGTGCTGAAGGAACTGATCGAGCAGTTGCAGACGGCCGAGCATGGCCCCGACGCAGCGGCGCTTGCCGACTGGTGGAAGGACATCGAAGGCTGGCGCGCGAAAGATTGCCTGAAGTTCGACCGCAAGAGCGACATCATCAAGCCGCAGTACGTGGTCGAAAAGGCGTGGGAGCTGACCGACGGCAACGCGTTCGTGTGCTCCGACGTGGGCCAGCACCAGATGTGGGCCGCGCAGTTCTACAAGTTCAACAAGCCGCGTCGCTGGATCAATTCCGGTGGCCTCGGCACGATGGGCTTCGGCTTACCGGCCGCGATGGGCGTGAAGATGGCCCATCCGGACGACGACGTGCTGTGCATCACGGGCGAAGGCTCGATCCAGATGTGCATCCAGGAGCTGTCGACCTGCAAGCAGTACGACCTGCCGATCAAGATTATTTCGCTGAATAACCGCTATCTGGGCATGGTGCGCCAGTGGCAGCAGATCGAATACAGCAAACGCTATTCGCATTCGTACATGGATGCGCTGCCGGACTTCGTGAAGCTCGCCGAAGCGTACGGACACGTGGGCATGCGCATCGAGCGCACGGCCGATGTGGAACCGGCGCTGAAGGAAGCGCTGCGCCTGAAGGATCGCACGGTGTTTCTCGACTTCCAGACCGATCCGACCGAAAACGTCTGGCCGATGGTTCAGGCCGGCAAGGGCATCACCGAGATGCTCATGGGTTCGGAAGATCTTTAACGACGGGGCGTCTGGATAACTCCAGCGCCGGCTTCGTGATGCGCGTCTTCAAAAAAGGCGAGGGCAGACGAAGCGGCGCCGCTCCGCTCGCAGACATCGACACATCATCTGGAAGAAGCGAAACATGAGACACATCATTTCCGTCCTGCTGGAAAACGAACCAGGCGCGCTGTCGCGCGTGGTGGGTCTGTTCTCCGCACGCGGCTACAACATTGAAACCTTGACGGTGGCTCCGACCGAAGACCGTTCGCTGTCGCGCATGACCATCGTCTCCGTTGGCTCGGACGACGTGATCGAACAGATCACGAAGCATCTGAACCGCCTGATCGAGGTGGTGAAAGTGGTCGACCTTACCGAGGGCGCCCACATCGAACGCGAGCTGATGCTGATCAAGGTGAGGGCGGTCGGCAAGGAACGTGAGGAGATGAAGCGGATGGCGGACATTTTCCGCGGCCGCATCATCGACGTCACCGAAAAGACCTACACGATCGAATTGACGGGGGCGAGCGACAAGCTCGACGCCTTCATCGAGGGGCTCGATTCCACGGCGATTCTCGAGACGGTCCGCACGGGCAGCTCGGGCATCGGTCGCGGCGAGCGCATTCTGAAGGTCTGACGTCGCGTTTCGCAAGGCCGGGCAACGCGGTATCGCCCGGCTGGCAATAACAACATTCGCAGTACCTGAATTTCTCTGAATCATCGAATCTAGCCAAGGAACCGACATGAAAGTTTTCTACGACAAGGACGCCGATCTCTCCCTCATCAAGGGCAAGCAGGTCACCATCATCGGCTATGGCTCGCAAGGCCATGCGCACGCGCTGAACCTGAAGGAAAGCGGCGTGAACATCACGGTCGGTCTGCGCAAGGGCGGCGCATCGTGGAGCAAGGCTGAAAACGCCGGCCTGCAAGTCAAGGAAGTCGCGGAAGCGGTGAAGGGCGCGGACGTCGTCATGATGCTGCTGCCGGACGAGCAGATCGCCGACGTGTACGCGAAGGAAGTCCACGCGAACATCAAGCAGGGCGCAGCGCTCGCGTTCGCGCACGGCTTCAACGTTCACTACGGCCAGGTGATCCCGCGTGCCGACCTCGACGTCATCATGATCGCGCCGAAGGCGCCGGGCCACACGGTTCGCGGCACCTACTCCCAAGGTGGCGGCGTGCCGCACCTGATCGCGGTTGCGCAGGACAAGTCGGGTGCGGCGCGCGACATCGCGCTGTCGTACGCAGCGGCTAACGGCGGCGGCCGGGCCGGCATCATCGAAACGAACTTCCGCGAAGAGACCGAAACCGACCTGTTCGGCGAGCAGGCTGTGCTGTGCGGCGGTACCGTCGACCTGATCAAGGCCGGCTTCGAAACGCTGGTCGAAGCGGGTTACGCGCCGGAAATGGCGTACTTCGAGTGCCTGCACGAACTGAAGCTGATCGTCGACCTGATCTACGAAGGCGGCATCGCGAACATGAACTACTCGATCTCGAACAACGCCGAGTACGGCGAGTACGTGACGGGGCCGCGCATCGTGACCGCTGAAACGAAGAAGGCGATGAAGGCCGTGCTGACCGACATCCAGACCGGCGAATACGCGAAGAGCTTCATCATCGAGAACAAGGCTGGCGCACCGACGCTGCAATCGCGTCGCCGTCTGACGGCCGAGCACCAGATCGAGCAGGTTGGCTCGAAGCTGCGCGCGATGATGCCGTGGATCGCGAAGAACAAGCTCGTCGACCAATCGAAGAACTAAGCGTCTCGACGTAACGAGGTCCGGCGCGGCGCTTCGGCGCGGTGGCCCGGACCAGTCAAAAAGCCGTCCAAGGGTGCTGAACCCTGGGCGGCTTTTGCTATCCTACGGTTTTACAAAAACACAGAAGCCATCCATGAATTACCCTCATCCGATCATCGCGCGAGAAGGCTGGCCGTTCATCGCCATCGCGGCCGTCGTTGCACTACTGGTTCATGCCTTCGGGGGGTTCGGCTTTGCGTGGCTCTTCTGGCTGATCCTGATCTTCGTCGTGCAGTTCTTCCGCGACCCGGCGCGTCCGATTCCGACGCAGGCCAACGCGGTGCTGTGTCCTGCCGACGGTCGTATCGTCGCGGTAGAAACCGCGCATGATCCTTATGCGAATCGCGAAGCGATGAAGATCAGCGTGTTCATGAACGTATTCAACGTGCACTCGCAGCGCTCGCCCGTCGACGGTGCGATCTCGAAAGTCGAATACTTTCCTGGCGCCTATCTGAACGCGGCGGTCGATAAAGCCTCGCTCGAAAACGAGCGCAACGCGGTCGTGATCGAAATGGCCGGCGGCCAGACGGTCACGTCGGTGCAGATTGCCGGGCTGATCGCGCGGCGAATCCTTTGCTACGTCCGTGCAGGCGAGCCGCTGACCCGCGGCCAGCGTTACGGATTCATCCGCTTCGGTTCGCGCGTCGACGTGTATTTGCCGGTGGGCAGCCGTCCGCGCGTGTCGATCGGCGAGAAGGTGTCGGCGTCGTCCACGATCCTCGCCGAGCTGTAAAGCGGCATACAGGAGGTTGTCCGAATGGCCGCATTCAAACCGCGTCGACCCCGCAGCAGTGGACCGCTGCCGCGGCCGTTTCGTCGCAACAAGCCGCCGGTGGTCACGGAGTCGCCGGTCGCCGACAGCCGGCGCGCGCAGCGTCAGCAGTTCCTCAGAAAACGCGGCATCTACCTGCTGCCGAACGCATTCACCACGGCCGCGCTGTTCTGCGGCTTCTTCGCCGTCGTGCAGGCGATGAACGTGCGCTTCGAGATCGCGGCGATCGCGATCTTCGTCGCGATGGTGCTCGATGGCATGGACGGTCGCGTCGCGCGCATGACGCATACGCAAAGCGCGTTCGGCGAGCAGTTCGACAGCCTGTCGGACATGGTGTCGTTCGGTGTTGCGCCCGCGCTCGTGATGTACGAGTGGATCCTGAAGGACCTCGGCCGGTGGGGCTGGCTCGCGGCGTTCGTCTATTGTTCCGGCGCGGCGCTACGGCTCGCGCGTTTCAACACGAATATCGGCGTGGTCGACAAGCGTTTTTTCCAGGGCATGCCGAGCCCGGCCGCGGCGGCACTGATCGCCGGTTTCGTGTGGCTCGCCACCGACAACCGCGTGCCGCTGAAGCTCGTCTGGCTGCCGTGGGTCGCGTTCGTGCTGACCATCTACGCGGGCGTGACGATGGTGTCGAACGCGCCGTTCTATAGCGGCAAGGCGCTCGACGTACGGCATCGCGTGCCGTTCGGCGTGATCCTGCTGGTGGTGGTCGCCTTCGTGCTCGTGTCGTCCGATCCGCCGTTGATGCTGTTCGGTCTGTTCGTGCTGTACGGTCTGTCCGGCTACGTGTTCTGGGCGTATCAGGCGGTGCGCGGCCGGGCCAATCCGGCGCGGTCGATGTCGCACGACCGTTGAGGATTTGAACCGCGCTGCATCGCAGCGGCGTACGAAAAACGGCAGCCTGCAGGCTGCCGTTTTTCGTTGGTTGGTGCCGTTACGCGGTCGCTTCGGACAGCGCCGCAGACCGCCCCGGCGCGCATTGCGCGGTGGCTGGAATGCCGCTATAGTCGTCGGATCAGTGCGTGGGCGTGGCCGATTTTGCCGGGTCGGCGAGGCCGTTCGCTGCGCCGCGCCATCATGCTTCGTTCACGCCCTTATGCGTTTTTGCGTTCCGTCCGCACCGGCCGCGATCATCGTGATCGCCCTACCTTGCCAGCGGCGGCGCTCATCGTCCCATTCCAAAACCAAGTCTCACATCTGAACGACTCCCGAGGAGGCCCGACATGTCCGACAAACTGATCATTTTCGACACCACGCTGCGTGACGGCGAGCAATCGCCCGGCGCGTCGATGACGAAGGAAGAGAAGATCCGCATCGCGAGGCAACTCGAACGGATGAAAGTCGACGTGATCGAAGCGGGCTTCGCGGCCAGCTCGAACGGCGACTTCGACGCGATCCATACGATCGCCGGCCTCGTGAAGGACAGCACGATCTGCTCGCTTGCGCGCGCGAACGACAAGGACATACAGAAGGCCGCCGACGCACTGAAGCCGGCCGATCATTTCCGCATCCACACGTTCATCGCAACGTCGCCACTGCACATGGAGAAGAAGCTGCGGATGACGCCCGAGCAGGTATTCGAGCAGGCCAGGCTTGCGGTGCGTTTCGCGCGCAAGTTCACCGACGACGTCGAATTCTCGCCGGAAGACGGCAGCCGCTCGGATTTGGACTTCCTGTGCCGTGTGCTGGAAGCGGTGATCGCCGAAGGCGCGACCACGATCAACATCGCGGACACCGTCGGCTACGGCGTGCCGGAACTCTATGGCCAACTCGTGAAGACGCTGCGCGAGCGCATTCCCAACTCGCACAAGGCGGTGTTCTCTGTGCATTGCCACAATGACCTCGGCATGGCGGTCGCGAATTCGCTCGCCGGCGTGCAGATTGGCGGCGCGCGTCAGGTCGAATGCACGATCAACGGGCTCGGCGAGCGCGCGGGCAATACGTCGCTCGAAGAAATCGTAATGGCGGTGAAGACCCGCAAGGATTACTTCGGACTCGACGTCGGCCTCGACACGACTCAGATCGTGCCGGCCTCGAAGCTCGTGTCGCAGATCACTGGCTTCGTCGTGCAGCCGAACAAGGCCGTGGTCGGCGCGAACGCTTTCGCGCATGCGTCGGGCATCCATCAGGATGGCGTGCTGAAGGCGCGCGATACCTACGAAATCATGCGCGCGGAAGACGTGGGTTGGGCCGCGAACAAGATCGTGCTCGGCAAGCTGTCGGGCCGCAATGCGTTCAAACAGCGTCTGCAGGAGCTTGGCATCGCGCTCGACAGCGAAGCCGAACTGAACACCGCGTTCGCGCGCTTCAAGGAACTCGCCGATCGCAAGGCGGAGATCTTCGACGAAGACATCATCGCCATCGTCAACGAGGAATCGGCGGAAGCGCACGAGAAGGAGCACTACAAGTTTCTGTCGATGTCGCAGCATTCCGAAACCGGCGAGCAGCCGCACGCGAAGGTCGTGTTCTCGGTAGAGGGTAAAGAGATCACCGGCGAAGCGCGCGGCAACGGACCGGTCGACGCCACCCTCAACGCGATCGAAACGGAAGTGGGCAGCGGCTCCGAACTGCTGCTGTACTCGGTCAACGCGATCACGACCGGCACGCAGGCGCAGGGCGAAGTGACCGTGCGGTTGTCGAAGAGCGGGCGCATCGTCAACGGCACGGGCACTGATCCGGATATCGTCGCGGCATCCGCGAAGGCATATTTTTCGGCGCTCAACAAGCTGTATTCGAATGCGGACAAGGTGAATCCGCAGCGCTCGGAGTAACGCGAGCATGGCGCGCCGGTAGCGCGCGATCGCTTGCGTGGATCGGAGGAGAAGCCCCGTGGTGTTCGGCACACGGGGCTTTTTTCTGCCGTCATCGCGCAGCTGCGGCGGCGCGATATGACGAAACTACTCCGCCGTCGTGCGCCGCAGCGACCAGCCGCGCGTTGCGCGGGCCTGCTCGCGGACTTGAAATCTGACGTCGACGGTAATCCCACGGCGAGGCGCATCGGCGACGAACGCGTCCAGCAGTTCGCGCACGTCGTGGTCGACGAAATCGGCGCGTGTCGCATCGACGATAACGGTGGCGCCATCCGGAATCTGCTGCAGATAGTGCTTGAGCGGCACTTTACCGAGAAACGACACGTCCTTGCGAAACGACAGCAGGTAGTGATCGCCATGCTGCGCGAGCACGATCGGGCCGCGCAGGTTTGCGTACAGCGCGAACAGCATGCTGCACAGGATGCCGAGCACGATACCGATCAGCAGATCGGTGACGAGCACACCGACGACTGTGACGATAAATGGTGCGAACGGCGCGAATCCCTGCCGCGCGAGCCCGGCGAACAACGACGGCTTGGCGAGTTTGAACCCGGTGAAGATCAGGATCGCGGCAAGGCAGGCGAGCGGGATCAGGTTGATCACGCTCGTGAGCGCGAACACGCTGACGAGAAGCAACACGCCGTGAACGATCGCCGAGAGTCGGCTTTTTGCGCCGGCATGGACGTTCGCGGAGCTACGCACGATCACCGCGGTGATCGGCAGGCCGCCGATCGCACCCGCGATCAGATTGCCCACGCCCTGCGCCTTCAGCTCGCGATCGGGAGGCGCGCGGCGGCGCTCCGGATCGATCTGTTCGACCGCTTCGAGGCTCAGTAGCGTTTCGAGACTTGCGAGGATGGCGATCGTGATCGCAACGCGCCATATGTCGGGATTGACGAGCTGGGCGAACCGTGGGCCGAAGTCGGCCGACGCGAGCACGGCCTGCAGTGCCGCGAACGATTCCAGCGAAGGCAACGTGACCCGCCCTTCGGCGGGCGGTGCCAACGATGGCGCGACGAGATTGAGGGCGAGCGTCGCGCCGATGCCGAGCAGCACCACCGCGAGCGGCGCGGGCATGATGCGCACGACAGCGAAGCGGCGCAGCGCGCGCGTTTCCCAGCCGGCGAGGATCGCGAGCGACAGCAGTGTGATCAGCACGGCGGTCAGTGAGATTGGGCCGAGCGGCGTTGCGACCGCCGCCGCGGCCGCCGACTGGCCGGAGTCGGCGGTGCCGGACAGCCCCAGCGCAACGGGAAACTGCTTGAGGATCAACAGCACGCCGATGGCCGCGAGCATCCCCTTGATCACCGGCGACGGCACGTAGGCGGCGAACCGGCCGGCCTTGAGCATGCCGAAGCCGAACTGGATGACGCCCGACAGCAGTACGGCCAGCAGGAAAGCGGAAAAGCCGCCAAGCCGTGCGATGCCGTCGACGACGATCACGACGAGGCCCGCGGCCGGCCCGCTCACGCTCAGACGCGAGCCGCTCAGCGCGGCAACCACGAGCCCGCCAATGATGCCGGACACCAGTCCGGCAAACGGGTCGACGCCCGATGCGTGAGCAATGCCGAGGCAAAGCGGCAGGGCCACCAGAAAAACGGCCGTTCCGGCGAGCACGTCGCTCTGGAGCGCGGAGAAAGAGGTTTGATTATCCATGGTGTCGAAGAGCGAGAGGTGGGACGATGGGCGACGAACAGGTATGGCCCGATGACGATTCCGCTGTCGGCTCCGTCCGCGGTTCGAATGGGACGGGCGACGCGCTTCGCTAGGCCGCGCTGTGCGCCGCGGTCGTGCAGGTCATCGCGTCGTCGGCGGTATAGCCGGAGGTGAGAACCTTGATGCGCCCGTCGTCGAGCGCAAAGATCCAGCCGTGCACGAGCGGCGCCGGCTCAGCCTCGTGCACGATCGGGCTCGCCCGTAGCTGCCGCACCTGTTCGAGCACGTTCAGCTCGGCGAGGCGATTGACGCGATCCGGCTCGGTCGCCGCGCCGTCCAGCTCCGAGTGATGCGTTTTGGCGAGTGCGCAGAGCGGCGCGATACGGCGGTTCACATGGGGCAGCGCGGGGTCCGGCGGCAGCAGCGCGGCGCGCACGCCGCCGCAGCCATAGTGGCCGCAGACGATCACATGGCCGACCTTGAGCACCCGCACCGCGTATTCAAGGACGCTCGCGACGTTGTCGTCGCCGGGATGAAACAGGTTGGCGATGTTGCGATGGACGAACAGATCGCCGGGCTCGCAATGCGTGATCGTTTCGGCGGGCACGCGGCTGTCCGCGCAGCCGATCCAAAGAATGTGTGGATTCTGTCCGCGCATCAGGTCGCGAAAAAATGCCGGATTACGCGTCGCGGTTTCATGGGCCCACGCGACGTTGGCGACCAGCAGGTGTTTGGGTCGGTTCATCGTAGCAACTCCGTATGAGAGGCAATTGACCTGGCACCGGACCGAAACCGCGTCTGCACGTGATTGCGAGCCGGCGCCCGAACGGCGTTTACAATAACCTTTCTTTCGCAAAATTGTGGACGCAAACAGGATAAAATTCTGTTTTATGCTTAAACAATAAAAAAGCCGCCTATAGAAGGCGGCTTTTTTGAGATTTGGTGCTTCTTCCGAAGAGGGTGCTCAGTGCTCAGAACAGGTTGCGGCGGTCGGGGTCGTGCAGCGGGTCGGGGGTCTTCTGCGTGAGGCGCAAGATGCCCTGGTCATCGAAGTAGAAGTTGTACATCATGTACCAGACGTTGTCTTCGAGATAGCGATAGGTCCAGACTTCGCGCCTCATCAGCGGGAAGTACGACGTTTCGACCGGGCGGCCGAAGTTCACCAGCACGTCGCCGCGTGTCCATTTGCCGATCTCGGCGCGGTAGAACTCGTTGGGCTGCAGCACTTGGCGCATGTTGACGATCTTGCCGGCTGCGTTGATGTCGGCGGCGGTGGTGGTTTCGCCCATCGGTTGGGTCGGCCACATGAGACGCTTGCCACCGTCGGGCAGATCATAGGTTTCGCGCGGCGGACCGAGACGCGCGATGACCGTCGATGCGTCCGCTCCCGGTTGATACTGCTGCCACGGCTGGGCGCAGCCGGCGAGCGCGAGCACGCTCAGGCAAACGAGCGCGGCGCGGCGCAGACTGGCGCCGGCCGGGGCTGTGATAGCAGCGGCCGTGGGGTGGTGGCGGTTCGGCATGTATTCCTCCGATGGCGTTTGAATAGCGGTTCTTATCATCGAAACATACTATTTTGACACGCGCTGTGGCGAAAGAACGGCGTTGCTTGAACGTGCGTCGCCACCAAACGGTAACGGATGCGCCGGCTTGCCTATTCCGTGCGCGTCATCCTATGATCCGCGCTTCGAAGATTCAGGCGGGACGACCATGACGGCGATGTGGCGAGGGGCGGCGGCGATTGCGCTGACGGCGATTTCGATGGCGGTGGCGGGAGTTGGCGTGGCTGAGGCGGCGAATCCGGCCTCGACGGGCGCGAGTCAGGCGTCCGCGCAGGGGACCGTTCCGCCCACCGGCAAGCCGGGGAGCCGCGCGGCCACGCTGGCGGCAAGCCCGGCCGGTAATCACGCAAGCAAGTCCGCCAGCCTGCCGGCCGGCAAACTCACCGGCACGCCAATCCAGCTCGCGCTGATCGAAGGCATGTCCGGCCCGTTCGCGAACGCGGGCGCGGCAGTCGAGCGCAATCTGCGTTTCGGTGTCGAGCAGGTCAACGAGCACGGCGGCGTGGAGCTCGCGGACGGCGCGCATCCGTTCGAACTCGTCGTGCTCGACAGCAAGGGCAGCACGGAGGAAGCGCTGACGCAATTGCGCGCGGCCGCGGATCGCCATATCGGCTACATCCTGCAGGGCAATAGCTCGGCGGTCGCCGCGGCGCTGATCGGCGCGATCGAGAAGCAGAACAGCCGCGAGCCGGACAACCGCGAACTGTTCCTCAACTACTCCGCCGACGACCCCGCGCTCACCAACGCGGACTGCAGCTTCTGGCACTTCCGCTTCGACGCGCACGCCGGCATGCGGATGGCCGCGCTCGCCGAGGTGATCGAGCGCGACAAGGCGGTGAAAAAGGTGTACCTGCTGAACCAGGATTACAGCTTCGGACACGACGTGAGCAGCCTCGCGCGTTCGACGCTCGCGGCGAAGCGTCCCGACATCGCGGTGGTCGGCGACGAATTTCACCCGATCGGCCGCGTGAAGGATTTCGCGCCGTACATCGCGAAGATCCGCGCGAGCGGCGCGGACGCCGTGATCACCGGCAACTGGGGCAACGACCTGACGCTGCTCGTGAAGGCGGCGCGCGAGCAGGGCCTCGACACGAAGTTCTACACGTTCTACGGCAACAGCCTCGGCGCGCCGGCCGCGCTTGGCGACGCAGGCGTGGGTCACGTGATCGCGGTGGCCGAGTGGCATCCGAATGTCGGTGGCGCGGCCTCCGACGCGTGGTACGCGGCGTTCCGCGCGCGCTTTCCGGCCGCCCAGGACGACTATCCGGTGCTGCGCATGCCACTGATGATCGAAACGCTCGCCGCCGCGATGAGCCGCGCCGGCAGCGCCGCTCCGACGGCGGTCGCGAAAGCGCTAGAGGGCATCCGCTTCGACAACGGTATTCACGCATCGTGGATGCGCGCCGATGACCATCAACTGATCCAGCCCCTCTACGTGATGCAGATGGACAAAGCCGGCACACCCGGCGTGCATTTCGATAACGAAGGGTCGGGCTATGGCTTCCGCACGGTGCTGGCGATACCAGCCGAGCGCACACTATTGCCGACGGTCTGCCGGATGCGGCGCCCCTGAGCGCCCCTGGGCGCCCGCGAGCGACACTCAATCCGCCTTGCTGGCCCGGGGTTCGCGGCCGGAATCGGCTGTGCTACAATACGCGTCCCGTTGTTGGGCTGGGTTCTGATTCAGTTAATTCAGCCACGAACGGGACTCAGTAAATTGTGAAACGGGTATCCCACGGCACGGCCTTTCTTCCGTGACCGCCTGTCCAGTTATCAAGGAAATTGACATGTCCGCAGTTGATGCAAGCAAGAAGTCCAAAGTCGTCGCGCAATTCGCACGCGCGGCCAACGACACCGGCTCCCCCGAAGTTCAGGTCGCGCTGCTCACGACCCGTATCAACGAACTGACCTCCCACTTCAAGGAGCACACGAAGGATCACCACAGCCGCCGCGGTCTGCTGCGCATGGTGAGCCGCCGTCGCAAGTTGCTCGACTACCTGAAGGGTAAGGACGCGGATCGTTACCGCAGCCTGATCGAGAAGCTGGGTCTGCGTAAGTAATCGGCCAGTCGTTCAGCAAGATGCCTGTGTCAGTTTCGCTGATACAGGCATTTTGTTTTTGCGCGGCGCGCTTCGTGTAACGCGCACCGCCTGTGATCCGCGGCGTATGCCGGTTCGCGCGGCGTCTACGGGCAAGCGTAGTAGGAGCAGCAGAACAGCAGTAGAAGAAGAAGCAGCAGTAACAGGAAACAAGGCCGGGCTTCAGGGCGGAGTTTTGTGTCATTCCAGCGGTTCGCGCGCAGTCGCAGCACGTGGCTCTCTGGAATGGCATAGCACGACTCTTCCCATGCGGCGCCGGCCTGGCGTTGCCGCGCCGCTCCGGTCCGCGCGGCATTACGATGAGGAAAAGCAATGACTATGTTCAATAAGATCGTCAAAGAGTTTAAGTGGGGGCAGCACAACGTTCGCCTCGAAACCGGTGAAATCGCTCGCCAGGCGGGCGGCGCGGTGATCGTCGACGTCGAAGATACCGTGGTGCTCGCCACCGTGGTCGGCGCGAAGACCGCGAAGCCGGGCCAGGACTTCTTCCCCCTCACCGTCGATTACATCGAAAAGACCTACGCCGCCGGCAAGATCCCGGGTGGCTTCTTCCGTCGCGAAGGCCGTCCGTCGGAAGGCGAGACGCTGATCTCGCGCCTGATCGACCGTCCGCTGCGTCCGCTCTTCCCGGAAGGCTTCTACAACGAAGTGCAGGTCGTGATTCACGTGCTGTCGCTGAATCCGGAAATCCCCGCCGACATCCCTGCGCTGATCGGCGCCTCGGCGGCGCTCGCGGTGTCCGGTCTGCCGTTCAACGGCCCGGTCGGCGCGGCGCGCGTGGCCTACATCAACAACGAATACGTGCTGAACCCGACGCGTCCGCAGATGAAGGAATCGGCGCTCGACCTCGTCGTCGCCGGCACGGAACGCGCGGTGCTGATGGTCGAATCGGAAGCGCAGCAATTGAGCGAAGAAGTGATGCTCGGCGCCGTCGTGTTCGGTCACGAGCAGATGCAGACCGCGATCGACGCGATCCACGAACTGGTCCGCGAAGGCGGCAAGCCCGAGTGGGACTGGCAGCCGGCCGCGAAGAACGAAGCGCTGATCGCACGCGTGACCGAACTCGCGCAAGCCGATTTGCTCGCCGCGTACCAGATCCGCGACAAGCAGGCTCGCTCGACCAAGCTGAAGGAAGTCTACGCGGCGACCTCGGCGAAGCTCGAGGAAGAAGCGGCGGCAGCGGGCACCGTGGCGGCCGACAAGGCGTCGGTCGGTAACGTGCTGTTCGACATCGAAGCGAAGATCGTCCGTACGCAGATCCTGAACGGCGAGCCGCGTATCGACGGCCGCGACACGCGCACCGTGCGCCCGATCGAAATCCGCACCGGCGTGCTGCCGCGTACCCACGGCTCGGCGCTGTTCACGCGCGGCGAGACGCAGGCGATGGTGGTCGCGACGCTCGGCACGAAGGGCGACGAGCAAAACATCGACGCGCTCGAAGGCGAGTACCGCGAACGCTTCATGCTCCACTACAACATGCCTCCGTTCGCGACGGGCGAAACGGGCCGCGTCGGTTCGCCGAAGCGCCGTGAAATCGGTCACGGCCGTCTCGCCAAGCGCGCGCTCGTCGCGTGCCTGCCGAGCGCCGACGAGTTCGGCTACTCGATCCGCGTCGTGTCGGAAATCACCGAGTCGAACGGATCGTCGTCGATGGCTTCGGTGTGCGGCGGCTGCCTCGCGCTGATGGACGCCGGCGTGCCGATGAAGGCGCACGTCGCCGGTATCGCGATGGGCCTGATCCTCGAAGGTAATCGCTTCGCGGTGTTGACCGACATTCTCGGCGACGAAGATCACCTCGGCGACATGGACTTCAAGGTAGCGGGTACGGAACAAGGCGTGACCGCGCTGCAGATGGACATCAAGATTCAGGGCATCACGAAGGAAATCATGCAGGTCGCGCTCGCGCAGGCGAAGGAAGGCCGCATGCACATCCTCGGCAAGATGACCTCGGCCGTGGCTGGCGCGAACACCCAACTGTCGGAGTTCGCACCGCGCATGATCACGATCAAGATCAATCCGGAAAAGATTCGCGACGTGATCGGCAAGGGCGGCTCGGTGATCCGCGCGCTCACCGAAGAAACCGGCACGACGATCGACATTTCGGATGACGGCGTCGTCACGATCGCGAGCACGAACAGCGAAGGCATGGCCGAAGCGAAGCGTCGTATCGAAGCGATCACGATGGAAGTCGAAGTGGGCCAGGTGTACGAAGGCACCGTGCTCAAGCTGCTCGACTTCGGCGCGATCGTGAATATCCTGCCGGGTAAGGATGGTCTGCTGCATATCTCCGAGATCGCGAACGAGCGCATCAAGGACATCAACGACTATCTGAAGGATGGCCAGCAAGTGAAGGTCAAGGTCATCCAGACGGACGAGAAGGGTCGTGTGCGTCTGTCGGCGAAGGCATTGCTGAACGACGCGCCGCAAGGCGAGCCGACGCCGCAGTAAGGCGGTAGCGGACAAACGGCCGGCCGTGTCATGCGCGCCGGCCGTTTTTCATGCAGGATGGATTGCGTCGCGCATTCGAATCGCAGCGCGGCGCTACGGCAGACGGCAGCAACGGGTAGGTAACGCAATCCAATCTTGGAGTTGACGCAGATGAAAGCGATCGAAATCACTGAATTCGGTGCGCCGGAAGTCCTCAAGCTGGCGGAGCGTCCGACGCCGCAGCTCAAGGCTGGCGAGGTGCTGATCAAGGTGGCGGCATCCGGCATCAATCGTCCGGACGTGTTTCAGCGCAAGGGCGGCTATGCGCCGCCGCCGGGAGCGTCGGATCTGCCGGGGCTGGAGGTGGCGGGCGAGATCGTCGGCGGCACGATCGACGCGAAGAACAACCCGTTCGGTCTGAAGATCGGCGATCGCGTGTGCGCGCTGCTCGCGGGCGGCGGCTACGCGGAATTTGCGGCCGCGCCGCTGCTGCAATGCCTGCCGGTGCCGGCGGGATTGTCGGATATCGAAGCGGCTTCGCTGCCCGAGACTTTTTTCACGGTGTGGAGCAACGTCTTCAATCGGGCGCAGCTCGGCCAGGGCGAGGGCGGTGCGAATGAAACGCTGCTCGTGCAGGGTGGTTCGAGCGGCATCGGCGTGACGGCGATCCAGATTGCGCACGCGCTCGGCTTCCGTGTGTTCGCGACCGCGGGCTCGGACGAAAAGTGCCGCGCGTGCGAAGCGCTCGGCGCCGAACGCGCGATCAACTACAGGACTGAAGATTTCGTCGAAGTCATCAAGTCGCTGACCAACGATCGTGGCGTCGACGTGATCCTCGACATGGTGGCGGGCAGCTACGTGCCGCGCGAATTGTCGGCTCTCGCCGACGGTGGCCGTATCGTACTAATTGCGCTGCTCGGCGGCGCGAAGGCGGAGCTGAACCTGAACGAAGTGTTGCGCCGCCGTCTGACGGTTACCGGTTCCACACTGCGACCACGGCCGATCGAGTTCAAGGCGCAGATCGCCGCGCAACTGAAGGAGCGCGTATGGCCGCATCTCGAAGCTGGGCGCATCAAGCCGGTCGTGCATCGCGTGTTTCCGGCCGCCCAGGCTGCCGACGCGCATGCGCTGATGGAAAGCGGCACGCACGTCGGCAAGATCGTGTTGACGTGGGGTCAGGAGGCTTGACGTCATCGGTTTGACCCGATCCACCCCACGCAGTAAAATTGCATGTTTTGCGCGCGCCGGATCAATCCGACGGGCGGGCCGCGAGCGCGGGAACAAACTGCAGCGAGGCGCGAGCGAAGTCCGCCGGCAGCAGGCCGGACTGGCAAGACAGGACAATACGAGACGATGTCGAATCAACAACGAGCCAAACTGGTAGTCGGTAACTGGAAGATGCATGGGCGGCTCGCCGCAAACGCCGCGTTGCTGCAGGCAGTGGCACACGGCGCCAGTGAATTGCCGGCCGACGTGCGCGTCGGTGTGTGCGTGCCGAGCCTCTATCTCGGACAGACTCAGTCGCTGCTCGAAGGCAGCCCGGTCGTGTGGGGCGTGCAGGACGTGTCCGCGTTCACGCATGGCGCCTATACCGGCGAAGTGGCTGCGCCGATGGTGACGGACTTCGGCGCCACGTTTGCGATCGTCGGGCACTCGGAGCGCCGCGCGTATCACCGCGAAAGCGCCGAACTGGTCGCGGTGAAAGCGCAGCGTGTGCTCGAGGCGGGTTTGACGCCGATCGTGTGCGTCGGCGAAACGCTCGAAGAACGCGAAGCGGGTCGCACCGAGCAGGTCGTCGGCGGTCAGCTCGACGAGGTGCTCGCGAAGCTGTCGGCTCAGGAAGCGGCTCGCCTCGTCGTCGCGTATGAGCCGGTGTGGGCAATTGGCACCGGCAAGAGCGCATCGGCGGCACAGGCGCAGGCCGTGCATGGGTTCCTGCGCGCACGTCTTGCGGCCAAGGGTGCGGCGGACGTGCCGTTGCTATACGGCGGCAGCGTTAAGCCGGACAACGCGGAAGAACTGTTCCGTCAGCTCGATATCGACGGCGGCCTGATCGGCGGCGCGTCGTTGAAGGATCAGGATTTCCTGGCGATCTGCAAGGCGGCCGCTGCGACCAGCGTGGCTGGTTAAGCCGGGCGTCTCGGCGAGGATGACTCCATTTCGCGCAACACACAGTGTGCGGCGCGGTTAAATAAAGACTCAGGTGAGTGTGATGCTGTATTTGAAAACATTGATTATCGTCGTTCAGTTGTTGTCGGCGTTCGGGGTCATCGGACTTGTGTTGCTGCAGCACGGCAAAGGTGCCGATATGGGCGCGGCTTTCGGCAGCGGCGCGTCGGGCAGCCTGTTCGGTGCGACGGGTTCGGCGAACTTCCTGTCGCGTACCACGGCAGTGCTCGCAGCGCTGTTCTTTGCCACGACGCTGGCACTCACTTACCTTGGTGCGTATCACGTGAAGCCGTCGGCAGGCGTGCTGGGCGCGGCAGCTACTGCGCCGGTCGCGGCTTCGGCGCCGGCTGCGGGCTCGGCCCCGGTGGGGGCAACGCCGGCTTCGCCTGCGTCGGTTCCGGCGACGGGCGTGCCGAAATAAATTTTCGGCGGACGTGGTCTTGTGCGTTGAACAATCTGCTTAAGCAAGTTACAATTCAAGTCTTGAAGCGATTCGCGGGTTTTGCAAGTTGTTTTCCCGGATTGCATATAGTGCCGACGTGGTGAAATTGGTAGACACGCTATCTTGAGGGGGTAGTGGCGAAAGCTGTGCGAGTTCGAGTCTCGCCGTCGGCACCAAATGTTATCTAAATGCCAGCCGTTTGCTTCGCTTCGGCTGGCATTTTCACTTCTGGCGTATCGCTGTACGGCTTACGTCATGCGCGTTGAGGAAGTGATTTCGCGTCAGGGGTGCTATGCTCCTGACGGCACTGAGAACCAACCGATTGAGGATTGTCTTGAACCTCGCAGCCTATTTCCCCGTTTTGCTGTTCCTTATTGTGGGCACCGGTTTAGGCGTAGCACTGGTCAGTATTGGCAAGCTCCTCGGTCCCAACAAGCCCGACACCGAGAAAAACGCACCGTACGAGTGCGGCTTCGAAGCATTCGAAGATGCGCGCATGAAATTCGACGTGCGCTACTACCTCGTCGCCATTCTCTTCATCATTTTCGACCTTGAGACCGCATTCCTGTTCCCGTGGGGCGTGGCGTTGCGTGACATCGGCTGGGCTGGGTTCACGGCAATGATGATTTTCCTGCTCGAGTTCCTGCTTGGCTTTGCCTACATCTGGAAGAAGGGCGGCCTCGACTGGGAATGATGGATTAATCGCCGGTTTGCGTGGGTGGCCAGGCTTGCCGCCCCGTCTGGAGTGGAAAGCAAATGAGTATCGAAGGGGTCTTGAAGGAAGGGTTTGTCACCACTACGGCGGACAAACTGATCAATTGGACGCGCACCGGCTCGCTGTGGCCGATGACGTTTGGTCTTGCGTGCTGCGCGGTCGAGATGATGCATGCGGGCGCTGCCCGTTATGATCTCGATCGTTTCGGCGTGGTGTTTCGTCCGAGTCCGCGTCAGTCGGACGTGATGATCGTCGCCGGCACGCTGTGCAACAAGATGGCGCCCGCTCTGCGCAAGGTTTACGATCAGATGGCGGAGCCGCGGTGGGTGATCTCGATGGGCTCATGCGCGAACGGCGGTGGCTATTACCACTACTCGTACTCGGTGGTGCGCGGCTGCGACCGGATCGTCCCGGTCGACGTGTACGTGCCGGGTTGTCCGCCCACGGCGGAAGCGCTGGTATACGGCGTGATCCAGCTGCAAGCCAAGATTCGCCGCACTAACACCATCGCCCGTCAATAAGGCCAACGCCTCTCCACAATATGGCAAGCAAACTCGAGACCCTGAAAGCGAACCTCGAGGCGGCCTTTGGCGGCCTCCTGTTGAGCGTGACCGAGTCGGTCGGTGAATTGACGATCGTCGTCAAGGCCGGCGACTACCTCAACGTGGCAAAGCGTCTGCGCGACGATCGCTCGCTCGGTTTCGAGCAGTGTGTCGACCTGTGCGGCGTCGATTATCAGACCTATGCCGAAGGCGCTTACGACGGCCCGCGTTTTGCGGCGGTGCTGCATCTGCTGTCGGTACAAAACAACTGGCGTCTGCGGCTGCGCGTGTTCGCGCCGGACGACGACATGCCGATCCTGCCGTCCGTCGTCGATATCTGGAATTCGGTCAACTGGTACGAGCGCGAAGCGTTCGACCTGTACGGCATCGTCTTCGAAGGTCACCCGGACCTGCGCCGCATTCTGACCGACTACGGTTTCATCGGTCATCCGTTCCGCAAGGATTTCCCGGTCTCCGGCTACGTCGAGATGCGTTACGACCCGGAAGAGAAGCGCGTCGTTTATCAGCCGGTGACGATCGAGCCGCGGGAAATCACGCCGCGCGTGATCCGCGAGGATCGCTATGGCGGTCTGAAACACTAAGAGAACGTCATGGCAGAGATCAAGAACTACACGCTCAACTTTGGTCCGCAGCACCCGGCAGCGCACGGTGTGTTGCGTCTCGTGCTCGAACTCGACGGCGAAGTGATCCAACGCGCCGATCCGCACATCGGTCTGCTGCATCGCGCGACTGAAAAGCTCGCCGAAAGCAAGACGTTCATCCAGTCGGTGCCGTACATGGACCGTCTCGACTACGTGTCGATGATGGCCAACGAGCACGGCTACGTGCTCGCCATTGAAAAGCTGCTCGGCATCGACGTGCCGCTGCGCGCGCAATACATTCGTGTGCTGTTCGACGAAGTCACGCGCGTGTTGAATCACCTGATGTGGATTGGCTCGCACGCGCTCGACGTCGGTGCGATGGCGGTGTTCCTGTATGCGTTCCGCGAGCGCGAAGACCTGATGGACGTGTACGAGGCGGTGTCGGGCGCGCGCATGCACGCGGCCTACTATCGCCCGGGCGGCGTCTATCGCGATCTGCCTGACGCAATGCCGCAATACAAGGCGTCGAAGATTCGCAATGCGAAGGCGTTGTCGAAGATGAACGAAAACCGTCAGGGTTCGCTGCTCGACTTCATCGACGACTTCTTTACGCGCTTCCCGAAGTGCGTCGACGAATACGAAACGCTGCTCACCGACAACCGGATCTGGAAGCAGCGTCTGGTTGGTATCGGCGTGGTCAGCCCGGAGCGCGCGCTGCAGCTCGGCATGACCGGCGCGATGCTGCGTGGCTCGGGCATCGAGTGGGATCTGCGCAAGAAGCAGCCGTATGAGGTTTATGACAAGCTCGACTTCGACATTCCGGTCGGCGTGAATGGCGACTGCTATGACCGCTATCTGGTGCGCGTCGAAGAAATGCGCCAGTCCACGCGTATCGCGAAACAGTGCATTGAGTGGCTGCGCAAAAATCCGGGCCCGGTGATGACGGACAATCACAAGGTTGCGCCGCCGTCGCGCGTCGGCATGAAGTCGAACATGGAAGATCTGATCCACCACTTCAAGCTGTTCACCGAAGGCTTCCATGTGCCCGAAGGCGAGGCGTATGCCGCAGTCGAACATCCGAAGGGCGAGTTCGGCATCTATCTGATCTCGGACGGCGCCAACAAGCCGTATCGTTTGAAGATCCGCGCCCCGGGCTATGCGCACCTGTCCGCGCTCGACGAAATGGCGCGCGGCCACATGATCGCCGACGCCGTGACGATCATCGGCACGCAGGACATCGTGTTCGGCGAAGTGGATCGCTAGGACGTATTCATCGACGCGCGTCTGCGGTCGTCGCACCGCCACGCGGGTCAAGCAAAGGAACGCCGGGTCTGTCGCAGTATGACGTGAGCGACAGGTTTTCGTTCGGTAGGAATTGAAAGAGTCGTGTCTGAAAATGATCTCAGCTGAAGGCCTGAAAGAAATCGATCGTGCGGTCGCAAAGTACCCCGCGGATCAGAAACAGTCCGCCGTGATGTCGGCGTTGGCCATTGCTCAAACGGAGCATGGCTGGCTGTCGCCGGAACTCATGCAGTTCGTCGCGGATTATCTCGGCATGCCGGCAATCGCCGTGCAGGAGGTAGCGACCTTCTACACGATGTATGAGACCTCGCCGGTCGGCAAGTTCAAGATCACGCTCTGTACGAACCTGCCGTGCCAGCTCGGCCCGGACGGCGGTTCCGAAAGCGCCGCTGAATACCTGAAGCAGAAGCTCGGCATCGACTTCGGTGAAACCACGCCCGATGGCAAATTCACGCTGAAAGAGGGTGAGTGCATGGGTTCGTGCGGCGACGCACCGGTGATGTTGGTGAACAACCAACGCATGTGCAGCTTCATGAGCCGCGAGAAGATCGACCAGCTGCTCGAGGAACTTTCGAAATGACGGCTTTACACGATCGTCACATCAAACCGCTGATTCTCGCCGGACTGAACGGCGACAACTGGCATCTCGAAGACTATGTGGCTCGCGGCGGTTACGCCCAGCTGCGCCGCATCCTGGAAGAAAAGATCGCGCCCGAGCAGGTGATCGCCGACGTCAAGGCGTCGGGTCTGCGCGGCCGCGGCGGCGCGGGCTTCCCGACCGGTCTGAAGTGGAGCTTCATGCCGCGTCAGTTCCCGGGCCAGAAGTACCTCGTCTGTAATTCGGACGAGGGCGAGCCGGGCACGTTCAAGGACCGCGACATTCTGCGCTTCAATCCGCATTCGCTGATCGAAGGTATGGCGATCGGCGCGTACGCGATGGGCATCACGGTCGGCTACAACTATATTCACGGCGAAATCTGGGAAGTCTATAAGCGCTTCGAAGAAGCGTTGGAAGAAGCTCGCCGCGCCGGGTTCCTCGGCGACAACATCATGGGCTCTGGCTTTTCGTTTGAGCTGCATGCGCATCACGGTTACGGTGCGTACATCTGTGGCGAAGAAACCGCGCTGCTCGAATCGATCGAGGGCAAGAAGGGGCAGCCGCGCTTCAAGCCGCCGTTCCCGGCGAGCTTTGGCGTGTACGGCAAGCCGACCACGATCAACAACACCGAAACGTTCGCGGCGGTGCCGTTCCTGCTCGCCATCGGCCCGCAGAATTACCTTGAAATCGGCAAGCCGAACAACGGCGGCACGAAGATTTTCTCGGTGTCGGGCGACGTCGAGCGTCCGGGCAATTACGAAATTCCGCTCGGCACGCCGTTCGCGACGCTGATGGAACTCGCCGGCGGCATGCGCGGCGGCAAGAAGATCAAGGCTGTGATTCCCGGTGGTTCGTCGGCGCCGGTGATTCCGGGCGAGATGATGATGCAGACCGACATGGATTACGACTCGATCGCGAAGGCCGGCTCGATGCTCGGCTCGGGCGCAGTGATCGTGATGGACGAGACGCGCTGCATGGTGCGCTCGCTGCTGCGCCTGTCGTACTTCTATTACGAAGAGTCGTGCGGTCAATGCACGCCTTGCCGTGAAGGCACGGGCTGGCTGTATCGCGTCGTGCATCGTATCGAGCATGGTCTCGGCCGCCAGGAAGATCTGGATCTGCTGAACTCCGTCGCGGAAAACATCATGGGCCGCACGATCTGCGCGCTCGGCGACGCGGCCGCGATGCCGGTTCGGGGCATGCTCAAGCACTACTGGGACGAATTCGAATATCACGTCGCCCACAAGCATTGCCTCGTCGGCGGCCATGCCGGCACGGCGGCGCACGAAACAGTGGCTGCCTGACGGTGGCCGCCTGAGTCGGCCCGCCAGGTTCGGCTGACGGATAACTACCAGACGAACACCTCAACCGCAGGATTCATGGCCCGAAGCGGGCGATGAACAGGCGAACGATTGAGCGGTAACAGGTTAAGGAAGATTGACCATCATGGTTGAACTGGAAATAGACGGCAAGAAAGTCGAGGTGCCTGAAGGCAGCATGGTGATCCAGGCTGCGCATAAGGTCGACACCTACATTCCTCACTTCTGCTATCACAAGAAGCTGTCGATTGCGGCCAACTGCCGGATGTGTCTGGTCGATGTCGAGAAGATGCCGAAGGCCGTGCCGGCGTGCGCGACCCCGGTGTCGGCTGGCATGATCGTGCGCACCAGGTCGGACAAGGCGGTGAAAGGCCAGCAAGCCGTGATGGAATTCCTGCTGATCAACCATCCGCTCGACTGCCCGATCTGCGATCAGGGTGGCGAATGCCAGTTGCAGGATCTGGCCGTTGGTTACGGCAAGTCGTCGTCACGCTATAGCGAAGAAAAGCGCGTGGTGTTCCACAAGAACGTGGGTCCGCTGATCTCGATGGAAGAGATGTCGCGCTGCATTCACTGCACGCGTTGCGTTCGCTTCGGCCAGGAAATCGCCGGGGTGATGGAACTCGGCATGCTGGGCCGCGGCGAGCATGCGGAAATCACATCGTTCGTCGGCAAGACGGTCGACTCCGAGCTGTCGGGCAACATGATCGACCTGTGCCCGGTCGGCGCGCTCACGAGCAAGCCGTTCCGCTACAGCGCCCGTAGTTGGGAGCTGTCACGCCGCAAGTCGGTGAGCCCGCACGATTCCGTCGGTGCGAACCTCATCGTGCAGGTGAAGAACAATCGCGTGATGCGCGTTCTGCCGTTCGAAAACGAAGCGATCAACGAGTGCTGGATCTCGGACAAGGACCGCTTCTCGTACGAAGGCCTGAACAGCCCCGAGCGTCTGACCAAACCGATGCTCAAGCAAGGCGGCCAGTGGGTCGAAACCGACTGGCAGACCGCGCTCGAATACGTGGTCAAGGGTCTGAAGGGCATCAAGAGTGACCACGGCGCGAACGCGCTTGCCGCACTGTCGAGCGCGCACAGCACCGTCGAAGAACTGTTCCTGTTGAAGCAGATCGCGCAAGCGGTCGGCACGCCGAACGTCGACTTCCGTCTGCGTCAGTCGGATTTCTCGGCGCCCGTTACTGGCGCGCCGTGGCTCGGCGGCACGATCGCCGATCTGTCGAACGTCGATGCGGCGCTCGTGATCGGCTCGGATCTGCGCCGTGACCATCCGCTGCTCGCCGCGCGTTTGCGCCAGGTCGCACGAGGCGGTTCGGCACTTACGCTGCTCCAGGCCACCAACGACGACGCGATGATCCCTCAGGCGCAACGCGTGGTCGCGGCGCCGTCGGCATGGCTCGAGGTGTTGTCAGGCATCGCCTGCGCGGTGGGCGAAGCGAAGGGCGTCGCGCTGCCGGAAGCATTCGCGGGCACGCAGCCGACGGACGCGCAAAAGCAGATAGCGAAATCGCTGACTACCGGCGAGCACCGCGTCGTGCTGCTCGGTAACGAAGCGGTCCGTCATCCGGACTTCGCGGCGATCCACGCCGCGGCGCAATGGATTGCCGAGGCAACCGGCGCAACGCTCGGTTTCCTGACCGAAGCGGCCAACACGGTCGGCGCGCACCTCGTGAACGCGCTGCCGGGCGAAGGCGGTCTGAACGCGCGCGAAGTGTTCGAGCAGCCGCGCAAGGGCTATCTGCTGTTGAATCTCGAGCCGGAATTCGACACGGCCAATCCGGCGCAGGCGCTTGCCGCGCTGAAGCAGGCCGAGATGGTCGTCGTGATGTCGCCGTTCCAGACCGGCGCCGACTATGCCGACGTGCTGCTGCCGATCGCGCCATTCACCGAATCGGGCGGTACGTTCGTCAATGCCGAAGGCACGGTGCAGGCGTTCAACGGCGTCGTGCGTCCGCTCGGCGACACGCGTCCGGCCTGGAAGGTGTTGCGCGTGCTGGGTAGCCTGCTTGGCGCGCCGGGCTTCGAATACGACACGGTCGAAGAAGTGCGTGCGGCCGCGCTCGGCGACGGCGAGCTGAAGTCGCGTCTATCGAACCGCACGAGCGTCGCGGTGACGCGCGGCCAGGCCGCGAAGGCGGCGGAAGGCAAGTTCGAGCGTCTCGCGAACGTGCCGATCTATCATGCCGATGCGCTCGTGCGTCGCGCGGAGTCGCTGCATCTGACCGCGGCGGCCCGTACGGCGAATTCGGTCGGCCTGCCGGCTGCGCTGTTCGACAAACTGGGTTTGAAAGAGGGCGACGCGGTGCGCGTTCGTCAGGGCGAGCAAGCGGTGCAGTTGCCTGCCGTGCGCGATGCGAATCTTGCGGAGACGGTCGTCCGCGTATCGGCGGCTACGCCTGCCGGTGCAGCGCTGGGCAGCCTGTTCGGTGAACTGGTGGTGGAGAAGGCGTAAATGAGCTTGTTCGATACGATCAACTCGGGCGGCGCCCAACTTCTCGGTGTGGCATGGCCCACGGTGTGGGCGCTCGTGCGCATCCTGGTGGTGGCCGTCGCGATCCTGCTGTGCGTCGCTTACCTGATCCTGTGGGAGCGCAAGCTGATCGGCTGGATGCATGTGCGTCTCGGTCCGAACCGCGTCGGTCCCGCCGGGCTCTTGCAGCCGATCGCCGACGTGCTGAAACTGCTGCTGAAGGAAGTGATCCAGCCCGCTCAGGCAAGCCGCTGGATCTACGTGATCGCGCCGATCATGGTGGTGGTGCCGGCCTTCGCGGTCTGGGCGGTGATTCCTTTCCAGGCGGGCGCGGTGCTCGGTGACATCAACGCGGGTCTGCTATACGCGATGGCGATCTCGTCGATCGGCGTGTATGGCGTGATTCTGGCCGGCTGGGCGTCGAACTCGAAGTACGCGTTCCTCGGCGCGATGCGCGCCGCCGCGCAGATGGTCTCGTACGAAATCTCGATGGGCTTCGCGCTGGTGGTCGTGCTGATGACGGCCGGTACGCTGAACCTGTCGGGCATCGTCGGCTCGCAGGAACAGGGCTTCTTCGCCTCGCACGGCCTGAACATCCTGTCCTGGAACTGGCTGCCGCTGCTGCCGATGTTCGTCGTGTACTTCATCTCGGGCATCGCCGAAACGAACCGCCACCCGTTCGACGTGGTGGAGGGCGAATCGGAAATCGTCGCGGGCCACATGATCGATTACTCGGGTATGGCGTTCGCGCTGTTCTTCCTCGCCGAGTACATCAACATGATCGTGATCTCGGCATTGGCTGCAACACTGTTCCTCGGCGGCTGGAGCGCCCCGTTCGGGTTCCTGTCGTTCATCCCGGGCATCGTCTGGCTCGTCGCCAAGGTTTTCTTCCTGTTGTCGGTGTTCATCTGGGCGCGCGCCACGTTCCCGCGCTATCGCTATGACCAGATCATGCGTCTCGGCTGGAAGGTTTTCATTCCGGTCTGCGTGGTGTGGCTCGTGGTGGTCGGCTTCTGGATCATGTCGCCGTTGAACATCTGGAAATAAAGGGCGGACGAACCTATGACCGCAATCCAAAACTTCTTCAAGACTTTCTTCCTCACGGAACTGCTGAAAGGCCTCGCGCTGACCGGACGCTACGCGTTCCAGCGCAAGATCACCGTGCAGTTCCCTGAAGAGAAGACCCCGATCTCGCCGCGTTTCCGCGGTCTGCATGCGCTGCGCCGCTATGAAAACGGCGAAGAGCGCTGCATCGCGTGCAAGCTGTGCGAAGCAGTGTGCCCGGCGCTCGCGATCACAATCGAATCGGAAACGCGCGCGGACAACACGCGCCGCACGACGCGCTACGACATCGACCTGACCAAGTGCATCTTCTGCGGTTTCTGCGAAGAAAGCTGCCCGGTCGATTCGATCGTCGAGACGCACATTCTCGAGTATCACGGCGAGAAGCGCGGCGACCTTTACTTCACGAAGGAAATGCTGCTGGCCGTTGGCGACCGCTACGAAGCAGAAATCGCGGCCAACAAGGCAGCCGACGCACCGTATCGTTGAAGCGTTTTCCCGCGTGCAGCAAATGCGGCAGTAAAAGCAGTAACACGGCCTGCTGTCGGGCCGACCGCCGCGGCCTGAACGCCGCGGCACGGCGCACCTGTGTGGCGATTCTGGCGGTTTCGTCCGCTTTTGCCAGCCACGGGTGCCAAAGAACAATGCCTGACGATGGCCTAACGATGAACCGGTAATCATGGAATTCACGACCGTACTGTTCTACATCTTCGCGCTGCTCCTGGTGGTTTCAGGGCTGAAGGTGATCACCTCGCGCAACCCGGTGTCGTCCGCACTGTTTCTCGTGCTGGCGTTCTTCAACGCAGCAGCGATCTGGATGCTGCTGGAGGCCGAGTTCCTCGCGATCCTGCTGGTGCTGGTCTACGTCGGCGCGGTGATGGTGCTGTTCCTGTTCGTCGTGATGATGCTGGACGTCAATCTCGACGTGCTGCGCAAGGACTTCAAACGCTTCGTGCCGATGGCCTCGGCGGTGGGCGCGATCATCGTGATCGAAACCGCGCTGATCCTGTGGCACGGCTACGGCGCGACCACCACGGCGCTGCGCGACACGGCAGCGGCTGCCGCTGGCATGGGCGACTGGTCGAACACGCGCCTGATCGGCAAGGTCATCTATACCGACTACATCTTCGCGTTCGAAATTGCCGGCCTGATCCTGCTGGTTGCCATCATCGCGGCGATCGCGCTGACCACGAGCCACAAGAAGGACAGCAAGCGTCAGAACGTCAGCGCACAGGTCAAGGTGCGCGCCCAGGACCGCGTGCGCGTCGTGAAGATGCCGTCAGAGAAAACCGCGGCGACCCTCGCTGCGGAACAAGCGGCTGCCGCGGCAGCTGCAGCAGCAGCAGCCGACTCGGCGCCGGCCAAGAACAGCTGAGCGGACAGGAGATAGAAATCATGTTGACCCTTGCCCATTACCTTGTCCTCGGCGCGATCCTGTTTGCGATCAGCATCGTCGGCATTTTCCTGAACCGCCGCAACGTCATCATCATCCTGATGGCGATCGAACTGATGCTGCTCGCGGTGAACACCAATTTCGTCGCGTTCTCGCACTACCTGGGCGACGTGCATGGCCAGATTTTCGTCTTCTTCGTGCTGACGGTTGCGGCAGCCGAAGCGGCGATCGGTCTCGCAATTCTGGTGACCCTGTTCCGTAGTCTCGACACGATCAATGTCGAGGATCTCGATCAGCTCAAAGGTTAATTTCAGGAAAAGCGGTTATGTCCACGATACTCAATGAAAACCTGCTGTTGGCAATTCCGCTGGCACCGCTCGCCGGTTCCCTGATTGCGGGGCTGTTCGGCAAGGCGATAGGGCGGGCGGGTGCGCATTCGGTCACGATCCTCGGCGTCGCGATTTCGTTCATCCTGTCGGTCATGGTCTTTTTCCAGGTGATGGACGGCGCGAGCTTCAACGCTACCGTTTATCAATGGATGTCAATCGGCAAGACCCAGCTCGAAGTCGGTTTCCTGGTCGACTCGCTGACCGCGATGATGATCTGCGTGGTGAACTTCGTGTCGCTGATGGTGCATATCTACACGATCGGCTACATGGCCGACGACGACGGCTACCAGCGCTTCTTCTCGTACATCTCGCTGTTCACGTTCTCGATGCTGATGCTCGTGATGAGCAACAACTTCCTGCAGCTGTTCTTCGGCTGGGAAGCGGTGGGTCTCGTTTCGTACCTGCTGATCGGCTTCTACTTCAAGCGTGAGAGCGCGATCTACGCGAACATGAAGGCGTTCATCGTGAATCGCGTCGGCGACTTCGGTTTCCTGCTCGGCATCGGTTTGCTGTTCGCGTTCGCCGGCTCGATGAACTACGGCGAAGTCTTCGCGAAGCGTACCGAACTCGCGGCGCTGAACTTCGCGGGTACCGACTGGGGCCTGCTGACGGTGGCTTGCATCTGCCTGTTCATCGGCGCGATGGGTAAGTCGGCTCAGTTCCCGCTGCACGTGTGGCTGCCGGACTCGATGGAAGGCCCGACGCCGATCTCCGCGCTGATTCACGCGGCGACCATGGTGACGGCCGGTATCTTCATGGTCACGCGCATGTCGCCGCTCTTCGAACTGTCGGATACGGCGCTGTCGTTCGTCATGGTCATCGGTGCGATTACCGCGCTGTTCATGGGTTTCCTCGGGATCGTCCAGAACGACATCAAGCGTGTGGTCGCTTATTCCACGCTGTCGCAGCTCGGTTACATGACGGTCGCGCTCGGCGCGTCGGCATATTCGGTCGCCGTGTTTCACCTGATGACGCACGCGTTCTTCAAGGCGCTGCTGTTCCTCGGCGCGGGTTCGGTGATCATCGGCATGCATCACGATCAGGACATGCGCAACATGGGCGGCCTGCGCAAGTACATGCCGATTACGTGGATCACGTCGCTGATCGGTTCGCTCGCGCTGATCGGCACGCCGTTCTTCTCGGGCTTCTACTCGAAAGACTCGATCATCGACGCGGTGAAACTGTCGCATCTGCCGGGCTCGGGTTTCGCGTACTTCGCGGTGGTCGCAAGCGTGTTCGTGACCGCGTTGTATTCGTTCCGTATGTATTTCATGGTGTTCCACGGTGAGGAGCGCTTCCGCAATCCGAAGCACCCGGAATCGCCGATGGGCGCGGAGGCCGAGTCGCATGGGCATGACGACCATGGTCATGGTCACGACGACCACGCTCACGAGCCGCACGAAACGCCGTGGGTCGTGTGGGTGCCGCTCGTGCTGCTGGCGATTCCGTCGATCGTGATCGGCGCGATCGGCGTTGGTCCGATGCTGTTCGGCGACTTCTTCCAGCACGGCGTCGCGTTCGACAAGGTGATCTACATCAGCGAGAACCATCCGGCGCTGCATGAGATGACCGAAGAATTCCAGGGCTGGGCATCGATGGGTCTGCACTCGGTGTCGGGCCTGCCTGTGTGGCTCGCGCTCGCAGGCGTGGTGGTCGCATGGTTCCTGTATCTGGTCCGTCCGGATCTGCCTGCTGTCATCAAGCGCGCATTCGGCCCGATCTACACGTTGCTCGATAACAAGTACTACATGGACAAGATCAACGAAGTCGTGTTTGCGCGGGGCGCGGTGGCCATTGGTCGGGGTCTGTGGAAGGAAGGCGACGTGGTCGTGATCGACGGCATCGTCAACGGTAGCGCACGCTTTATCGGCTGGTTCGCGAGCGTGATCCGCTTCCTCCAATCCGGCTACATCTACCACTACGCGTTCGCCATGATCATCGGCATGCTGGGGCTCCTGACCCTGTTCGTAACGCTCGGCGGCAAATAAGGCGAGGGACACTCATGCACGCTTATCCGATTCTGAGCATCGCGATCTGGTTGCCGATCTTTTTCGGTCTGCTGGTCCTCGCGATCGGCAACGACGAGAACCCCGCCCCCGCGCGCTGGATATCGCTGATCGGCTCGGTTCTGAGCTTCCTCGTCACGCTGCCATTGATCACCAGCTTCGATTCGAGCACCGCCGAGCTGCAGTTCGTCGAGCAGGCGAACTGGATCGAGCGCTTCCACATCACGTATCACCTCGGCGTGGACGGCATTTCGATGTGGTTCGTTGCGTTGACCGCGTTGATCACGGTGATCGTCGTGATCGCGGCGTGGGAAGTGATCACGAAGAACGTCGGCCAGTACCTCGCGGCCTTCCTGATCCTGTCGGGCATCATGGTCGGCGTGTTCAGCGCGGCCGACGGCCTGTTGTTCTACGTGTTCTTCGAAGCGACGCTGATCCCGATGTACATCATCATCGGCGTGTGGGGCGGGGCGAACCGCGTGTACGCGGCATTCAAGTTCTTCCTGTACACGCTGGCGGGCTCGCTGCTGATGCTGGTTGCGCTGATCTATCTGTACAACCAGACCGGCTCGTTCGACATCGCCACGTGGCAACACGCGCAGATAGCGATGACGCCGCAGGTGCTACTGTTTATCGCGTTTTTCCTGGCCTTCGCGGTGAAGGTGCCGATGTGGCCGGTGCACACGTGGTTGCCGGACGCGCACGTGGAAGCGCCGACCGGCGGCTCGGTCGTGCTGGCCGCGATCATGCTGAAGCTCGGTGCGTACGGTTTCCTGCGCTTCTCGCTGCCGATCACGCCTGATGCGAGCCATTTCCTCGCACCGGTCGTCATCACGCTGTCGCTGATCGCGGTGATCTACATCGGTCTCGTCGCGATGGTGCAGGCCGACATGAAGAAACTGGTCGCGTATTCGTCGATCGCGCACATGGGCTTTGTCACGCTCGGCTTCTTTATCTTCAATCAGCTCGGCGCGGAAGGCGCGATCGTGCAGATGATCTCGCACGGTTTCGTGTCGGGCGCGATGTTCCTGTGCATCGGCGTACTGTACGACCGCATGCACTCGCGTCAGATCGCCGATTACGGCGGCGTCGTCAACGTGATGCCGAAGTTCGCGGCATTCGTGATGCTGTTCGCGATGGCGAATTGCGGCTTGCCGGGCACTTCCGGTTTCGTCGGCGAATTCATGGTGATTCTGGCTTCCGTCCAGTACAACTTCTGGATCGCGAGTGGCGCGGCGGTCACGCTGATTCTCGGCGCGGCCTACACGCTGTGGATGTACAAGCGCGTGTACTTCGGCGCGGTCGCGAACGACCACGTGAAGAACCTGCTCGACATCGACCGTCGCGAATTTTTCATGCTGGCTGTGCTCGCCGCACTGACGCTGTTCATGGGCCTGTACCCGAAGCCCTTTACCGATGTGATGCACGTATCCGTGGAAAACCTCCTCTCCCACGTTGCCCAATCGAAGCTGCCGTTGCCTCAGTAACGACGAGCGGAGGAATTTAAGACCATGCAAAACGCCCCTATGACTGCTCTGTTGCCCGACGCACTGGTGATGTTCGCCATTGTCATCGCGTGGCTCAACGACACGTTCGTCGGCCAGGAGGGTCGCCGTACCACGTATTTCATCGCGTTCTTCTCGACGCTCGTCGCCGGGATCTGGTTCGCGATCAATGCGTTCGACCCGCAAGTGCATTACTTCTTCGATCACATGTACGTGGTCGATCCGTTCGCCAATGTGATGAAGGCAGTGGTGTCGCTCGGCTATGCGGTGACGATCGTTTATTCGCGTCGCTACCTCGAAGACCGTAGCCTGTTCCGCGGCGACTTCTTCCTGCTCGGCATGTTCTCGCTGCTCGGCCAGATCGTGATGATCTCGGGCAATAACTTCCTGACGCTGTATCTCGGTCTGGAACTGATGTCGCTGTCGCTGTACGCGGTGATCGCGCTGCGTCGCGAAGTGGCGTCGTCGAACGAAGCGGCGATGAAGTACTACGTGCTCGGCGCGCTGGCTTCCGGCTTCCTGCTGTACGGTGTTTCGATGCTGTATGGCGCGACCGGCTCGCTCGACCTGAACGAAGTGTTCAAGGCGATCAGCACGAGCCACTACGATCCGACCGTGCTGCTGTTCGGCGTCATCTTCATCGTGGCGGGCGTGGCGTTCAAGATGGGTGCGGTGCCGTTCCATATGTGGGTGCCTGACGTGTACCAGGGCGCACCGACGGCGATGACGCTCATCGTCGGCGGCGGCCCGAAGGTCGCGGCGTTCGCGTGGGGTCTGCGTTTCCTCGTGATGGGCCTGCTGCCGCTGGCGGTCGAATGGCAGCAGATGCTGGTGATTCTGGCGGCGCTGTCGCTGATCGTCGGCAACATCACCGGGATCGTGCAGCGCAACGTCAAGCGGATGCTCGCGTATTCGGCGATCTCGAACATGGGCTTCGTGCTGCTCGGCCTGCTCGCCGGCGTGGTCGACCAGAAAACCACGGGCGCCGCGAACGCGTACGGCTCGGCGATGTTCTACAGCATCGTCTACCTGATCACGACGCTCGGCACCTTCGGCGTCATCATGCTGCTCGCGCGCCGCGACTTCGAAGCGGATACGCTGGAGGACTTCAAGGGCCTCAATCAGCGCAGCGCGGTATTCGCGTTCGTGATGATGATCATGATGTTCTCGCTCGCGGGTATTCCGCCGGCAGTCGGCTTCTATGCGAAGCTCGCCGTGCTGCAAGCGACGATGAACGCCGGCCTGACCTGGCTCACCGTGCTCGCCGTGATCACGTCGCTGTTCGGCGCGTTCTACTACCTGCGTATCGTCAAGCTGATGTACTTCGACGAGCCGCAAGACAAGTCGCCGATCGTGGCGGACACGAGCACGCGCGCGTTGCTCGCGTTGAACGGCGTCGCCGTGCTGGTGCTCGGTATCGTGCCGGATCCGCTGTTGCGCGCCTGCCTGCAGGCGATCCAGCACACGCTGCTGCTCTGATGTCCGCTGCGGGCTGGTTTATCGTGCTGTTGGCGCTGGTCGGCGCCAACCTGCCGTTCCTGAATCAGCGCCTCTTCGCCGCGGTGCCGTTGAAAGCGGCGAAGAAAAGCGCCTGGCTCCGGATTGCCGAATTGATCGTGCTGTATTTCGTGGTCGGCGCGCTGGGCTTTTTGCTCGAAGCGCGCGCGGGAAACCGCTTCGAGCAGGGCTGGCAGTTCTACGCGATTACGTTTGCGCTGTTCGTCGTGTTCGCTTTCCCCGGCTTTACCTTCCAATATCTCGTCAAACGCCGCTGACGGCGTCCCGCCGTCGCGCGCGCCTGGCTGTTCTGAGGTCCGCACATGGCTGAGCTTCCCAATCACGACGCCGCGCTAACCGAGACTTGTATCGACAGCAAGACGGTCCATCAAGGACCGTTCATGACGGTCAAGTACGATACGGTCCGACTGCCCGACGGCAAACAGGCAACGCGCGAATACGTTCAGCATCCGGGCGCCGTCATGGTGATCCCCTTGTTCGACGACGCTCGCGTGCTGCTCGAAAGTCAGTATCGCTATCCGATGAGCAAGGTGATGGTCGAATATCCGGCCGGCAAGCTCGACCCGAACGAGGACGCGCTGGCCTGCGCGGTCCGGGAACTGCGCGAGGAAACCGGCTATACCGCGCGCGAGTACGTGTACCTGACTCGGATTCACCCGATCATTTCTTACTCGACCGAATTCATTGATATCTATCTCGCGCGGGGCTTGACCGCGGGTGAGCGCAACCTCGATGAAGGCGAGTTTCTCGAACTTTTCACCGCGACCGTGGAGCAGGTATCCGAGTGGGTGCGCACGGGCAAGATCACCGATGTGAAGACGATCATCGGTACCTTCTGGCTCGAGAAAGTGCTGTCGGGTACGTGGCCGACCGAGGCGCCCGAAACGGTATAAGTTCGCGTCTACCCGATAGCTGATCCGCGTTGCAGGTGAACGGAGCCCCTGTTGGTCGATGACCGGCAGGGGCTTTTCATTGGCTTCGCGGTTTCTTTCTGGCTCGAAAAATAAGCCGTCTCCTATGCCATCTGGCTGGCTCGTCGTGGCGCCGGCGGCCGGCTAGTATGAACCTCTCGATCACCGAATTCGTCGTCGATTTTGTTTTGGATGGCTGACGTTAAAGATCGCAGTGATCTCATTTCTGCTCCAGCGTGGGTTGTCAATTGACAACCCACGCTGGAGCGACTAAATTGGAGGTCTCGATGGTTCGAGCAAGGCACATGAAGAAAGAGATCGAGGCCGCATTGGCATACGCGGAACAGCACGGCTGGCGCGTTCAGGACGGCGGAAGAGGTCATGCGTGGGGAAAAATCCATTGCCCGTACAGAGACGCCGAATGTCGTTGCGGGGAGTTCTGTATATCGAGCGTCTGGAGTACGCCGAAGAATGCCGGCAATCACGCCAGGCACTTGCGGCGCATCGTCGGCAACTGCACGGCACGGCGCTAGTGGGTTGGTAGGTATCAAGCAGGTATCAAGCAGGTATCAAGCAGGATTCGCAACAACCTGGGCTCAACGAAGACAGGAGTAACGTATGGAATATGTGTTCACGTTGAAATACCGCCTCGCCGGGGAAGAATGCGATGCAGACGCAATCATCGAACGATTGGGCGAAGCGGGGTGCGACGACGCCACGATTGGCGTCGGGCAACCCGGCCGCCTCGGGCTGCTTTTCACCCGTCAAGGCGCGAGCGCGCTCGCGGCTGTCACCAGCGCGCTCAAGGACGTGAAAGGTGCGGTGCCGTCCGCGCAGCTGGTCGAGGCGGGACCTGACTTCGTAGGGCTGACCGACGTGGCCGAGGTGGCCGGCGTGTCGCGGCAAAACATGCGCAAGCTGATGCTGAACAACGCGATCGACTTCCCGTCACCGGTCCACGAAGGCAGTGCATCGGTGTGGCATCTGGCGGACGTGCTCGAATGGCTGACCGCGCGCGGCGGGTACGAGATTGAGGTCGGTGTGGCGGATGTCGCAAAACTCGCGAAGCAGATCAATCTGACGAAGGAGGCCCGTCAGATTGAACCGCGTGTGAGCCGTCAACTGAGCAATCTCGTGGCGTAGCAGTGCGCCGCAAGCGGGCCGTAGCGCGGAGCAAATGTGGCACAGCTTACTAGCCGGGCCGCCTTCGGCAGCACCTGCCGTAAAGCGTTAAAATTGCCCACCCGCGTCATATTTCCTTGCGGCTGCTGGCGGTTGCGCGTCGGCTCTAAAGTTTTGCGAACGATCGTTCACAAATTTCCATTTTGCGCTAAACTGGCACGCAAGCCCTGATTCCACATGAAGGTCCTCGATTTACAGTGTCCGCATGGCCATCGGTTCGAAGGCTGGTTCGCTTCGACCGATGACTTCGAGTCGCAGCAGTCCCGCAAGCTCGTCGAATGTCCGATCTGCGGTGCGAACGAGGTGAGCCGTTTGCCTTCGGCACCGCGTCTGAATCTGTCGGGCGCGACCGACTCCAAGGCGCCGGCGGGCGTGGAGCAAATGCAGGCGCACATGATGCGCGCGCTGCGCGAGGTACTGGAGAAGACGGAGAACGTGGGCGACCGCTTCGCCGAGGAAGCACGGCGCATTCACTACAACGAAGCGCCTGTGCGCAGTATTCGCGGTGTCACGACGCCGGAGGATGCGCGTGCCTTGGTCGAGGAAGGCATCGAAGTGATGCCGCTGCCGGTCCCAGCTGCGCTGAAGGAACCACTGCAATAGCGCGGTGGCTCCGGGCGGCCGGGCGGTGGCGGCCAGGAGACACTACGCATGAATCTGGACTATTCCCCCGCTGAAGACGCGTTCCGCGCCGACGTCCGCGCCTGGCTCGAAGCGAATCTGCCTCGCGAGCTGAGGGACAAGGTTCTCAATCACAAACGGCTTTCCCGCGAAGACTTCGCAAGCTGGCACAGGCTGCTCGGCACGCGAGGCTGGTCGGCGGTCGCGTGGCCGCGCGAATACGGCGGCCCCGGCTGGGACGCGACGCAACGACATATCTGGGAAGAAGAGTGCGCGCGTATCGGCGCACCTTCCGTGCTGCCTTTCGGTGTGTCGATGGTTGCGCCGGTGCTGATGAAGTACGGTAACGAGGCGCAGAAGCGCCACTATCTGCCGCGTATTCTCGACGGCACGGACTGGTGGTGTCAGGGCTACTCGGAACCGGGATCGGGTTCCGACCTTGCGTCGCTGCGCACTCGCGCGGAGCGCGTCGGTGATCATTACGTGGTCAACGGCCAGAAGACCTGGACCACGCTCGGCCAGCACGCCGACATGATGTTCTGCCTCGTGCGCACCGACAGCGGCGCCAAAAAGCAGGAGGGCATCTCGTTCCTGCTGATCGATATGAAAACCCCGGGCATCACGGTGCGACCCATCATCACGCTCGACGAAGATCACGAAGTCAACGAGGTGTTCTTCGAGGACGTCAAAGTGCCGGTCGACAATCTCGTTGGCGAAGAAAATCGTGGCTGGACGTATGCGAAATATTTGCTCGGCCACGAGCGTACCGGCATTGCGCGAGTCGGAGCGTCGAAGCGTGAGCTGGCGTTTCTGAAGCGTGTCGCGCTGAATCAGAAGAAGAACGGCAAGCCGCTGCTGCACGATCCGGTGTTTGCGGCGAAGGTAGCGAGTCTCGAAATCGAGTTGATGGCGCTGGAAGTCACCGTGCAACGGGTGGTAGCCAACGAGGCGGGCGGTCGCGGCCCGGGCCCGGAAGCGTCGATGCTGAAGATCAAGGGCACGGAAGTGCAACAGGGGCTCACCGAGCTGATGTTCGAAGCAATCGGCCCGCTGGCCGCGCCGTTCGACGTGCCGTTCCTCGAAGGCGAACGCGAGCACAGTCTTGCCGGCGACGACGATGCCGCGCCGCTTGCCGCGTACTACTTCAACTTCCGCAAGACGTCGATTTACGGCGGCTCGAACGAAATTCAAAAGAACATCATCGCGCAGATGATTCTCGGACTTTGAGGAGCGGCGCATGGACTTCACTTTCAACGACGAACAACAGCAATTTGCCGATGCGCTGCGCCGCTATCTCGACAGGAGCTACGGCTTCGAAGCGCGCCAGCAGATCGTGCGCTCGGAGGCGGGCGTATCGGCTGTGCACTGGGCGGCGTTCACCGAACTGGGGCTGACCGCGTTGCCGGTGCCCGAAACTCAGGGCGGCTTCAACGGTGGTCCGATCGACATGCTCGTGGTCATGCAGGAACTCGGCCGCGCGCTCGTCGTCGAGCCGTTTTGGGCCACTGCGGTCGGCATCGAAGCGCTGCGCCTGGCCGGCACCGGCGACGGCGAAGATGCCGCGCTGCTCGAACGGGCGGCCCAGGGCGAAGCGAGGCTGGCCGTGGCGTTTCACGAGCCGTATGCGCGCTACGATCTGTTCGACGTCGCGACGACCGCGAGCGGGCAGGGTGCGCAGCACACGCTGAGCGGCACCAAATCGGTCGTGCTGCACGGCGCGCAGGCGGACCACTGGATCGTGCCGGCGCGCCTCGATGGCGAGATCGCACTCTTTGTCGTCGCGCGTGACGCGGCCGGCGTCACGCTCACCGAGTACCGCACGATCGACGGTCAACGCGCCGCGACGCTCGAATTCAATGGCACGCCCGCGCGCCGGCTCGCCGGCGAACACGCGGGGGCGGCAACCCTCGAGCAGATCGCCGACTACGGCACGCTGCTGCTGTGCGCGGAAGCGCTCGGCGCGCTCGACGCGCTCAATCACGCCACCGTCGAGTACACCAAAACGCGCCAGCAGTTCGGCCAGCCGATCGCGCGTTTCCAGGCGCTGCAGCATCGCATGGTCGAGATGTTGATCCACGCGGAGCAGGCGCGCTCGATCACGTATCTGGCTGCGATGCGCTACGCGAGTGAAGACGCGAACGAGCGCCGTCAAGCGATCTCCGCGGCAAAAGTTCGGGTCGGTCAGGCCGCGCGTTTCGTTGGTCAACAGGCGGTGCAGTTGCACGGCGGCATGGGTGTCACGAACGAAGTGGCGGCCGCGCATCTGTTCAAGCGCCTCGCGATCATCGAGACCACGCTCGGCGACGTCGATCATCATCTCGCGCGGTTTGCCACGCTGCCCGGATTTGCCGTCGCCGAAGACTGATCGGGCCGTTCCACCGGACAAAGGAGGTGCACGATGAAAATCAGTTTCGAAGACATGGAAGTGGGCTCGAGCCGCGAAATCGGCAAGCACATGTTCACGCGCGAGGAGATTGTCGAGTTCGCGCAGAAGTTCGATCCGCAGCCGTTTCATCTCGACGAAGCCGCCGCGGCCGAATCGCCGTTCCGCGGCCTCGTCGCGAGTGGCTGGCACACCTGCTCGGTAATGATGGGCATGCTCGTGCGCAAGGTACTGGCGGATTCGACATCAATGGGTTCGCCCGGGATCGACGAGATCCGCTGGCTCAAGCCGGTACGAGTCGGCGACACGATCACGATGATGAACGTCATCGTCGACAAGCGCGTGTCGCAGAGCAAGCCGGATCGCGGCATCGTGTCGACACGCTGGGAGGGCATCAATCAGCACGGCGAAACGGTGATCACCGTGCGCTCGAACGGCATGTTCGGCCTGCGCAATCCGGGAGCGGCCGCATGACGGCGAGCGCGGCGACGCTAGTCGCTTTCGACAATGCGGGCGCTTTGCGCGCGCTCATCGGCGCCGAGCCGCTCGTCAGCGAATGGCTGAGCGTCGATCAGGAGAGGGTCGACCGTTTCGCCGACGCAACCGGCGATCATCAGTGGATTCACATCGATCCCGAGCGGGCCAAGCGCGAATCGCCGTTTGGCGGCCCGGTCGCGCACGGTTTTTTGACGCTGTCGCTGATTCCGGCTTTGCTCGGCAAAACGGTGAAGATCGAGCAGCGCATGGGTGTCAACTATGGCTTGAACCGCGTGCGTTTCATGTCGCCGGTACTCGTGGGGTCGTCGGTGCGCGGGAAGTTCGCCGTCGAGTCGGTGAACGACGTCGACAACAGCGGCGTGCAACTCGCGTGGAACGTGACGCTGGAGCGTCAGGGCAGCGAACGACCGGTGTGCGTCGCGGAGTTCATCACGCGGCATTACTTCTAGGCGTTTTCCCTTCGCAGACGAAATGAAAAAGCGCGAGCCGGCAGGCATGCCGCTCGCGCTTTCTGTTTGTGTCGAGCCGCGTCGGCGAGACGGCCGAAACTAGTGTTTCGCGTACTGCGTCGCGCCAAACAGGATCTCTTTCGCCTTGTCGTCCATCAGCGGCGCGCGCGCCGACGCCAGCACATCGACGCCGCGCACCACCGCCGGCCGCGCAGCGATCTCTTCATGCCAGCGCTTCACGTTCGGCAAGGTATCGAGCTCGATGCCCTGATTTTTCCACGAACGTGTCCACGGAAACGCGGCGATGTCCGCGATCGTATAGTCGTTGCCGGCCAGGTAACGCGTCTTGCCGAGTTGCGTGTCCATCACGCCGTACAGACGTCGCGCCTCATTGGTGTAGCGATTGACCGCGTATTCGATCTGCTCGGGTGCATACACGCGGAAGTGATGCGTTTGCCCCAGCATCGGACCGAGGCCGCCCATCTGGAACATCAGCCATTGCAGTGCCGCGTAGCGCGCGGCCGGATCGCTCGGTAGAAACTTGCCGGTTTTCTCGGCCAGATAAATCAGGATCGCGCCCGATTCGAATAGCGCGAAAGGCCGGCCGTCGGCGCCTTTCGGACCTTCGGAATCGACGATCGCGGGAATCTTGTTGTTGGGACTGATGGCGAGAAATTCCGGCTTGAACTGGTCGCCGGCACCGATGTTCACGGCATGCACGTTGTAGGGTAGGCCCGTTTCCTCGAGCATGATATGAATCTTGTGGCCGTTCGGGGTCGCCCAGCTATAGACGTCGATCATCCTGGCTCCTTTGTTCGTGGAAGCGGCGCCGCAAAGAGGGCGCCGCCGTTGCCGAAAATTAGAGCATAGATCGCGCGACGCTGCTTGCCGCGGGTTCAGTCCCCACGCTTACACCGAGCCGAAGCACTCAAACGCGTGTGACCGGCATCTCAACGCGAGCTGCCGCGCCCGCATCCATATGACGCGCAAGTTCGAGCTTGGCGATCGCGTTGCGATGCACTTCGTCGGGGCCGTCGGCGAAACGCAGCGTGCGCGCCGACGCATAGGCATACGCGAGCGGAAAATCGTCGCTGACGCCGCCGCCGCCATGCGCCTGAATCGCCCAGTCGATCACCTGACACGCCATGTTCGGCGCAACCACCTTGATCATCGCGATCTCGCCGCGCGCGCCCTTGTTGCCGACGGTATCCATCATGTACGCGGTCTTCAGCGTGAGCAGACGCACCTGCTCGATCATGCAGCGCGCCTCGGCAAGACGCTCCTGCGTGACCCCTTGCGACGCCACCGGCTTGCCGAACGCGACACGCTGCAGCGAGCGCTTCGCCATCAATTCGAGCGCGCGTTCGGCGAGACCGATCAGGCGCATGCAGTGATGGATGCGTCCCGGACCGAGGCGGCCTTGCGCGATCTCGAAGCCGCGGCCTTCGCCGAGCAGCATGTTGGTGGCGGGCACGCGCACGTTGTCGAGTGTGATCTCCATGTGGCCGTGCGGCGCGTCGTCGTAACCGAACACCGTGAGCGGGCGATGCACGGTGATGCCGGTGGCGTCGGCGGGCACGAGGATCATCGACTGCTGCTGATGGCGCGGCGCGTCGGGATCGGTCTTGCCCATCACGATATAGACCTCGCAGCGCGGATCGCCCGCGCCCGACGACCACCACTTGTGGCCGTTGATCACGTAATGGTCGCCATCGCGCACGATGCTGGTCTGGATGTTCGTCGCATCCGACGACGCGACCTCCGGCTCCGTCATCAGAAACGCCGAACGGATCTGCCCTTGCAGCAGCGGTTCGAGCCACTCGCGCTTGTTCTCTTCGCTGCCGTAGCGCTCGATCGTCTCCATGTTGCCAGTGTCCGGCGCGTTGCAGTTGAACACTTCCGGCGCCCACGGCACGCGGCCCATGATCTCGCACAGCGGCGCGTATTCGAGATTCGTCAGGCCCGCGCCGCGCTCCGATTGCGGCAGGAACAGATTCCACAGACCGGCGTCGCGCGCCTTCTGCTTGAGTTGCTCGACCAGTTCGGTCGGCACCCATGCGTTGCCGTTCTGGCGGTTGCGCGCGATCTCCGCATAGAACGCCTGTTCGTTCGGGTAAATGTGCTCGTCGAAAAAGGCGAGCAGTTTTTCGCGCAACGCCTGGACCTTCGGGGTGTAATCGAAATTCATCTTGGACCTCGCGGGTAACGGACTGCGAATGATGGGGAGCAGGGCGCGCCCTTGTGTCTAGAGAACCTTCTGCGCATAGTGCCAGGCGAGTTCGGCCATCGGCTTCGCGCGCCGGCCGGCGTCGAGCGCCTGCGCGTTCGATGCGGTACCGTCGACGACGCGCTTCATGATCCCTTGCAGGATCGCTGCGATGCGGAACATGTTGTAGGCCAGATAGAAATTCCAGTCGCCACGAATCTCGAAACCGGTGCGTTGGCAATAGCGCTCGACGTACCGCGCTTCATCGGGAACGCCGAGCGCGGCCCAATCGAGTCCCGCGATGCCGCGGAACTGCGTGGGGTCGACATGCCACGCCATGCAGTGGTAAGCAAAGTCGGCGAGCGGATCGCCGAGCGTCGACAGTTCCCAGTCGAGCACCGCGAGCACGCGCGGCTCGTTGCGATCGAAAATCAGATTGTCGAGCCGGTAGTCGCCGTGCACGACCGACACGCGCTGGTTCGTTTCGGCCGGCATATGCTGCGGCAGCCATTCGATCAGCCGGTGCATCGCGTCGATCGGCTCGGTCTCGGACGCCAGATACTGCTTGCTCCAGCGGCCGATCTGGCGCGCGAAGTAATTGCCCGGCTTACCGTAGTCGGCGAGGCCGGCGGCGGCGACGTCGACACTGTGCAACGCCGCGATCACGCGATTCATTTCGTCGTAGATCGCCGCGCGCTCGGTGGGCGTCATGCCGGGCAGCGATTGATCCCACAGCACGCGACCTTCCACGAACTCCATCACGTAGAACGCGCGACCGATCACGCTTTCGTCCTCGCACAGCGCGAGCATGTGTGCGACCGGCACGTCGGTGTCGGCGAGCGCGTGCATCACGCGATATTCGCGTTCGATCGCATGCGCGGACGGCAGCAGCTTCGCGGCGGGCCCGGGCTTCGCGCGCATCACGTACGCGCGCGACGGCGTGATCAGCTTGAACGTGGGATTGGATTGTCCGCCCGCGAATTGCTCGAGCGTGAGCGGCCCCTCGAATCCGTCGACATGTCCGGCCAGCCACGCGGCGAGCGCGTCGTTGTCGAAGCGTTGCCGCTCGTTGACCGGGCGGGTGCCCTCGAAAGCCGAGTAGTCCTGTCTGCGTGCGGGTTCGCCGGTCTGCGTGGCTTGCGCCATGTGTCTCCTCCAGTTCGGTGTCAGCTACGCTGGTATCGGATGAACTGTGCGTAGAGCATTTCCATCGTGGTGTTGCGAACGTCGCGATGCAACGGCGACGGCGGTGAATAGTTGAGCATGCGCAGCACCCAGTCGCGCGGCGCGGCGCCGACGTCGAGCGCATTGATGCAGCCGGTCGCCTGCGCCAGATGACCGAAGAACGTGCGGCCGCCGGCCGTCAGCGCGTGCGACAGGATCGCGCGATTGACGCCGCCGTGCAGCACCAGCAACGCGGTGTCCCACGACGTGTCTTCGCGCAGCGCCGTGACGGCCGGCAGCACGCGATCGAACAGCTCGCCGATCGTTTCGCCGTCGAGAAAGCGCATGCTCTCCGGCACGATGCCGTCGAACACGCCGAGAAAGGCCGCCTCGATATCGCTCGGCGGAATGCTGCCGAGCCGTCCGCCGCGAATTTCTCGCCACGCGGGCTCGATTTCGGGCTCGATCTGCTGACCCGTTTCGGCAAGCACGCACCGCGCGGTTTCGATCGTGCGCGGCAAGCCGCTGACGATCACGCGGTCAAAGCGCACCTGCTGCCCGGCGAACATGCGGCCCGCCGCGCTCGCCTGCTCGCGGCCGTTCGCGTTCAGCGGCACGGTTTCAGGATCGATCGCGCGGCCGGAGTCGTCGAAGTAGGTGACGTCGCCGTGACGCATCAGGAAGATGCGGCGACGTTTCGGCAGTTGGTAGTCGGGCATGTCGGGCAGCTCTCTCGTCGCTTATTTGTAGACGGGGGCGCGTTTTTCGAGGAACGCGGTGATGCCTTCGAGACCGTCGCGATGATGCAGCGAGGCGACGAAGTTATCTCGCTCGGCGACCAGATGATCCGCGAGCGGCTGCGTACCGGCCGCGGCGATCAGCCCCTTGATGCGCGCGACCGAATTGGGCGAAATCGCGCCGAGCTCGTCGGCCCACGCGAGCGCGTTATCGAGCGCGGTGCCGGCTTTCGTGAGCCGGTTGACGACGCCGAGTTCGTGCAGACGCGCGGCGCCGATCGGCTTGGCTTCGATCAGTACCTCGGTGGCCAGCTGGCGCGGCAGCGCCTCGGCGAGAAACCACGAGCCGCCGCCGTCGGGCGTCAGGCCGACGCGCGCGTAGGACATCGCGAATTTGGCGTTGTCCGCGGCGACGATCAGATCGCAGGCGAGCGCGAGCGAAAATCCCGCGCCTGCCGCCGCGCCTTCCACCGCGGCAATGACCGGCTTCGACGATAGCCGCAGTGCCGCAATCCATTGAGCGAGCAGGTCGATGCTATCGGCTTGCACGGAGGGATCTTTCGCGCGATTTTCGAGCAGGCGGTTCAGGTTGCCGCCTGCGCAAAAGAAGTTATCGGCGCCGGTGATCACGACGGCGCGAATCGACGGATCGCGCTCGACGGTATCGAATGCTTCGATGCCCGCGGCGTACATGTCCGGATGCAGCGCGTTGCGCGCACCGGGGTTCGACAGCGTGAGGACCAGCGTGGATTCGCTGCTGGCCGGGCGTGAAGCGAGCAGGGCGGCGCTCATGATTGGGCCTCCGTTGGAATCTCGGCGGCGTCGCGTTGCGTGAGCGACAGGCCGAGTTGTGCGCGTCTTGCGAGCCACGGCGACGGACGGTAGCGCGGCTCGCCGAGCACGCTGTGCATGTTGCGCAGGATCGTGAGAATGGTGTTGGCGCCGAGCGCGTCGCCGAGCGCGAGCGGTCCGCGCGGATAGCCGAGGCCGAGCGTGACGGCGAGGTCGATGTCCTCCGGCGTCGCGATCTGCTTTTGCGCGATGTCGCAGCCGATGTTGACGATCGTCGCGACCACCCGCTGCGCGACGAAGCCGGTCGAATCGCGGATCACGGTGACGGGGATGCCGTCGGCGGCGAACAGCGCATGCGCGCTATCGCGCGCGGCGCGTGTCGTGGCCGGCGTGGTCATCAGCGTGCGGCGTTGCGCGCCGACGAGCGGGAACAGTGCGTCGACCGCGACGACGCGGCTCGCGTCGAGCGCTTCGTCGACCGCGGCCGTGGTCGCGTCGTGGCCGAACGGCGTGACGAGGATCAGCGAACCGGCGGCGGGCGTCGCGCCTTCGTCGAGCTTTACGCCCGCTTTGCCGACCAGTTGCACGACGGCCTCATACGCGTCGCGGTAGCGTTGGCTGACCCACACGCTTTGCGGCAGCGTGGTCGGCGCGGGCGCTTCGGCGGGAACCTGCTGCTTACCGTCCGCGTAGCGATAGAAACCTTCGCCGCTCTTGCGGCCGAGCAGTCCGCCCGATAGCCGCGTGCCCGTGATCGGCGACGGTGTGTAACGCGGTTCTTCGTAGAACTGGTGATAGATCGACTCCATCACCGGATGCGACACGTCGAGCGCGGTCAGGTCCAGCAGCTCGAACGGCCCGAGGCGAAAGCCGGCCTGCTCGCGCATGATGCGGTCGATGTCCGCAAAGCTCGCGACGCCTTCGCCCGCCACACGCAAGCCCTCGGTATTCATGCCGCGGCCCGCGTGATTGACGATGAAACCCGGCATGTCCTTCGCGCGCACCGGCGTGTGGCCCATGCGGCGGGCGAGATCCATCAGCGCGTCGCCGGCTTCGGGGTCGCTGCGCAGGCCGTCGATCACTTCGACGACCTTCATCAGTGGCACCGGATTGAAGAAGTGATAGCCGACCACGCGCGACGGATCGGTGCAGCCCGCGGCAATCGCGGTGATCGACAGCGACGACGTATTCGACGCGAGGATGCAGCGGCCGCTGACTACGGTTTCGAGCTCGCGAAACAGCGCCTGCTTCACCTCGAGCTTTTCGACGATCGCCTCGATGACGAGATCGCAGCCGACCAGCTCGCTGATCGCCTGCACGCCGCTCACGTTGGCGAGCGCGGCGAGCGAGCGCGACTGCTCCAGCTTGCCTTTGGCCGTCAATTTGGCGAAAGTCTCCGCGAGATAGTCGCGCGCGGCGCCGACGGCGGCCGCGTTGGTGTCGTAGAGCCGTACGCGCAGGCCAGCGAGCGCCGCGATTTGCGCGATACCGCGGCCCATCGCGCCGGTGCCGACGATGCCGATGGTCTCGATGCTGAAATTGCGAGAGTTCATTGTGATGCCCGACTCCATGGTTATTTTAGAATAGCACGACCGTGCAATTTATCGGATGATTCGATGGAAAGCCGCTGCTTCAACCTCGACGCGCGGTTTCACATACCATGACACAAGGAGACACCCGATGATCAAGCTGTGCGGTTTTGCGCTGTCCAACTACTACAACAAGGTCAAGTTCGTGCTGCTCGAACATGGCATCGAGTTCGAGGAGGCGACACAGACCATTTACGGCCGCGATCTTCTGCTCGAAGCGGGGATCGACTGGAAGCGCTACGTGAAGACGATCAACCCGCGGCCGGCTGCGCAGCGCGTGACGGAGGATCGCAAGGCCTGTGTCGCGGCGTCGCGTGCGTCCTGAGGGAATGAGCGCAGTGCCATGAAGCGCGCATGGTTGCGAAGCGCACACCCGTGCCGCGCAGCGCGATGGCAAGTAACGTGGGTTCGTTCGTGGCATCGCGCAAGGCATCCTAGAGCCGCGCGAGCCGTTCGAGCGCGGTAGCGAGCGTGCCTTCCTGCTTGGCGAAGCAAAAGCGCACCACGCCCGACTCGTGCGCCTCGTGATAGAACGCCGAGACCGGAATCGCCGCGACGCCGATTTCGCCGGTCAGCCATTGCGCGAATTCGGCTTCGGGCAGGTCGCTGATCGCCGAATAGTCGACGCATTGAAAATACGTGCCCGTGCACGGCAGCAGCCTGAAGCGCGAATTCGCGAGGCCCGCGTGGAAGAAATCGCGCTTGCGCTGATAGAACGCCGGTAGCTCCACGTACGGCGCCGGGTCCTTCATGTAATCGGCGAGGCCGATCTGCATCGGTGTGTTGACGGTGAATACGTTGAACTGGTGCACCTTGCGGAACTCGGCGGTCAGCGCGGCGGGCGCGGCCACATAGCCGACTTTCCAGCCCGTCACGTGGTAGGTCTTGCCGAAGCTCGACACGACGAAGCTGCGCTGCGCGAGTTGCGGATAACGCGCGACGCTTTCATGCGGCGCGCCGTCGTAGACCATGTGCTCGTACACCTCGTCAGACAGGATCAGCACGTTGGTGCCGCGCACGATCTCCTCGAGCTTGCGCATGTCTTGTTCGCGCCACACTGTGCCGGTCGGATTGTGCGGCGTGTTGATCATGATGAGCCGCGTCTTCGGCGTGATCGCGGCGGCGAGCTTGTCGAACGGGATCGCGTAGTCGGGTGCATCGAGCGTGACGAAAACCGGCTTGCCGCCCGCCAGTTCGATCGACGGCAGATAGCTGTCGTAGGTCGGTTCGATCACGATCACTTCGTCGCCGGGATGGACAGTGCAAAGAATCGCGGTCAGCAACGCCTGTGTGGCGCCCGCGGTCACGGTGATTTCGCTATCGGCGTCGTAGTGGCGGCCGTACAGATTCGCGATCTTGTCCGATATCGCCTGACGCAGCGGCAGCACACCGGCCATCGGCGGATACTGGTTGTGACCGTCGCGCATCGCGTTCGCGACCGCGTCGACGATGCGCGGATCGCAGGCGAAGTCGGGAAAGCCCTGACCCAGATTCACCGCGCCTTTTTCCGCGGCGAGCGCGCTCATCACGGTGAAAATCGTCGTGCCGACGTTCGGCAGGCGAGACGGAAACGTGGGGCTCGTGGGCGTGTCGTGCGGTGCGTTCATGGCGTCGTGGGTAGCAGGGCGATAAGGTGGGCCGGTTCTCGAACTGTCGTTGCGAAGGGCGAAGCCTGATTGTAGGGAATCGCGACACGCTGTGCGCGCCGCGGGTGTCACGTTGATCGGCAGAAGCCGCCTGGCGATGAAGCTTCAACATGCGCTCGGCTCAACGCGCCGCACGGACGGTCGGATTCACGCGTTGACGGGCTCGCCCCCAGCATTCTGCGCGATGCCGATTGCCGCGACGAACGGTGCCGGTTGCGCGATCCTGAAGCCGAAGTCGCGCGCGATCCGTTTCGCGAGCTTCAGCACCGCACGGTCTTTCGACACGAGCCAGTCGGCCTGCGCCGCATGCGCAAGCTCGAGAAACTTCTGATCGTCGCGATCCTTGCATTGGGGCAGCGGCCGCGCGTCGGCGGCGGACTCGGTCGGCTCACACGGCTTGACCAGTTGCGCCAGCCGCGCGACGACCGCGAGCGCAGCGGCTTTGTCGACATTGCGGTGCGCGAACTGCGGATAGTCGAGCACGTAGGCGAGCTCGGCGAGGCAGCGCGCGTCGATCAGCGCGGCGAGCGCGCCGCTTTCGAGCGCGGCGGCGATCGGCCGCGTGTGCGGGTCGTCGAATACGAGTATGTCGATCCAGACATTGGAATCGAGTACGACGCGCAACGCGCCGCTTGAGGCGAGGGAACCGGGCATTCGTTACAATCGGGCTTTCGTCTTTGACCGCCAGGCACGGCGTGCCTGCAAGCCTCTATGATAATCGTTCTGTCGCCGGCGAAATCGCTCGACTACGACACCCCGCCGCACGTCAAAAAGCACACGATCCCCGATTTCGTCGATGACGCCGCCGAACTGATCAGCGGCCTGCGCCGTTTGTCGCCGCAACAGATCGCTTCGCTGATGAGCATTTCCGATCAGCTCGCGCACCTCAATTTTCAGCGTTACGCGGACTGGTCGCCGCAATTCGGCATGCACAATGCCAAGCAGGCGGTGCTCGCTTTCAACGGCGACGTGTACGAAGGTTTCGATGCGAAGACGTTGTCGTCGGCCGATCTCGACTATGCGCAGAATCACGTGCGGGTGCTGTCGGGCCTCTACGGCCTGCTGCGTCCGCTCGATCTGCTGCAGCCGTACCGGCTCGAAATGGGCACGCGCTTCGTCAACCCGCGCGGCAAGGATCTGTACGCGTTCTGGGGCGAGCGGATCACGCACGCGTTGAACGCGCAGTTGAAGAAGAATGCGGCCACCTCGCGCGTGCTGGTCAATTGCGCATCGGGCGAATATTTCAAGTCGGTCAAGCCGAAGCTGCTCGACGCGCCGGTCGTCACGCCGGTGTTCGAAGACTGGAAGGGCGGCCGCTACAAGATCATCAGCTTCCATGCAAAACGCGCGCGCGGCTTGATGGCGCGCTTCGCGGTGGAAAATCGCCTCGATCGTCCCGCGCAGTTGAAGGACTTCGAGACCGAAGGCTACGCGTTCTGTGCCGAAGCCTCGAACGACTCCACTTTCGTATTTCGCCGCCGCGTTGCGGAATAAGCGTGCCGCTGCGCTAAAAAGGCAGCGTGAATTCAGGCAGGGAAGACTCCGATGACGTTATCGATTACGAGCAATTTCGACGCAGGCGCAGTTGATGTGTTGTCCTGCGAGGACGCCGGCAATATTCGCCTGCGCGTACGGCCCGACAGCCACGCCGAGTTCGCGCAGTGGTTCTATTTCCGCCTGTCGGGCGCGGCGGGCGAGCGCTGCGTGATGACCTTCGAGAACGCCGCCGCGTGCGCGTTCGCGGAGGGCTGGCGCGACTATCGGGCGGTCGCGAGCTACGACCGCGTGAACTGGTTTCGCGTGCCGACGTCGTACGACGGCCGCGTGCTGACGATCGACCATACGCCCGATTTCGACAGCATCTACTACGCGTACTTCGAACCTTACAGCGAGGAGCGTCATGCCGAATTTCTCGGCGCCGTGCAGCAGATGCCGCACGCGTCGCTGACCGAACTCGGCAAGACGGTCGAAGGGCGACCGATTTCGCTGCTCACGCTCGGCACGCCGCCCGCCAACGATGCCGCCAACGCCGCGCCGAAAAAGAACATCTGGCTGATTGCCCGGCAGCATCCGGGCGAGACGATGGCCGAATGGTTCATCGAGGGGTTTGTGAAGCGCCTCGTCGGTTGGGGCGATTGGGCGGGCGACCCGGTCGCGCGCAAGCTCTACGATCATGCGGTGTTTCACATCGTGCCGAACATGAATCCGGACGGCAGCGTGCGCGGCAATCTGCGCACCAACGCGGCCGGCGCGAACCTGAATCGCGAATGGATGGAGCCGGACGCCGCGCGCAGTCCCGAGGTGCTGGTGGTGCGCGACGCGATTCATGCGATAGGCTGCGACCTGTTCTTCGATATTCATGGCGACGAGGCATTGCCGTATGTGTTCGTCGCGGGCTCCGAAATGTTGCCGGGCTTCACCGAGCGGCAGGGCCGCGAGCAGACGGCGTTCATCGAGGCGTTCAAGCACGCGAGTCCGGATTTTCAGGACCAGTATGGCTATGCGGCGAGCAAGTATCGCGAGGATGCGTTGAAGCTCGCGTCGAAGTACATCGGCAACGAATTCGGCTGTCTATCGTTGACGTTGGAAATGCCGTTCAAGGACAACGCAAATCTGCCCGACGAGCGGGTCGGCTGGAACGGCGAGCGCAGCGCATCGCTTGGCGCCGCAATGTTGCAAGCGATCCTGCGACACGTGGAGACGTTCGCCTGAAGAAGCGGACGGATGGACACAAAAAACGAGGTACGCACGGCAAAAGTGCGTGCCTCGTTTTTTATTGGGGCGACTGATCGGACGGTGGCGCGGCTCGATCAGCGCCAGATGTCATTGGCTCTTCTTCTTCGAGCTCTTGTTTGCCGATTTGCTCGACGTCGTGCGCGACGATTGGCCCGAGCCTGTCTTCGACGACTTCTTCGACGTCTTGCCGCCGACCGCGTGCTTGCCTTTGCCGCCTTTGTGCTTGCCCGATCCCGCGCTATGCGCGCGGTTTGGCGGTACTGGATCGTTCCAGCTGAACGCGAGCATCTGCGAGCCGACGTAGCCGCAGCGGAATTTCAGATCGGCCGGCTCGCCCGAGTTGTCCTCGCGCACGCCGACGCCCTCGACGGTGACGATGCTGTCCACCTTGACGCGCTGCTTGCCTTCGTCGAACGAGTCGTTCCATGGCGTGACCGACGAGTGCGCACTGTCGAACGAACTGGACGGGAATTCGACGTGGTCGAAAGCGGTCGACGTGCTCGCGACGAAGTCGCCATGCGCGGCGCAGTCCGCGACGAGCGGATCCGCGTGCATTTCGGTGATAAATCTGTTGACGAGGTCGTTGTGCTGTTCGAGCTGATCAGCGAATGCGGGAGCCGCGCAGATGAGCGAGAGACTCGCTGCGCAGGCTGCCAACCGGCCGATCACCCGCAGCAACCGGCTCGGTACATTGGTGCGATCCATCTAGTTCTTTAGACGCAAATGGGAGATGAGGCAAATAAGATGCCCCGCGTAAGGGTTGAGTTCAATGTTGCTGCAAATATTCTGCCTTGTCCTGGCGGGGACGCCCGGAAAGTCTCCAGTGACGAGGCGCTGATTATCACAGATGCGCCGCACGCGACGTCAAAGCGCGCATTCTCAGGTGCGCGGGCCGCCCAGACGATAGCGCCGCACGTCGTAGGTGGTCACCCATGCGGGACGGTAGACCGCGATCAGCGCGGTCGCCATGCCAGTGAACCATGCTTCGCCGGTGGCGAGCAGCAGCACGCTGAGCGCGTAGCCGACCGGCACCACGGTCATCGAACCGCCGGACACGACGATATGGATGCCGAGCGCTGCCGCGGCCGTCAACGACACGGCAATGGCGGGCGAAACGAAGCCCTGGCCGAAGATGAACATGAAAAGATTGCGCGGTAGCCACGCGGTGCAGATGCGCTGGAGCAAGGTCGAGATGGCGACGGGCAGGGCTCCGTACACGAGGAACGTCAGCGCGATGCCCTGCCACGGCGCATCGAAGACGACGGCGGCCAGTCCCGCGACCACCGCCATCGCGATCAGGGCGAGCCCCCAGTCGAACAGCGTGACGACGAGCGTGGCGCCGAGCAGGTGCATCACGGTGCCGTCGTCGAGCCAGGCGTTGCTCGACCACAGCACCGACACCGCGACGATTATCGCGAGCCAGACATGCTGGAGCGTGCCGTCCTGAAGTCTTTTGAAAGGTTTTTTCCACAGCGCGAGCGCGATCACCATCGCAGTGGCAATCCAGCCACCGACAGCGACCCAAAACGGAAGCGGTGTGTAGAGGAAACCCATGTGTCTCATATTACTCGTTGGACGACAAAAGGTGTGAGCGGATTCCATGCCAGCCCACCCTCGACGCTGCGCGCATGCGGACGTTCCAACCCATGCGCGCGGCGTGCCCCGCGCCCCGCGCCCCGCGTCATGCGGAACCCGGCCCGACCGACTTCCGCGCGGGCCGGCCGGGTGTGGCCTCACCGTACGACGTGGCAGGCTCCGCGGCCATCGGTAGCGCGCTGCTGGTGTCGCTGCCCGGCAACGGATACTGGAAGCGCGCACGTGTGCGGCGGCGGAGCGGAACCGGGCCAGGCTGCCCGCGGATGACCGGCCGCGCGCTGTGCTCGCCGTTGTTGCGCAGCACTTGCAAATGATTCGTGAGCCATCCGTTGTAAAGCGCGACCGCCGCGGCGCGATTGGGCGCACCAAGTTGCTGGAATATGCTCGTCAGGTGGATCTTGACCGTACCTTCGCTAATGCCGAGCGTGCGCGCGATCATCTTGTTGGTGCTGCCCATGTGCACGCAGCGCATGATCTGCTCCTGCCGCGGTGACAGCCCGCCCGAGAGTTTGTTGCGGCGGGGCGGCGGACTTTCTTCGTCGAACGTACGGATCGCGGTGTCGGTCGGCAGCGGCGGATCGATCGCCAGCGCGCCGGGCGGCACGTAGTGACCGCCGAGCAGCACCATTTCCAATGCGCGCACGATCAGGCAGGGATCGGTGTCGCGTGGAACAACGCCGAGCACACCTTCGTCCATCAGCGCGCGCACGAGCGCGGGCAAAGTCCCGTCGGTGAGCACGCTGATGCGCAGGTCCGGAAAGTGGCTGAGCAACGCGCGCACCTGCGCAACCGACATCCAGTCCTCCCAGTCGATCACGACGAGATCAGGCCGATAACGCTTGAACGGACGTTCGAGCAGACGCCATTCATCGGCTTCTGTGAAGCGTGCCAGCCGGTCGATCTGCCGCAGCAAGGCCTTGAGTCCATCACGTCGTTCTGCGTTTGAATTGAGAATCGCGAAGCGCATGCATGTCTCCAGATGTATCGGGCGAAATGGCGCGACGCATCTGTGGGACTCGTGGAGCTGACTCGATCACGGCGATGCGTCACCGTGCCTATGATGACAAATTCCCTTCGTTTTGACGGCTGTCCAAAAGGCATAAGAAATGCGGACAATCAACAAATGAGCCCCATATATACGGGGCTTTTTTGCGATAAGGCAGGGATGTCGACTTCGGTGTCAATGGAAATGGGGTTGCGCGGGCTCGGCGTCTTCGGGCATTTCCGCGTGGACGATTTCGCCGAGCGGGTCCGCATACAGCGGCACGCCGCAGTCGTCGCAATATTCCGGCTCGAAGCGGCCCGCGTGGCGGCGCACATCCGTGATACCGGTTTCCTTGAGCAGCGCGACGATTTCCTCGAGCGGTTCGTCCGAGCCGGTGATTTCCTCCGGCTCCTCGTCGATTCCCCCCTCGCCGTTTTCGCGGCCGTAGAGTGGCCACACGACACCGTAGATCACGTCGTTGCTGCCCTTGCGCGTGAAGCCGACGCGGTACTCGTCGATGCGCCGTTCGCCGAAGCCGGCGACCACCGCGCGCAGATCCTGCGGCGCCGCGCCAATAGTGTCGAAAAGATAACGCACGGCGGTACGCACGGTGTGCGGACGCACACTTTCATCGGCGTCGCGGCACGCCGAGTAGTACGCATCCGGCAGCAGACATTCGAATTCGCAGCCCGGCAGCACGACCGACAGATTCGCGCCGCCTTGGGTGGCCCATTGCTCGAGACATTGGCCGCGCTCGATGCGAGTGCCGTGCTCTTCTTCCTGCCAGCGGAACGTCGCGTCGCCGACGGGAGCGGCGACTACGGCGAGCAGAAAGCGCGGGTCCGCCAGAATCGGCGAGGTCTCCGGCAGTTCGCCGAAGTTGAGCTTCGCGTTGCCGCCGCTGACCGCGGCTTGCGCAAGTTGCTGGGCGATGCGCCACGTTTCGACGTGATGGCGCGGCAACTGGTCGATGCTGAACAGGAACGGAGCCATTGCCACGCGCGTGTTGGCGGCGAGCACGTGCGCTTGCAGGTGTGCGCGCAGGGCGTCGGCGGCGTCGGACTTGAGCGGGCCGGACGGAATCACGTAGCGGGTCCAGGCGAGCACAGGCGCGGCGATCAGCAGCGCTTCATAAGACACGCCTTCATGTTCGATCACGAACGATTCGCTGTGCGTTTCCGCCATGTCGGCCAGCGCGCCGTAGGCATCCGGATGGTTTTGCTGAAGATGGTCGAGCGCGGCGTCCAGCGTAGTCTGGTTGGCGTTGCGCACGACTTTGGCCAGCAGCGCGTCGAGCTTCGCTTCCCAGAAGCGATCTTCGGTACGGCTGCCCGACGCGAAAAGCGCGAGCGAGAGACCGACGAGCTTGTCGGCGTCGGGAGGGAGACGTTTGGTGATTCGCGAGCGCATAAATCCGGAAAAATTGGGGGCACGGAACCTTATATTCTAGTCTTTTCCAGGCAGCTATATGGATTGGCCAGCAATCTCCGGGCAATTTGGGCGCTTTCATCTCAAAAAATGCGGTCGCCACCGGCACAGTCGCAGGCGACTCGCAACACCCTTGCGGGATGGTATAAGACACCCCGGACGCCCAGCTCGCTTCTATACTGACGGCGTTCAGCGGGCACCTGACGGGCGTGTGCCATGTCATTGCCACGGTCTGGCGCAATAGGAGATTCATCGTGAAATCTGACCAACTGATCGAGCGACTTGCCGCGGTATTCGCATTGATTGTGCTCGTGGGTGGGTCGTTGCTGGTGCTGGCGCCATTTACGACCGCGCTGCTGTGGGGCGCCATCCTCAGCTACAGTTCCTGGGGACTCTACCGGCGACTCGCTGGCGTGGTCGGCGGGCGGCGCAAGCTGGCCGCGACCTTGATCGTGCTGATTATTCTGGTCGTGGTGCTCGGGCCGTTCGTCTATGCGGGTTTCGCGTTCGGCGCGCATGTTCACGACATCGTTGCGCTGGTGCAAAGACTTTTCGAGTCGGGGTTGCCCGATCTGCCGCCGTGGGTGCAGCGGATCCCGCTGGTTGGTTCGAGCATCGGGGCCTTTTGGGAGCGCTTGACCAGCAGCAATTCCGAGTTGATCGCGCAATTGCGCACGCTCGCCGCGCCGGCTGGGAAGTGGATTCTGGCGGCGGCGCTTGCGGTGACGCATGGGCTGGGGCTGCTGGCGTTGAGCATCGTGCTCGCGTTCTTCTTTTATACCGGTGGCGAGGGGGCGGCCGCCTGGCTGAACGCCGGCATGCGTCGAGTAGCCGGTGAGCGCGCCGAGTATCTGCTGGCGCTGGCGGGCAGCACGGTGAAGGGGGTGGTCTACGGGATTCTTGGTACGGCCCTCGTACAGGCGGTTCTCGCGGGATTCGGTTTCTGGATGGCGGGCGTACCGGCGCCGGCGTTGCTCGGGCTCGTGACGTTTTTTCTGTCGGTGGTGCCGGGCGGTCCGGTCATTGTCTGGTTGCCGGCAGCGATCTGGCTGTATCAGGGCGGGTCGACTGGATGGGCGATTTTTGTGGTCATATGGGGCCTGCTGGTAGTCGGCATGGCCGACAACGTCATCAAACCGATCCTGATTGGCAAAAACAGTGACATGCCGTTGATTCTGGTGATGCTCGGCATCCTCGGCGGCGCGTTTGCGTTTGGTTTTCTTGGTGTTTTCATCGGCCCGACGTTGCTGGCGGTCGCTTATACCGTGCTGCATGATTGGACGATCGGCGCATCCGCCGCCCAGACGCTGGCGCCCGAAGTGAAAACCCCATCGATAGACGATCCGGGCCGTATGGGAAAGATCCCCTAAGGAAAACCCCATGATTTCGCTTGCAAGTTCTGGCTGCGGCGACTAAAATGCCGCTCTTTCGTGCTCCGGACGCCGGGGTGCGCAGAAGCGGGAAGCCTTTGATGGCGTGGGCTTCAGCGGCGTGGGCAGGTTAAGCGAGTGATAAAAACCTGTTGACGATCCGACGGAAGTTCTCCATAATCCCGCTTCTCTGCTGCAGACGCAGCGACGCAAACGAAGCAGTGCCGGGTAGTGGTGGTTCAGGCGCGGCGGGTTTGGCGGACCGATCTTTAAAAACTAACAGTCGATAAGTGTGGGCGCTTGATGCGGAATGCGTCGGCGGATTCTCCGGAATCTGCTGTCAGGCAGAAGTATCAGAAGCCTCACACAGTATTGGAGGAAGGTTTGTCTGTCGAAAGACGGATCAATCATCGTCAGTACGTTGAGTGAGCGACCGGGTTCGAGAGAG